>CAYZZX010000101.1:0-5519 GCA_964483085.1 uncultured Synergistaceae bacterium
ACGGAGATGAAGGATTTTCAGGTCATCCGGGACCAGGTCTTCTCTCAGTCCCAGGGGATCGTGACGAAGACGGATATTCTCAGAGAATGGACCGACAGCGACGGAATCTTCCATATCACCGCGTCGTGCACCGTCTCCACGAAAACCCTTGACGGCGTTCTCGGCCCTGCGGTCATCTCCGCCCTGGGGAACCCCCGGGTGCTCGTCCTCGTGGACGAGGTGGTGGAGGGAGAACGGCAGTTCCTCTCCACTGCGGAGGGTGCAGTGCTGCGGGCCTTCGAGAAAGCCGGCTACCTGATGGTGGACCCGACCCAGGCGGAGGCGATTCAGAAGGGAGAACTCGAGGCAGCGAAGGCCTCGGGAGACGCGGCCCTTCTTTCGGACGTGGCGAAAAAATTCCGCTCCGACGTGCTCATCTACGGCAAGGCCCAGGCGAATTCCTACACGAAACAGAAGATCTCCGGGGTCACCCTCTACGGCGTCCGCTCCCAGCTTCAGCTCAAGGCCATCCTCGCCTCCACGGCCTACGGCATGGGAACGGAGATGGCTGAGCATAAGGACAAGGGGACCTCCCCCGGAGACGGTGCCGTCAAGGGTTTTTCAGCCCTCGGGCCGGATCTGGCGAAAGAGCTGATCCACAAGGTAGCCTACGCCCTGGTGAGCGGAACGGCGGGGGGCATTCCCGGAAGAACCTTCAAGATCACCGTGGCGAACCTTTCCTTCGGAGAGGCCCGCAGCATAAGGGAAAATATGGAGAAGGCTCCCGGCGTCATCGGAGCCTACCAGCGCTCCTACGGAAACAAACGCCTTGAGATGGACGTGGTGACGGAAAAATCGGCCGAGGAGACCGCGGCCCTTCTTGAAACCCTCGGCATAGAGATCACCGGGCTGACTGCCGGGACGCTGGAAGGAACGAAGACGCAATGAAAAAATGCCTGTACCTCCTTCTTTTGCTGGTGTTTTTCCTTCCCTCCCACGCGGAGGGGGCGCTGACGGAGGAGCAGCTCCAGACGATCTGGAGGAATAACGGCGCGGTGGAGGGCATTCAGGTCTTCCGCTACGGCGTGGTGGACTGGCAGGGAGGCTCTGTCGCCGCCGAAGGGCGGGCTCCGGTCCGTTCGCCCACCCCCTCCTCCCGACTTCTCGCGAAACGGGCGGCCCTCACCGACGCCCGGAGAAACCTTCTCTTTCTGCTCTATGAGATGAAATTCGGCCTCCCGGAAAAGCTCTCCTCCATTGAAGTTCAGGGGGAGCTGGTGGAGGACCGGATCGATTATCTCGGTGTGCGGGACGGGATCTCCATTGTGGGAGTGACCGTTCCCCTTGACCGGTTTCTCTCCGAAAGCCTCATCTTCAGCGGAACGGCGAGGTGAGAGGAATGGGACGCCCCGGAACTATAACTCTCGGAGGAATTCTCTTTTTGTGCATGATCCTCCTCCTTCCCGCTCCTTCAGCAGAAGGGGCCGCCCTGCCAAAGGGGAAGACCATCGCGGTGCTCGTACAGGGTGTCCCCGCTCATGCGGCATCCGCCCGGGCCATCTTCCTCCGGGCTCTGCTGAACGGAGGGTACAAGGCGGTGGACGAGAAACAGCTCGAACGGATCCGCGCGAGCAAAGCGGCCGCCCTCGCCCTCGACGGAAACGTGGAGGCCATTCTGAAGCTGGGGCGGACCTACGGTTTCGGAGTTCTCGTCTCGGGGCGGATAACGGTTCCTCCCGCAGTGAAGAACGAATTCGGCCTCTTCACCGCCACCGCCACCGCTGCGGTGAGCGCATGCACAGCGTCCAACGGCAGGCAGATTCTCGCCGGAACCGAGTCGGCCAAGGAGATCGGTTACACCTCCGACGAGGCTTCCCAGAAGGCGGCGGAATCGGCCGCCCGGCGTGTCTCGGCAGTCCTCCTGGGGCAAAGCCCCGGAGCGGGAGCTGGCCCAGCGGCAGTGAAATACACCCTTTCCGTTTCCCCCGTCCGCTCCTTCGCCGAGGCCCATGGTCTTGCGGAAAGCTGCCGGGAAGCCGGAGCATCGGAAGCGACCCTTATCCGCTTCTCCGGCGGAAAGGCGGAGCTTGAAGTCTCCTACGGCGGCCCTCTCCGGCAATTTCTCTCCCTACTTCTGCAGAAGCGCTCAGATCTCAGCGAGGAAACAGCAGCGGGCAATTCGGTCCAACTGAGCAAAAATTAAAGAAAAGGACGTGGCGGACATGACAATATCCAAATTCAAGGTATCTGTGCTGCTTTGTGCCCTCTGTCTTCTTTTCGCCTGTGCTGGAACAGCCCTGGCGGAAGTTCAGCTTTTCATCGATGCCAATACCGTTCGCGTGCAGGATCCCACCCTCGGGCAGCACTCCGTCCTCAACGACTTCCGGACGAAGGGGCACCGTACTCATAATCATCTCGCCCTCGTGTGGAGTGAAAACGACGCCTGGATCTACGACATCCGCACCCATCAGTGGCTTTCCCAGGCGGATTTCCAGACCCTTCTCGGCAGCCTCTCCGACAATTTCGCCCTCATATGGAACGCCAACGAGGCGGCGGTCTTCGACGCTAAAAATGCGGTGTGGATCCGGAGCGAACAAATGCCCTGGGAGATCAACGGCGCCCTTCTCTCCAGAGGGCTTGCAGCTCTCACGGGAGAGGCCGGATTCGTCGTCTATGATCCCGTTCTGAAGGAGTGGCAGTACGCCAACGACTTCGCCGTGAAAAAGGCCCAGGTAGGCGACTGGCTCGCTGCTGCCTGGGACGACAACGCCGTGGCGATCTACGACCTCACCATGCACCAGTGGGTCCTCCGGGAGGGGTTATCCCCCCAGGCCTGCATCATCGACAATAAAAAGATCACCGTCTTCACGGCGAACACGCTCTACACCTACGACGCCATGACCCACCGGTGGAGCGAAAAAGCCCGCTGATGCCTCTTTCAAAAGGGCTCTCAGGATGAAGACAGTCTTGAATCGGTGGAACAGACTGAACCGCCTCTCGTTCTTTCTTCTCGCAGCTCTCCTGCTTCCGGCAGTGCTGGCCTCCCGCCCCTGCCAGGCCGCTCCCCTTTCCGTGGCCGTGGCTCCCTTCCTCTCTCAGGGAGCGAGCTTCCACCTCGGCAGCGCCCTCAGCGAGATGGTCACAACCGCTCTGGCCGGAAACAGGGACATTACCGTTGTGGAACGCTCCCGCCTCGGTGAGGTGGCTCGAGAGCAGCGCCTGGCTCTCTCGGGGGTCGTGGAGACTCCCACTGCGGTCAAGGCGGGGAAGCTCGTAGGGGCGAAATATTTCATCCTCGGTGCAGTCAGCCGCTTCGGAGCTCTTCTCATGGTGACGGCCCGGCTCGTGGATGTGGAAAGCGGGCGAGTTCTCACAAGTTTCGAGCAGACGTCGAAACAGGGGGAGGACGAAATCCCCCTGCTGTCGAGAAATCTCGCCTCCGAGCTCCATGCCTTTTTCAGCGGGGAGACCCCCGCGCCGGGCGATCCGACGAAGGACTATAAGTATTACCTCTACGAGGCCCTCGGCTACTACAACCTCGGTGAGTACCGCAAGTCCCTCCCCTTCTGGGAGAAGATGACGAAACTGAGCCCGAAGAACGGCCTCCTCAGCTTCATCGTGGCGGGTATCTACTTCTCCGCCAACCGCAAATCCGACGCCCTTCTCGCCGCCCAGCAGGCGGTCACGTGGGATCCGAACTTTGCCGAGGCCCACCTCCTCGTGGGGAAGGCCTGGTTTCTCCTCGGAGATTACCATAAGGCCACACCACCCCTCGACCTGGCTCTTGAGCTCAATCCGAAGCTGACGGAGGCCCTTTTTCTCAAGGGGGCGGCCTATAAAAACAGAAAGAGGATTGAAGAGGCGGCGGACTATTTCGTTGAGGCGATCGAGACGGATGCAAAATATACCCCCGCCTATCTCGCCCTCGGACAGCTTCTGCTGGAAAACGGCGCGGCGGAAGAGGCAGCCGGGATACTTCTCGCGGCCCTGAAATTCGAGCCCGGAAACGGCAACCTCCGGTTTCTGCTCGGCACCGCCCAGATAATGAGAGGAAACGAAACGGGCGCAAGGGAACAGGTCGAGGCCCTGAAGAGCATCGATCCAAAATTAAGCGACACGCTGAAAAAGCTGTTAGAATAATATTTAAAGGAGAGTGGTCTACAATGGCACGTAAATTTATCGGGTTTCTGAGCATCGCCCTTTTTGCCTTCGGAATTCTGCTCGCCCCCTCGGCGAGCTTCGGTTGAAGCGGTGGCGGCGGTAGTGACGGTGGCGGCGGTTCGTCGTCCTCAGCGGAGTCAAAAGCGATGGAAAATTTGATAGAGGTCTTTAAGTCCAAGTTCATTCTTGAGGGAAGAGATCTTCAGAAGGCTCTCGATATCTCTGTAGGAGGCACTATTCAAGCCAAGTGCACAGCAGCCTACCTGGCCGGAGCAAGCCTCATGCGAAGCGGAGAGTACGAGAAGGGACGGGAAATGCTGCTGAAAACCCTTGATGACTGCTACGACGCCCAGGTAAAACTCTGGAGCGATATGGAGAAGCTCAGAACCCTTATTGCCGGGGAGCTCGCCCTTCATGCCGGCGACAGGGGCGACTTTGAGACCATTCTCACCGTGGAAAAGAAACTCGAGAAGGACCTCCCCACGGACAGGCTCCTCGTCCGGGACGCCAAGGGCATCCTCGCAAGCAGAACAAAGCTCGCCGAAGTCCTCCGGTTTCACAGGGCTCGGGCCTATTCGGCCTCGGGCAAGACCGCCGAGGCGAAGAATACCCTGAAGGAGCTTCAGTTCGCCTCGGGAAAGGTCTTCGTGGACGGAGAGGTGACGGGGCTGAAGGATGCCATCGCGAAGCTGAAGATTGAAGTGGACGGCAAGGCTTTTCTCCCCTTCCTGAAGGCCGTCTGATCCGATGAAAGCTGGAAAGGAGGAATCGGAATGAGGGGTCGGTATCAAAATACAGTCCTTTCCGGGCTTCTCAGCATTTTCTTTCTTCTCATGATCTCCCTTCCCGCAAGGGCCGAGATGATCATCGCCGTGCCGGACTTCAAAGCGACGGGGTGTATGCCCTGGCTCGGAGGTGCTGTGGCCGAGCAGGTGCGCACCCGCCTCACCGGCAGAGGTCCCTGGACGCTCCTTGAGGGGGCCCAGATCGCCTCTGTCGGGAAGGAGCACCGCCTCGCGATGTCAGGCCTCGTGGACGATTCCAAGGCAATCTCCGCCGGAAAGCTCCTTGGAGCCCAGTACCTCATCGTCGGGACGGTGAATGCCACGGGGTCCGTCTTCACCCTCGACGCCCGACTGGTGGACGTGGCAACAGCAGTGGTCTACTCCGGCTTTCAGGCGGCCTGCTACGAAGGGGAAGAAGGCCTTCCCGAGGCTGCAGCCAATCTCGCAAACGATATCGCCATGGAACTGGGAGGCCCGGACGTTTCAGAGGACGTTTCAGAGCCCCAGAAATAAAAAGGTTTTGTTTCGGGAGGGCGGGATTTTCTCCGCCCTCCCCTTTTTTATCAACCAGTACTGTTCTCCCATACCAATTAC
>CAYZZX010000102.1:0-5511 GCA_964483085.1 uncultured Synergistaceae bacterium
TCCTTTTTCTTGCGGTCGTCGTCGGAGTGCTCCTGAGCCTCCCGGATCATCCGCTCAACCTCGGACTTGTCGAGGTTCGTGGAGCTTTCGATGGTGATCTGCTGCTGTTTGCCCGTATCCCGGTCCTTCGCCGTGACGTTCAGAATGCCGTTGGCGTCCACGTCGAAGGTGACTTCGATCTGGGGTAATCCTCTCGGTGCCTGGCGTATCCCCTCAAGCTTGAAGTTGCCGAGGATCCTGTTGTCGCTTGCCATCTCCCGCTCGCCCTGAAGGATGACGATGTCCACTGCCGGCTGGTTGTCCGCCGCCGTGGAGAAGACTTCCGTCTTTTTGAGGGGGATGGTGGCGTTCTTTTCCACAAGCTTCGTCATGACGCCGCCCATGGTCTCCACGCCGAGGGAGAGGGGGATGACGTCAAGGAGCACGACATCCTTCATCTCGCCGCTGAGAATTCCGGCCTGGACGGCAGCGCCCACGGCAACAACTTCGTCGGGGTTCACCGACATGTTGGGCTGCTTGCCTCCGGTGAGCTTCCGGACCTGGTCCTGAACGGCGGGGATCCGGGTCGAACCTCCCACGAGGACCACTTCGTCGATCTCATTCGCCGAAAGCTTCGCGCCGGATAGGGCGTCCTTGACGGGGCCCACAGTCCGCTCCACGAGTGGTGCGGTGAGCTGATCGAACTTGGCCCGGGTGATGGTCATGTTCAGGTGTTTCGGCCCGTTGGCGTCGGCGGTGATAAAGGGAAGGCTGATCTCGGTGCTCGTCCGGGAGGACAGTTCGCATTTGGCCTTCTCCGCTCCCTCGTAAAGGCGCTGGAGGGCCTGTTTATCCTTCCGCAGGTCGATTCCGTTTTCTTTGCGGAATTCGTCTGCGACCCAGTCCACAAGGACCTTGTCGAAATCATCGCCGCCGAGGTGGGTATCTCCCGACGTGGCGAGAACTTCAACGACACCGTCGCCGATGTCGAGAATGGAGACGTCGAAGGTTCCGCCGCCGAGGTCGAAGACCATGATCTTCTGCTCTTTTTTCTTATCAAGACCGTAGGCGAGAGCCGCCGCTGTGGGCTCGTTCACCACTCGCAAAACGTTCAGCCCGGCGATGACTCCGGCGTCCTTCGTGGACTGCCGCTGGGAGTCGTTGAAATAGGCGGGCACGGTGATGACCACGTCCGTAATTTTTTCGCCCAAGTAGGCGGAAGCATCCTGAACGAGCTTCTTGAGTATGGAGGCGCTGATCTCCTCGGGGGCGTACTCCTTGCCCGCCACGGAGAAGCGCACTGCACCGCTCGGTCCCTCCACTACCTTATAGGGGACGATCTTCAGTTCCGATTCTACTTCGTTATACTTCCGTCCGATGAACCGTTTTATGGAAAAGAGGGTTCCATCGGGGTTGAGTGTCGCCTGGCGTTTCGCGATGGAGCCGACGAGGCGTTCTCCATCCTTAGTGAAGGCCACGACCGAGGGAGTTGTCCGCCCTCCTTCGGCGTTTGCCACCACGTCGGGTGTACCGCCTTCAATGACTGCTATAACTGAGTTTGTCGTTCCAAGATCTATTCCTACAGCTTTTTTCATTAGATATCCCTCCTGTGGATTTTCTGACCTTTACTGACCATATAATTATACGTCATTTTCAGTATTTGTCAACATTGGTCAGAGATTTTTTCGGGAAGGAGATCTCCCCTGCTGATTATTTTTCGGTCTTCTTCCGCTCCTCTTTGCTCGGGAAGTATTTTCCCTCTACCATGAAGAAGACCCTCTCGGCTATGTTGATCACATGATCTCCCGCCCGTTCAAGATGGCGGGCCGCCCAGAGTTCCAGCGCGCCTACCCTGACCGCTTCGGGGCCGCTGTGGGTTCCTGCCATGGCGGCTTCAAGAAAATCGGAATAGCATTCCGCATACATATCATCCACTTCGTCGTCCCGCTTCCAGAGCTCGGACGCCATTTCCCCGTCTCCTGTGCGGAAGGCCTCGAGGGCGTCTGAGAACATGGAGAGGACTTTCTCCGTCATGAGAAGGATGCACTCCTCCCGGGGGAACCGCATGGTCTCCGTAAGCTGATAGACTTTCTTGGCGATGTTCACCGCCTGGTCTCCTATCCGTTCGAGATCGGTGATGATCTTCAGCACGGCGAAGACAAAGTAGAGCTCTTCCTTTCTGGGGCTTCTCATGGCGATGGACCCGAGGCATTCCTGGTCCACCTCCTCCTCCAGGCTGTCGATCAGGTCGTCGTTCCGGATGACTCTTCCTGCTGCCTCCCGGTCCTGATTGAAGAAGGCACGAACGGCCTCCTCAAGGGCTTTCGATACCAGGTCTCCCATTCGCAGGACGGTGGCGACGATCCGCTCCCGATCTGAATCATAGAGCAGAGACTGAACGGAGATCTTCTTCTGTGGCTGTGTCACTGGCAAAAAACACCTCCCGGGGTTCTCATACGATCGAACTCTCAGAATAGCCCTCTCGTCTCGCCACGTCGAGGGACGTTTTCACGAGAAGGAACATCTGAGTGAGGAAATCGAGGAGAGGGGCAAGCTCTCTCCGGTTGAGCGCATCCGCCCCGAGGCGGAGCCGTATCTTTCTGTCAAGCTGTTCGTACTCCCGTTCATACCGGCCGGCAAAGCCGGCGAAATCGGCATCAGCAAGGGCGAAGGCCCTCAGGGAGACCCTGATATGCGTCAGGGCGGTGCGGGAAAGCACCTCCCACATCTCGGGGCCCACCTCTTTGACAAGCTGGTCGGCCACGCCTGCCTCAGCGAGAAGGCGAAGCTCGCCGGTCAGGATTTTTGCCATCTGCCGAAAGGATACCATAGAATAGGAAACGGTGGAATAACTCTCCCGCAATGAATCATCATCTGCAGGAATATGAATGCCGTACATATACTCTTCGCATATCTCCGACAGATCCCGGATGGCGCCGGGAAGCTCGGGAAAACTCCGTACTGCCTGGTCCGGCCGGAAGAGAATCTGGCAGTACATCTCAATGAAATTCGCGAGGCGAATCATCTCTTTCGAAAGCAGAAGGATACTCAGGGAGGGAATTTCAAGGACCTCGTCGTCGAGATAGACGGGGGCGGAAAGCCGCTCTTTGCCCATTTTATCCGACAGCAAAGTTGAAAGCCACGCAAGCTGATCGACGAGAAAATAAAACATCAGGGCGTTGACGAGGGTAATCCCTACCTGGACGAGGACTATTTTCGACGCCACCCGCCCCCCCGTTCCGGCGAGAAACTCCTGAAGCCAGGGGACAAAGGGGAGAATGGCCAGCACTCCCACGATCTTGTAGACGAAGGTGGATATGCCGAGCTTCCGGGCGTTCTGGCGCCCCGAGAGCCCTGCAATAAGAACCGTGACGGATGAACCGGCATGGGCACCGAGGACGATGGGCAGGATGGCGGCCTCGGTAAGCACCCCCGATACCGCCAGAGTCACCGTCAGGGCAAGGACGGTCGGTCCGCTCTGGAGAATTGCCGTGGCCAGAAAAGCCCCTATGCCGAGAAGGAAGAGGTTTTTTTCCGCCCCCTCGGCGAGGGCGGCAAACAGGGGGTCTGAGACCAAGGGGCCGATTCCCAGCTTGAGGATGTACATTCCCAGCAGGATGAGAGAAATCCCCTGAAGGACGGCCCCCGCCCGGTAGACGGTCCTCCTGCCGAAACGGACCATGAGAAGGCTCGCGGCGAAGAGAAGGGGGGACCATGCGGCGATGTCGAGGCTGATGATGAAGGTGACGAAGGCCCCTCCCACGCTCGCCCCCATCATCACGACCAGGGACCCTGCGAAGGAGAGCATTCCCACGTCTACGAAACCGATGGCGAAGGACGTGGCCACGGTGCTCCCCTGGGCGACGGCCGCGAGGAGAACGCCGAAGATGAAGGCCTGGAACTTTTTCCGGGTGAACTTGATGAGCAGATCCTTCGACTTGGTGCCGAAGCTGGCACCGAAGGCGGCCGTGGTCTCCTCCACTCCGTAGAGGAAGACCGCCAGCCCTCCGAGCAGATTGATCAGAGAGAAGATGGGGATGTTCACGATTTCCTCAGAGTCCTCTGGCGCCTGCGCTCACGGAGAAAGGGGATGACCCCCGAGGCAAAGGCGAGCCCCAGCAGCACAAGGGAGAGAGGGCGCTGCAGAAAGAGAGCGGGTCCGCCCATCATAAGAGTTGCCCGGAGGTTCTTCTCGATCATGGTGCCGAGAATCATTCCGAGGACGATGGGGGAAACGGGGAACTTGCTGCGGACGAGCACCCACCCCAGAAGGCCGAAGGCCAGACAGACCCCTACGTCGAAGACGGAGGAGCGCACCGCGTAGCTTCCGATGAAGGAGAAGGCGAAGATCATCGGGTAGAGCAGCCTTTTTGGTATAAGGGCCGCCTTGATCCACAGCCTGGCCCCGAGAAGCCCGAGCCCCAGCAGGAAAATATTGGCCACGAAGAGGCTTGAGAAAAGGGTGTAGATGATCTCAGGGTGTTTCGTGAAGAGCTCCGGCCCGGGCTGAAGGTTGTGGATCATGAGGGCGCCGATGAGCACCGCCGCGGAGGAGCTTCCGGGAATACCCAGGGTGAGCAGGGGAACAAGGGCACCGCCCACGGAGGAGCTGTTGGATGCCTCGGCGGCAGCTACCCCGAAGGAATTACCCTTTCCGAAGCTGTCCGGATCAGAGTTCAGCCGCTTTTCGATATCGTAGGCGATGAAGGAGGCGATGGTGCCGCCGGCACCGGGAAAGACGCCGATGACAGTACCGATGACCCCTGCCCTCACCATGGCGTACTTCAGCTTCAGATAGTCCCGGAGTGTCGGCCAGGGAGATTTCTCCTTTTCGGGCAGAATCGGCGGAGCGTTTACCTCTCCGCTCTCTATCCCCAGAAAGACTTCGCTGAGGGCGAAGAGGCCGATAAGCACTGGAATGAAGGAAAATCCGTCGTAGAGCTTGATAAAGTCGAAGGTGTACCGGCTCACTCCGCTGAGAGGGTCGAGGCCGATGGTATTGAGCAGGAGCCCCAGCATGACGGCGATGAAGGATTCAAGCCACTTGCCTCCTCCGAGGGAGGCTATGGTGGACAGTCCGAGGATGGCCAGGGCGAAATACTCCGCCGGCCAGAACTTCAGGGCCATCCGGGCCAGGGGGGCCGAGAAGAGAACGAGAATGATGATCCCCACGAAACCGCCCACTACGGAGGAGACAAGGGAGACTCCGAGGGCCGTTCCGGCCTGCCCCTTCCGGGTGAGGGGGTATCCGTCAAAGGCGGTGACCACCGCAGAGGGGGTCCCCGGGGTGTTGACCATGACCGCGGTGATGGACCCGCCGTAGTTTGAGGCGAGGTAGATGGCGCAGAGGAGCACGATCCCCATGGAGGGGGACATGCCGAAGGAGAAGGGGAGCAGCAGGGCCACCGCCATGGAGGGGGAGATGCCCGGCATGGCTCCGGCGAGGATGCCCACGATCACCCCCGCCATGATCACAATGAGGGGGGTGAACCCCATAAGAAAGGAAAGTCCGTCGTACAGATGGCTCAGGGT
>CAYZZX010000103.1:0-5447 GCA_964483085.1 uncultured Synergistaceae bacterium
GCGCGAGTGGTATAATACCATTTTCTGGAGAGAAGTCAACACCCGGTATTTATTTTCTTTTCATCGGGATTTTTCATCCCTATCGCTGCTATGACTGACTTTCCTGCTTTAAATTGCAAAGGCGCTTCCCTGAAACGGACAATTTCACTTGTTTTTTCATTTGACAGTCATTGTAAATCTTCTAATAGGCTTTGGCGAAGATGACTTTCGGTGCCCCCTCTTTTCCAGTGAGAATGCACTTTCCGGTTGACCCATCCTCCATCGGTATGCACCTGGCCGTGGCACCTGTTTCCTCTTTTATCTTCTTCTCCCCGGCAGACCCTCCGGCGAACCAGGTCTCTACAAATCCACCGTCTCCGTCGATCGCTTTCTTCAGTTCTTCATAGGTGGAGGCAACGACTGTATTTGCTTTTCTGAAATCGAGGGCCCTATTGTAGAGAGTGGACTGTATATCCTCAAGAAGAGCCGGTATCTTTTCGGAGAGGCTTTCAATTGGAATGTCCATTTTTTCTCCTGTATCCCTCCGCACCGCCCGGACGGTTCCTTTTTCGAGCTCCTTTTCTCCAAGTTCGAGTCGAAGGGGAACTCCCTTTTGGAGGTGATGAAAAAACCTGTCCCCCGGGCGAAGGTGAAACTGTTTATCTACGACGGTGAAGCGGCCTCCGAGAGCGGCGTTCAGTGAGGAAGAAATTTCCATAGCCCTGGGAAGAAGTTCTTTTTCAACTTTTTCATTGTCGGGACTGATGGGAAGGATTACAGTTTTCACCGGAGCGACTCTCGGCGGAATGATAAGACCATCATCGTCAGAGTGAGTCATAATGATGGCACCGATAAGGCGGGTAGAGACACCCCAGCTCGTTGTCCAGGCGTACTCGAGGTCCCCTTCGCGGTTCTGGAACTTGATGTCGAAGGCCCGGGCAAAATTTTGACCGAGAAAATGGGTTGTTCCTGCCTGAAGGGCTTTGCCGTCGCTCATCATCGTCTCGCATGTATAGGTATTTACGGCTCCTGGAAAACGCTCCCCCTCCGTCTTTTCGCCTGAAATGACCGGAAGGGCGAGGATATCCGTCATGATACGGCGATAGACCTCGAGCATGCAGAGCGTCTCCTCCATCGCCTCCTGAGACGTGCTGTGGGCTGTGTGCCCTTCCTGCCACAGGAACTCTGAGGTGCGCAGAAAGAGGCGGGGACGTTTTTCCCACCGCATAACATTGGCCCACTGATTGATGAGAATGGGGAGATCCCGCCAGGACTGCACCCATTTACTGTACATGTGGCCGATGACTGTCTCGGAGGTTGGACGGACGACGAGAGGTTCCTCGAGAAGCTCACCCCCCGCGTGGGTCACCACCGCACATTCGGGGGCAAACCCCTCCACATGTTCGGCCTCTTTTTCAATGAACGACTGGGGGATGAGAAGAGGGAAGTACGCATTGACATGTCCCGTCTCCTTGAAGGCTTCGTCAAAGTGGTGCTGAATGGACTCCCACAGAGCATATCCCGTAGGGCGTATGACCATGCACCCCCGAACGGGGGCGTAATCGGCCAGCTCTGCCACCTTAATGATATCGAGGTACCATTGTGAATAGTCCTGTTTTCGTGACGTAATATTCCGTGCCATCGGGCGTTCCTCCTGTTTTTTTCTTCAAATACAACACTGTAGTATATTCCCGCAGCTCAGCGGGACCTGATGATTTTCCCGGTTTTTTTCAGCTTCACTTAATCAGGGAAGGGGGTAATGCCCCCAGACAGGACTGCCTATAAAGAAGCCGACCTTGAGATCCCGTTCATCGTTATACAACACCATGAGTTTTCCGTCGAAGAGTAACCCCGGCACGGAAAAGGAGACCCCGGCCTCCCAGGCATCCCGGAACCGCTCTCCCTGATCGTTATATACAAAACCCATGCCTCCAAAAAACTCTGTGTTCAAAGCGCCCCACCAGCTTTTCGTCAACACCTTCCGGAAGGCGGCGTTCCACCAGAACATCCGCTCTCCCTGAATCGGGTTCCCAGAGTAGCTGTAGAGCTCTTCAGCGGCCCCGAGGAAGACGGCTCTTCTTCCGTCTCCACGCTCGTCCCCTTCGGCAAATCCCGTGCGGAAGTAAAAACGCCACGAGTCAGAGAGGCGAGAAGCGGCAAAAAAGTTCGCCCTGTAGAGGATCTCTTCCTGATCGGGCCACCACGCCTGCAATTGAAATAAAGAACCCTCCGTAGGATCTGTCGGGTCATTCAGGGTGTTGGACGAGAGGAAAAAAGTCGCTCCCGAAGAATTGGTATCTAATCCTCCAGAGTGTACTCTCTCAAAGGCATAGCCCAGGCCGCCTTCAAATGATCCTGCCGAAAAACGCCTTGTGAGACCGACGGCATATCTATCCCATGCCTTCGTTCCGGCGTTGGCCGTCTCCATCTCCCAGTTCTGGGCGGAGAGAGTTACCTCCCAGGTCCGTCGCTTATCCGAATTCTGAAGATAACTCGCGTCCACTCCCCATTGCTCTCCGACTTTTAGATTGAATCGAAGAGAATCTCCTTCGGAAAAGAGATCCCGGCGAACTCCGTTGATATAAACCCAGCGATGGGGGTGGAGATTGGTCGTATATCCTCCAAAGTTTATTTCGAGGGTCGGCTTGCGCTGGACTACAAAGACTACATTCAGGTTTTCGCCAGCCTCTTCAAAGCGATAGTCCACTGATTGAACGTCTTCCTGTTCAGAGATTTCCTGGCTTGCCCGTATGACATTGAGCGTACTCAGGGGTTTTCCGATCCATGAAGAGTATTTTTGGGCGATATAGTCGCCAAAGTCCTCCGTAGTTCCTTCCACCATGATAGAAAGCACCTTCGAGGTAAGACAGAGGGACTCCTGCTGAGCTACGGGAGGGGCCGAAGCTGCCAGTTTTTTTATGACTGCCATGCGGTCGATGGTTGCTTTTTTGCCCGCGTCAATGATATCTCCCGCATTGGTCAGATCGAAAATAGGAATACCCTGGACAGCGGGGGAAACCACGAGATCGGCCTTCAATATTTCATTTTCCACATTTCTTCGGGTGAAGATGGTGAGTGACTGATCGAGGACGTCCACAACAGATTTAATGTCCTTCCGTTGTTTGAGTATACCTGTGACGTCTACCGCAATAACGGGATATCCGGGAAAAATTTCCTTGGCTGTATCCACGGGGAGGTTCGAGACGAGTCCCCCATCGACGAGAAGTCGCCCTCCGACCGGCCAGGGATCGAAAAGCACAGGAATTGCCATTGATGCCCTCATGGCGGAGGCAAGGCTCCCAGTGCGAAGCACCACCTTTTCTCCCGTTTCAAGATCGGTGGCAACTGCAGCGAAGGGGATGGCAAGCTCATCAAACCGAACAATTTGGGTTCGGGAGGCGAGCTGGGCGAATGTTTCGAGGAGTTTTACTCCCGACATGCCGCCCAGAGGACCGATGACATCTCCGGCCTTGTTCATCACAACCCAGGGAATCTTGCTTCTGGGGTTTGCGGACTCCTGGCTCAGGGGAACGAAGATCGGGTTGGTTTTTTCTGAAAGGAGATTCGTCAGATCGAGGTTGGCGATGACCTCCCGAATTTCCTGGCAGGTATAGCCGCTCGCCGCAAGTCCGCCGATGATCGCCCCCATGCTGGCCCCTACAATGCCGGCGATGGGGATGTTCTCCTCCTGAATGGCCTCGAGAACACCGATATGGGCCAGCCCACGGGTTCCCCCTCCGGAGAGGACAAGGACAATTCCCCCCTGTCCGTACGCTGTTCCCGAGAAAATCAAAATGAGAGCGAGTGAAGCAAGAAGAAGTCTATTTTTCTTCACGGCCATCCTCCAGAGGAGCATTTTAAGGACTATTCTCCTGATGGAGTATATGGTAACAGAATTCAGCGGAGCTGACCACAGGACCCGCCTTTTTATTCCAAAGTCAAAACGGGAGGAAAGACCCCGGGGATGGTATTTCTTGTGTATTTAAGCTATTCTGTTAAGTGAGAGGAGGTAGATTTCGAAAAAGGGATGCGGATAGAAAGCTACAAGGGAAAGATCGTCAGCTGCAAGAATCATACTCAAAGGAGGCGGTTCTGTTGTCAGGCAAAAAAGTTCCACTGATTTGGCAGATCGGAATCGGTTTCATTCTGGGAATTCTCGCGGGGATTATCGGCGGAGATAAAGTCAAAATCGTCGAACCCATAGGGCAGATTTTCCTCACTCTCCTGAAAATGCTCATCGTTCCCCTCGTCTTTTCGAGCCTGGTTGTCGGGGCGGCTTCAATCGGAGATCCCCGGGACCTCGGACGCATCGGTATCAAGACCATCGGACTCTATCTCGTCACCACGGCTGTCGCAATCGTCATCGGCCTTGCCCTCGGAAATATCATGCAGCCGGGAGTCGGGCTTACCCTCTCCGAAGGGGCGACGGCCTTCAAGGCCCCCGAAGCTCCCGATATTAAGAGCGTTATCCTCGGCCTCTTCCCCGCCAACCCCGTCAAGGCGGCAGCAGACGGCGTTATGCTGCAGATCATCGTCTTTGCGCTCTTTCTCGGTGTTTCAGCAGTGCTCGCCGGTGAAAAGGGCAAGCCCGTCATCGCCTTCTTCGACTCTCTGGCCGAGGCCATGTACAAGCTGACAGGGATGGTCATGATGCTGGCACCTTACGGCGTCTTCGCTCTTATTGCGGTAACGGTCTCCAAATACGGGCTGTCGGTCCTCGCACCCTTCGCCAAGGTGATCTTTGCGGTCTATCTCGGCTGCATCCTCCATGCAGCCACTGTCTATTCCGGGCTGATCATCCTCTTCGTGAAGCGCTCCCCTCTGTGGTTTTTCAAAGGGATATGGGAGGCCTCACTTACGGCCTTTGTGACGCGGTCGAGTTCAGCCACCCTTCCGATCACTATGCAGAATACCCAGGTAAATCTCGGCATCTCTGAAAAGGTCACGTCCTTCGTTCTCCCCCTGGGAGCGACGATCAACATGGACGGCACAGCACTTTACCAAGGTGTCTGCGCCCTCTTCGTAGCTCAGGCCTACGGGATGCCCCTGCCTCTTACTGCCCAGGTGACGATAATTCTCACCGCTACTCTGGCCTCTATCGGCACGGCGGGGGTTCCCGGAGCGGGGCTAATCATGCT
This sequence comes from uncultured Synergistaceae bacterium, assembly GCA_964483085.1. GTDB lineage: Bacteria > Synergistota > Synergistia > Synergistales > Aminobacteriaceae > JALHFZ01. The sequence goes on from CAYZZX010000103.1 coordinate 5,118, forward strand.
GACACTCGTCCTGACCGCTGTGGGTCTGCCCCTCGAGGGAGCGGCCCTTGTTGCGGGCATTGACGCAGTTCTCGATATGGCCCGGACCTCAATCAACGTCACTGGTGACTCCTGCGTAGCAGCAGTTGTGGCAGCGTGGGAGGGAGAAAAGCTGTAGCGAAACTGCTCCGGCAAGAGCGAATGATAGAAGAAATGTATTCATGAAATGTACCCCCAAAGTCGAATGTACGTCCAACTTCGGGGGTACATTTTATTCTTCAAAGAACCCCCTCTTTTTATCGCAGGCTATCAGGCATGAAAGGAGAGAACGAGAAAGAGTGTCCCCCCCGA
>CAYZZX010000104.1:0-5383 GCA_964483085.1 uncultured Synergistaceae bacterium
CAAGTTCCCGCTGGATTTCCCAGCTCTCAGGAGTCGTCCTGTCAGCCTCCCGCTCATGAACGCCGTCACTGTAAAGAATCGTTCCGAAGAGGCCGGTGCGTATGCCGAGACTCTCGAGGAGATAACGGAGCATCCAGACGGTGGTGCTCTTTCCGTTTGTTCCTGTGGCCGCAAGGAGAAGGAGTTTTCCAGAGGGTTCACCGTACAGTATATCGGCCAGCCTTCCCATATCCCTCCTGACATTTCTGCTCACTATCTGAGGAACGTCAAGGGGCAGGATATGATCCGTCAGCAGAACAGACGCTCCCCGCTCAAGAGCTGAAGGGGCGAAATCGTGGCCGTCGGCATTTTCTCCCCGAATGCAGCAGAAAAGCCCTCCGGAAGCGATCTGTCTGCTGTCTGAGCTTATTTCAGTCAGAACAGGGTCTCTCTCTCCGCTCCCCTCCAAAGAGAGGGGACATCCGTATTTTTCCGCATACCTTTTCAAAAGAGTGCAAAGGGTGATCATAACCCGACACCTCCCGACGATTCGGAAGCGACTAGTCCAATCTGCATCATATCCTCCACGATTCCGCGAAAAACGGGCGCCGCCACATCTCCTCCGTAATATTTTCCCATGGAGGGCTCACCCACCACTACGAGCAGAACATATTGAGACTTCTCTGCAGGCCAGAAACCCGTGAAGGATGCCAGCCATTTGCCCTTTATGTATTCTCCCTTTTCCGCCACCTGAGCTGTTCCAGTTTTGCCTGCTATGGACAGCGAAGGGATATAAGCCTGTTTACCAGTTCCATTTTTCACGGTATCCTTCATTACGGTCCTGAGCCACTCGGCAGTCCATGGAGAGAGTACCTCACGGATGAGCTGTTTTTCTCCCCTGTACACTACCTGCCCGCCGCTGTCCCGCACTTCTGAGACAATATAGGGGCGGAGGAGATTTCCGCCATTTGCTATGGCTCCTATAGCGGTAGCCATCTGAAGGGAGGTGACGGCCAACCCCTGCCCTATCGCTATGTTCGACGGAATGACTCCCCGCCACTGTTCGGGAGAAGCAAGAAGTCCCTCTTCCGTTCCGTTCAGCTCTATTCCCGGATCCCGGTTGAAGCCCCATTCTCTTACGCTGTTATACATATCAAAAGCCTTAACTCTCATGCCTATTTGGGCCATTCCTGTATTTGAAGATTTACTGAGAATTTCAGAGACCGAAAGAGATCCATAATCCTTGTGAATCGCTTCGGAAATGCTGCCGTCAGCCACCTTGATTCGATAGGGACAGCGAAAGGTCTCGTTCGTTCGGACCGCACCCCGTTCGATAGCAATACCCAGAATTACGGGTTTGAATGTCGATCCCGGTTCAAAGGTGCGTCCGACGGAGTTGTTGATGATTTTTTTCATATTCGTCATATTGTCTCGGACGTTGGGATCAAAACCGGGCCAGCTTGCCATGGCCAGCACTGCTCCCGAGGCAGGATCAAGACAGACGGCGCTCCCCCACTTCGCTCCGTTCATAACGACTCCCTCTTCAAGGCGCCGCTCAACGATGTACTGAATTCGAGAGTCCATCGTCAACGTAACAGTACCGGTACTTTTCCCTCCTGGATTTTCTGTGACCCTGCTGATGTCCAGGGTTCTTCCCGATGATTCTTTCGCAAGAATTTTGATTCCAGGCGGAGAATAGAGCACCTTGTCCCATACGAGTTCAATTCCTGACAGTCCGCGGTCATCAATGTCACAGAATCCGAGGACATGGGCCGAGAGGGATTTGTTCGGATAGAGCCTTTTCTTTTCGCCGATCTCGTAGATCCCCTTCAATTTCAGTGCCCGGAGACGGCTCGCCGTTTCTGCATCGGTTTTCCTCGCAAGCCAGAGGAAGCGGCCGGGAAGATTACCCGAGATGGTCTTTACAATGGCAGGAGGTAATATCCCCTCTAGTTTCGGGGCATCCGACGGGTTCCAGTGAGCTGGATCGACAAAAAAGCTGGAAGCAGGAATGGACAGGGCGAGGGCATTTCCGTTTCTATCGTATATAAAGCCTCTGTTGGTGCTTACGGGGATATGGCTCCAATACTGACGCCGGGACTGTCTTTCCACCCTGGGGTCAGGAAACAATTGAAGAGATGCAATCCTGAAGAGGATCACGCCAAAAAACAAAAAAACTAAAATCCATGGGGAAAATCCAAAACGTCTATGCATAGTCTCTCCCCTTAGCGGAATTTTTTCGAACGCTACTCCCCTGCGAGCGCCTTCTCAAGAAAGAAGTGGAACCAGCCATTTTCTGCCGCTCTTGCCGAAGGGGAAGAGGAGTCGCTTCCGCCGCCTGAATCCGCAAGGAGAGGTTCGTCAATACGTAAAATCTTCACATTGGAAGCATAGATCATGCCGAGAGAGTTTTTTGAAAAGCTGTAGACTCTCCCGGGGGAAAGAAGAGCTGAATGCTTCTGTCTTAGAAGAATCTGTCGGGCAGCATAAGATTCCATCTGTCTGTTGATTCCGTTCAGCTGGTCTTCAAGGCGAAAACTGTACAGGCGGAGCACTCCAAGACCGAGAAATGCACTAAAAAGAATCAGCGTACAAAGGATGACATAAGGACAGGCTTTTCGTAAAGGCGTGGATATTTTACAAAGATCAGCACTCTTCTCCTGCACGGAACTCACTCCCCCTTCCGTTCTTTATTTCACGGAGAAAACTCTCAGCTTCGCGCTTCGCGCTTTATAATTTTCACCAACTTCTTCCTCGGATGGAAGGAGTGGCCGCCGGGTGAGGACCTTACCGAACTCCTCTTTCTGCCAATCCCGGAATGTATGCTTCACAATTCTGTCCTCGAGAGAGTGATAACTGACGACTGCTATCAGTGCTCCCTGGGATGCAGCGGCACGGGCTTCCTTCAGCCCTCCGGTAAGGGCGGATAATTCTTCGTTTACCCGGATGCGAAGAGCCTGAAAAATCCTCCTCGCAGGATGCCCACCCATTTTCCTCTGAACAGGAGCGGGCAGAATTTTCCGGATAGCCTCAACAAGGGAGGTCGTGGTAGTAAAGGGTCCGTCCTTCTCTCGAATCCGGACGATTCCTCTGGCAATCTGCCGGGAGTATCGTTCTTCGCCATAGGTAAAAAATATTTCAGTCATTTCCTTTTCTGAAAAATCGTTGACGATGTCGGCCGCGGAGAGACCCGCTCCAGGATCCATTCTCATATCGAGGGGGCCTTCCGACTGGAAGGAAAATCCCCGTGCTCCCTCAGAAATCTGAAGGTTTGATACCCCGAGATCGAAGAGAATGGCGTCAAAGGGTGCAAATTCCTCTGCGACCTCTCCGAGAAACTCGAAGTTGCCATGAAGAGAGATAAAACGATCACCGTAGGCGGAAAGATTCGTCCTTGCTATAGCGATTGCCTCGGTATCTCTGTCGATTCCAATGACACTTGTCTCTGAAAACTCCTTCAGAATCGCCCCGGAATACCCACCAAGGCCGAGAGTACAGTCCAGAACCCGTTCGAGGGATGGGTGAAGGCGAAGATAAGAAAGAATCTCTGTAAGAAGGACCGGCACATGCTCTGTCAAAACCCCTCGACTCCTTCCGCGATTTCGGGAAGTTCGGCAAGGATATCCTCACGGTATTCTTCCCATTTCCCTCTGTCCCACAACTCCACGTGATCACTCACTCCGACGAACACGACGTCTGAATTCAGGTCTCCATGCTGCCGGAGGACCTGAGGAAGGAGAATGCGCCCTGCTCCGTCCACCGGAAGCTCATGGGCGCTCGAGAGAAGGAGACGAAGAAATCCTCTTGATTTGCTCTTTGAAAAGGGGAGATCCTGAAGGCGTTTCATTACATTGTCCCAGCCTGAAACAGAGTATAATGAAATGCAGCTGTCGATGCCAATGGTGGAAAATACTCTGTCGCCGAGCTCTTCCCTGAACTTCGAGGGAAGAACGATTCGGTATTTCGAATCAATTTTATGCTCGTAGGTTCCCACCAGCATGAAAAACACTCCCACTTCCCGACATATTCTCCCACTAGCTCCCACCCTATCATTTATTGCAGAAAAAGCTTAGGCCTTAAGACTCTTTATGAAATGAAAAGTAAGAGTTTTAAGGCCTATTCATTGCGGTTCTTATTGATTTTATTTTGGGAGCATCCGATAAGCCGGGTTCTGTCGATGGATGACCATTTATCTTGAATCCGCCTCACGGCGGATTTCGTGCGGCCGTACCCGGGGGTCGGCGGGCAGCCTCATCCCCCCCTATTCGGCCTTGCTCCGGACGGGGTTTGCCTGGCGTGGAAATTACTCTCCACCCGGTGGGCTCTTACCCCACCTTTTCACCCTTACCTGAAAATCAGGCGGTATATTTTCTGTGGCACTTTCCTTTGGTTCGCACCAACTGGGGGTTACCCAGCGTCCTGCCCTTCGGAGCCCGGACTTTCCTCTCTTCGTAAAAAGAGCGGTCATCTTGAATACTCCCGCATTACAGTATATCATTCTCTTTTGAATCTAGGAAATTCTGGAAGATTTATTCTTTTCTTCCGGTAAATATAAAATCAGAGAAGAGGTACCCCGAAAATGACAGGAAGACAGGAGTACAATGCACCAGCATACGATGTTTTCAAGACACAGGTCAAAAAGCTCACCGGACTTGATCTCAATTCTTACAAACACCAGATACATAGAAGGGTCCATATGCTTATGGACCGATGGAAAATAACAGCCTACGAAGAATATTTTAAAACTATAAAAGAAAATGATCAAAAGCTTAGAGAGTTTCTCGATTATCTGACGATCAATGTCTCTGAGTTTTTCAGAAATCCCGCAAAATGGACTGAACTAAGGGAAAAAATTATTCCGGAACTGACAAATCTTCGGGGTAGGCGGCAGCTGAAAATCTGGAGCGCAGGGTGCGCTACAGGAGAAGAGCCCTATTCCCTGGCTATTCTGTCTCTTGAGGAGAAACTCTCCTCAAGAATACCCGTCCTCGCGAGCGATATAGATTCAGGAGCTCTCGCCCTTGCGGAAAAAGGAAACTATCTGAAACGCCAGCTGCTGAACATACCTGCCGATCTCCTCAGGAAATACTTTATCCCGGGCGAAAAGGATATGTACAGCGTAACTGATGAAGTAAAGAGCCGGGTATCCTTTCAGCGACTCAACCTCGTGGAGGACTCTTTCGATACAGGATTTGACCTGATCCTCTGCCGTAATGTGGTCATCTATTTTTCAACTGAAACAAAAGTTATTCTGTACGACAAATTTCTTCGAGCGCTGAATCCGGGAGGGCATCTGCTTGTAGGATCCACAGAGCAGATATTTGATTATAAAAAAATGGGTTTTGAATCGGCAGGGGCTTTTTTATACCGACGCCCGCTGTAAAAAGTACATAAAAAAAGAGGC
>CAYZZX010000105.1:0-5372 GCA_964483085.1 uncultured Synergistaceae bacterium
GACCTACAAGGTCGGCGTCCGGGAGGACCTTCCCGTCCTCTTCTCAAGCCTCTGGATAGCTGCCGTCACCGGAAACAAATACGCCCTGGAGCTTCTTCCGGAACAGCTTCCGCTGAACCTTGCCGCCCTTCCAGCGGCCACCGCCGAGGGCGCACCCATCCCACCGAAAGAAGTCGCAATTTCCGGTGACCGGCTGCAGGCAGTCACAGCAGCCATGCCCGGCGCCATAGAAGCCCTGGGGAAAAAACTCGCCGCGGAGCCCGAAGCCGCGTGGTTCAGCTCCATAGGAACCGCCTGGATGCGCCTGCTGGGGACCCTTACATCAGAGTACGGCAAGGGGTATCCGCTGTACATGCAGAGCTCTCTCTTCGCCGCAAAGCAGCTCGAGACGCAGCTCGGCTCGTACACGGAACTGAGGCACGACACCATTCTCTACGAAAAGCCGAACTACGCCGAATTAGGAGCTGGCGCCGATGAAGATCCTCCGAAGCCCCTCGTCAGAGGGTTCATCGAACCGAACCTCCCCTTCTGGAACGAGATGATACGGGTCGTGGCCTACATGGGGGATGGTTTCGAGAAAAACGGACTCTTCCCGATGGACACGGAGGAGTACGGTGCGCTGTCGACCTTCGGCGAGACCGTAGCCCGCTGTGCAAAGCTGGCGGAGAAGGAGCTTTCGGGCAAGCCGCTCAACGATGAAGAGCACGAATTTCTACGCACCTTCCCGCTGGACTATATGGCTGCTTCCCCAAGCGGCTACGGAGCCGTTGTATCCGATGAGCTCTTCCAGTCCGGGCTCATTGTTGACATTCAGACGACGAATCTTGCTCCCCAGGCCCTGGGAGCTCCGGCGGTGCTCTATCAGGCGACGGCCGAACCCTCGCTGATGCTCGTTCTTGTGGGGAACGAAAATGCTCCCCGGGTTGTGCTGGGCATGGCCTTCGACCATCGCGAGTTCACCGCGCCCCACGGACGGCGTCTCACCGACAGCGTCTGGAAGAAGCGCGTCTACGGAAAATATGAGGAGGGTTCCCCTGCGGAGGCTGCACCGCTGCCTGAGAAAAACTTCTGGTATGACGGTCTGCGCCCGTAGACTCGTCCTCGCCTGCATCTGTGTTCTTATGGTTGTAGCTCCTCTGTCCGCAGGGGAGCTACAACCCTTTGAACGACACGGTCCCTTTCCGTCCGCATATCCGGGCAGCCTTTTCATTGCCGCACTCGAGGCGGCCGCCTCGATCGATCCGCTGCCATACACCGTCTCCGGCCTCATCCTGCCGCACCATCTGCTCGCCGCAGACCTGATCGCCCAAGGATTCGCCTGTGCGCGGAAGGGAGGATACCGTCGCGTCGTCGTCCTCACGCCGGACCACTTCAACCGGGGAAGGACTCCCTTCTCCGTTCCCGGACGGGACTTCCTGACGTCCCTCGGCACGGCACTCCTCGACAGAGAGGGCGCTGCCGCTCTGCTGCGGAACGACATGGTCTCGGAGTCAAACCTCTTTTCTCACGAACACGGAGTTCAGGCGTTGCTTCCCTTCATCGTTCATCACTTCCCCGATGCGCTCGTGCTGCCCGTCGCCATCGGCCGGGACTCCCAACCCGACGAGTGGAGGGCGCTGTCGCGAAGCCTCGAGTCGCTCGTGGGCACCGGAACGCTGATCGTCCAGAGCACTGATTTCTCCCACTACCTCAACAAAGAAGAGACAGCCCGGCGGGATGCCGAAAGTATCGCCGTCCTCCTCTCCCATGCCCCGGAGCGTACTCTCTCTCTTCACCAGCCTGATAACATCGACTCCAAGGGTGCGCTCTTCGTCCAGATGACCCTTCAAAAGGCGCTCGGCGCTTCTCCCGTGCTCCTCGCCCATTCGTCCTCCTTCGAGTACAACGCCGCCGAAGCGGAAAAATCCGGCGGCACCAGCTACATCACTGCAGCATATACCAGACCGGGCAATTGAGCTCTACGCTTAATCCGGTCTCTTATCGCGCCTCAGTCTGACCTTCCATAAAAAAAGCTCCCGCATCCGGCAGGGGAGCGAGAGCTTCTACATTTTTTTCGGGGCACGCTATCCGAAAAGATAGCCGCCCGGGCGTTCATTGAGGTTGCGGAAGATGCCAGTGTGGCGTCTGTCTAGCCCACAGCCTTCGCTGCTGCGTCGAGCTGGGTGTTCAGCCAGTCGATAATTATTTTCACCGTCTCCATTGAGCCATCCTGATGCCGTCGCAGCCAGAAGGAGTAGAGCCACCCCTCTATAGAGGAATCAAACTCCCCGAGGTAGAGCGTCTCGTCATTGGTCGACACATCGAGGGGCGCCACGTACGCTTCTTCTCTGTGGACCTTGGGGAAGCCCGCGAGATAGAAGGTTTTTCCATGGTTAAGGGACGGTCCGTAGGTGTCTCCCGTTTCGAAGATGAGATCGAACTTCTCCTGCCAGTCCTCTCTCGATGTAACCGCCTTGTAGTACTCGGGCAGCTCCCTGATGACCGGCTCGAGCCCCAGAGGGAAAATTATCTGGTAGATAATATAGTCTCCGAGGTCGAAGGGGGAATCCGCCGCATTCAGCGAGCCGCTGGAGGAGGCGACCATAATCATCCGGGCAACCTCGTACCCGTTGCGGATCGAAAAGGCCTCCTCGGGACGCTCGAGCTGCCTGAAGATATGGGCCAGACGGAGCTTCGCCCGCAGCAGCCCCATAAACTTTGCGTCCTCTTTCGAGACAGGGTCACCAGACATTGAGATTTCCAGGTTTTCATCGCTCAGATCCAGATTCACCGAGTTCTCAATGGCCGCGAAAACCATGTCCATGAAAGAGTTATTAGACTCTTCCGCCGCAGCGATCCCTCCCACCGCACAGTGAAAGAAACCGAATACTGCCGCCGCACACACGCAAAGAATGAAAGCTTTTCTTGTCATCATCGCTCCTACCTTTCCATAGATTATGATGAGTTCGCTTCCTAAAATCTTACAAAGATTCTATCATGAATGTTCAGAAAGAAGAGGGTTGCGAAAAGTGACGACGAAAAAGCGGGGTGCAAACGCCGCCTCGCAATTTGAATGCCCATGTTTTCCTCTCAGGTCAGGCCATTCTTCTTCCTTAGACACCGAGTTTCTCCTTAAGAGCTTCCTGAAGAGTGCTTGAGAAATTTATCTTGTGTTCCATGGCCATTTCGTTAAGCCACCTCGGCAGGGTCACATTTTTGCTCACGGCCTTTTCGGTTGATTTTCTGCGAAGAACGTCCATGCAGACCTCCACAAGAAGAGGGATTTCTCCTTCCCGAGGGGTCAGTTTATTCAGCGGAGTAGGGGCGGGGATATCGTCATTGTCCTCTTCCATGCAGAGAAGGTGCCCTCCGAGGGCGTCTTTGGCGCTTTTTACTGCATCTTCATATCCTTCTCCGAAGGTATTACAGCCGGGAAGATCGGGGAAGCGCACGTTCACGTATTTGCCTTCTTCCGACAGCAGCGCCGGATAAACCTGTATGCCTTTTCCTCTCATTTTTATTTCTCCTTTCCGGAAGGGCGGTGCAATTCCAACTCCGCCTGGGCCATGATGTTAAGAAATGTTCCATAGGGTACATCTTTTTGAGGGTGCTTCACCGTTACTTTCCCCTTTTTTCTCGCGTGCTTGAAGTGATGGTGACTTCCGACAATCCGGATGAGAAACCAGCCGTCGGTTTCAAGAATTTTAATGATTTCTCGTGAACTCCAGCTTTTTTACAATAATTTTCATCCCCAAAGTGGTACTGGAATACCCTTTTCAGCGGAGGCTGGATACCTCTTTTGAATATTCTCATAGCCGTAAAGGTGGGGCTTAGCACGTGGGCTCTCTTCCTGGGATTTCTCGACCACTGCTGGATTTTTTAGTGAAGAGATAGTTTCTGAATAAAATGGGAAGATCTGCGCGGCAGAGGAAGAGATAAAACCCATGGTATAATTTGAAAAAACAGTCAGAGGGGATATGTATGCAAGGTTTAATCGTAGACTCATTCCGTTTCCTCCTCGCACTTTCTCGCATGGTGTTTTCGGTTCTTCTTTTCATCGTCGGTACGATAGACTTTATTGCTACATGTATCGGCTGGTTTTTGGTCTCTCTAGTCGGCGCAGGCATCTGCTTTTGTTGCATATGGATATTTTTCTCCTTGGTTCGGATGGTGTTTAGCCCCTGAATTTTTTGCAGATTCTTCAAAAGATGACCCCGGTTCTTCTCGAACTACCTCAACCCATTCAGACCGCTCGCTTATTCGCGTGCCACAAACGTAAGATATGATTCCGTAGCCATGAGTTTTAACTCACATCCCCCGCGCGGGGTGTGTCGGAGATGTCTTTCTCGCCCTCTCTCGGCACCATAAGTTTCAATCCACGCCCCGTGAAGGGGTGATTTAACAGACTCGCTGATCGCATTGTGGTAAACCTGCGGGGCGTTTTTCCCACTCAGCTCAAGATAGCTGGGGGCTGAATCTCCTGAGTACCCCTGATGAGTTACAAATTCTAAGGTGGGTTTGTACGGGGTGACAGTTACGTCTAGCCCAGCAACCCTCCTGCGAACCTTATTATCTCCTCCTCTGTAAGGTGAGGGAGGCTTTCCTTTAGGCTCTCCATAAGCCAACTTTCCGGCATACTTTTTTCTATCCCCCCACCAATTATCGCTTCTTTCTGTTTTTCCGGACCGGCGGCGTCTGACCTTTTCGATTCGTTCTGCCGCCGTTTTGAGGTGTCCTCGGAAAGCATCTTCAGTAATGCCAGATCCTTCTGATGTCGACGCATTCCCTCTGACACTAAGGTTTCCCCCGTCTCCTGAGCTACTTTTAACATCTCTTTCGACATGTCTGATTCCTTCACCATATCCACCCTCCTCCAAGATATTCCTATAGGTGTTCTCAAGAAAAAGTACTTCAAAATCCGGTACGGAATTTATCATTTCATGGGTTAATTCACCGGCTTCAAGTATCTGAGAAGTCGTTCGGTCCTCCCCAGCACTCTCAGTCTTTTCCAAAAGAGCCTTTGCCCAACTCCAGATTGTTTCTTGTGCTTCAGCCGGTTCCCACCTCACGCCGGTCCTTCTCGTAAGGACCTCTGCCGCTTCTCGAAACTTGGAATTTACAGCGAGATAGCCGGGACTCTTATCCGGTTCAGTCTCCGGTTTTTTGATTGTATCACTAAAGAGAGGCACGGCAGGTTTCAACTCACCCCCCGTGAGGGGCGACAAGGAGGCTAAGTAGAAAAAGGGGCTCATAATCCGTTTCAATCCACGCCCCCGCGCGGGGGGCGACGCTGAACTTCGGCTTCAGCCCCGGCCCCACTGAAGTTTCAATCCACGCCCCCGCGCGGGGGGCGACAAGTGACGACGAGTTTCCCCTGAGGACGCGCCTGGTTT
>CAYZZX010000106.1:0-5196 GCA_964483085.1 uncultured Synergistaceae bacterium
ATTCACGATTACCTCTGGAGCGATACAACGGGGTTGCCTGAAGCCTATTCCGAGGATGATGTGCTGAACAGGACAGAGGCGATTTTCGTCCACGTGTTCCGGGCATACCCGACGGTACCTTCTCCCTACTACGACGACAAGGCATCTTAGAGTATCAGGAAAATGGGTTGGATCTGCACACCGCCGTTCCTATTCCTCTTCCCGGAGCTCTCCGAAGATCTCCCAGATCACCGCAGATTTGAGGATGCGCCCTTCTTCCTGTATTTCCTCCATTTCAGTCCACACGTCATCGGAGTATTCATCGTTGCTGACGAAGGGTAAATTGGCCTGGGCGTTCATTATGGAGATCTCCATCCCGCCGAGGACGTGAATGGCCGCCGCTCCGAGGTCGCATACGGTACTTACGTTCACCATTCCTGAAACTCGGAGGCAGAGGCGAAGCACCTCGAGGCAGTCCCGGGCAATCTGGCGGGGAGATTCGCATGCCTCCCGGAAAGCGGCCCGGACTGCTACTGTTCGTATCTTCTGTTCGTCGTCGGTTCCTTGGGGAAGTGACCGGGCCTTCAAAACTTTCTGGTACGCGTCGGCGTCGTTATCCACAGCAGCGAGAAGGTTTTTTCGAAGGGATTCCGAAGCGGAGAGGACGGAGTTCAACTCTTCCTGAACGTCTTCGTACCCCTCTTTCCCGAGGGTGAGCCGGCAGGCCATGGAGACAAGGGCGCCTCCCAGCGCTCCCGCCAGCGCGGCAGAACTTCCGCCGGCAGGATAGGCCGACCTGGCCGCAAGCTGTTCTATAAAAGCGGAGAGAGTCGTTTCCCGCAGCTGAGACATTGGAAATTCCTCCTTTTTCTTTTCAAGAATTATTCCATGCAATAACCGTCAAGGTCCACCATTCTTTTATATCATATCCCCGTGAAGAAATGATAATTTCCCTGTTTTTTCTATGAGAAGGGGGCTCCCTGCGAAAGAGGAGCCCCGGATAGATCATCAGCTATACTTTGACTCTGTACAGATTCGTTCCGAAGGCCTGAAGCTCAGCAAGCATTCAACCTTCCCTCGAAATCTACGTCCTGGAGAGCATCGCCTCGACACCCCAGGCGAGGCGATCTTTCAATTCGTCTCTCTCAGCTCTCCACCGGGCACTTTCACTTACCGCTGAAGGGGTGTGAGTTTCGCCTGTTCGAGGGTATTCTCCAGCAGCATGGCGATCGTCATGGGGCCGACTCCGCCTGGGACAGGGGTGATCCAGGAGGCTTTTTCTGAGACCCCTTCGAAATCTACGTCACCCACGAGCCCATCTTCAAGCCGGTTGATCCCCACGTCGATGACGACGACCCCGTCCTTGACCATGTCCGCTGTGACGAACCGGGGGCGGCCCACGGCCGCCACGAGAATATCAGCTCGTTTCACGTGCTCAGCAAGGTCCCTGGTGCGGCTGTGGCAGACGGTGACCGTTGCGCTTTTGGCGAGGAGCATGAGGGCAATGGGTTTGCCCACGATATTGCTTCGCCCGATCACCACGGCCTCTTTACCGGCCAGTTCGATCCCCGAGGCCTCCAGGAGGCGCATAATCCCCTTGGGAGTGCAGGGTTCAATTGCGCTCATGCCCGCCAGGAGACGCCCCATGTTCACGGGGGAGAAGCCGTCCACGTCCTTTTCTGGTTTTATAGCAGCGATAACCTCTTCCTCGTCGATTTGATCCGGTAGAGGAAGCTGCACCAAAATGCCGTGAACCAGAGGATCATTATTGAGCTTCGCGATGAGATCCAGAAGGTCCTTCTGGGATGTAGCTGCTGGAAGACGGTGCAGAAAGGAGGCAAATCCAGCTTCAAGACACCCCTTCTCCTTCTGCCCCACATAGACTTTCGACGCGGGGTTGTCACCCACCAGGACGACCGCGAGGCCGGGCACAACACCCCGCTCCTTCAGCAGCACCGTTTCCTTTTTTACGGAGGCTCGTATTTCCGCCGCGATCTTTTTGCCGTCGAGTATGGAAGCCGTCATGCCTTTCTCCCCTAGAAGAGGCCGGAGATCCGGCCCTTTTCATCGATATCGATGGAGAGGGCTGCGGGTTTCTTCGGCAGGCCGGGCATGGTCATAACCGCCCCGGTGATAGCAACGAGAAAACCGGCTCCGGCAGAGAGGCGCACTTCACGCACCGTTACAAAGAAACCGCTCGGCCGTCCCAGCAGCGCCGGGTTGTCCGAGAGGGAGTACTGGGTCTTCGCCATGCAGATGAGCAGGTCGTCCTTGCCGAGGTCGTGGATCTGGGCGAGGTCCTTCTCAGCCTGGTCGGTGTACTTCACTCCGTCCGCTCCGTAGACTACCTTTGCGATGGTCTCGATCTTCTCCTTCGGGCTCATGGAGGGCTGATAGAGATGGACGAAGCTGCTAGCCTTCTCTGCGGCCTGCACAACCTTTTCGGCAAGTTCGATTCCGCCCTCTCCTCCCTTTTCCCAGACTTCGGAAAGGGCTACAGAGGCGCCGAGCTTCTCGCACTTCTCCTTCACGAGGGCCAACTCGGCCTCGGTGTCCGTGGGGAAGCGGTTGATGGCAACAACCGAGGGAAGGCCGAAGGCGGCGATATTCTCTATGTGCTTCTCGAGGTTCGTCATGCCCTTTGCAAGGGCATCGAGGTCTTCCCGGGCCAGTTCCGTCTTCTTCAGGCCTCCGTGCATCTTGAGGGCACGCACGGTGGCGACGATGACTACTGCCGACGGAGTGAGTCCTCCCATGCGGCACTTGATATTGAGGAACTTCTCGGCTCCGAGGTCCGCGCCGAAGCCCGCCTCGGTGATGAAGTAGTCAGAAAGTTTCAGCCCCAGGCGGGTGGCCTGGACGGAGTTGCATCCGTGGGCGATGTTGGCGAAGGGTCCGCCGTGAATGAAGGACGGTACACCCTCAAGAGTCTGGACGAGGTTCGGCTTGATGGCGTCCTTCAGCAGGACAGCGGCGGAACCGGCGGCTCCGATGTCCTGAACGGTCACAGCCTGTCCGTCATAGGTGTAACCGATGACGATCTTTTCAATTCTGTTCTTGAGATCCATGATGTCCGTGGCGAGGCAGAGGATGGCCATGATCTCCGAGGCCACGGTAATATCGAACCCCGTCTCACGGGGAACTCCGTTGGCCCTTCCGCCGAGGCCGATGATCGCGCTGCGGAGCGCACGGTCGTTCAGGTCCACTACCCTTCTCCAGACGATGCGGCGGGGGTCGAGGTTCAGTTCATTCCCCTGCTGCAGGGAGTTGTCGATCATGGCGGAGATAAGGTTGTGGGCGGAGGTGATAGCGTGCAGGTCGCCCGTAAAGTGGAGGTTGATATCCTCCATGGGGATGACCTGGCTGTATCCGCCTCCGGCAGCGCCACCCTTGACGCCGAAGCTGGGGCCGAGGGAGGGTTCACGGATGGCGAGACTTGCCTTCTTACCAATCTTCAAGAGCCCCTGGGCGAGTCCCACGGTTGTGGTGGTCTTCCCTTCGCCTGCGGGGGTCGGCGTAATGGCCGTGACGAGGATCAGCTTTCCGTCAGGATTATCCTTTACCCGCTCCCAAACCTCCGAAGAGACCTTCGCCTTGTACTTTCCGTACAGCTCAAGCTCGTCCTCTTTTATGTCAAGCTTCTGGGCTATCTCGACGATGGGGTGCAACTTGGAATTCTGCGCTATTTCAATGTCGCTCGGTACTCTCATAAAATCTCCTCCTTGAGTGAACGTCCCCCGAAAGGGGGCCGGTTGTTAGCAAATAATAGGAACAGCGTTCAGGATAACAGAAACATCGCCTTTACGAAAGGGATTGACCAGCTGTCTTATGGCTTCCTTCTATATTCTTTCAATTATGCCGCATTTCGGTCGGCAAAGGCAAACAGCTGGCATATTCCCCCCTAATAAATTCCCGCGAGCTTTGGCAGCACGGTGGTAATCCAGGGGATGTAGGTGAGAAGAAGCACATCGACGATCATGACGAGAATGAAGGGCCAGACGGCCCGGGATATGGCCTCGAGGCTGATTCCGCTGATGCTGCACCCCACGAAGAGGCAGACTCCGAGAGGGGGCGTCACCATGCCGATGGCGAGGTTCACCACGAGGACGATGCCGAAATGGAGGGGGTCGACGCCGAGCTGGGTCACCACGGGCAGGAGAACCGGAACGAGGATTATGATGGAGGCCACGGTCTCCATAAAGGTCCCGATGAACAGCAGCAGCAGGTTGATGAGGGTCAGGATGACCACCGGATTGCTCGAGATGGCGAGCATGGCTGACGCCACGGCCTGGGGGATTTTCTGGGCGGTGATGATCCAGCTGAAGACGGAGCTTGCTGCGATGATGAACATGATCATGGCCGTGCTGACGGCGGTGGTGACGAGGATGTCCTTCAATTTCGACAGACGGAGCTCCCGGTAGACGAGGAAGCCCACGACGAATCCGTAGACTACGGCGACCACGGCGGCCTCAGTGGGTGTAAAGACGCCTCCGTAGATGCCTCCTAGGATGATGACGGGCATGAGGAGGGCGAGGATGGCGTCCTTGAAGGTCGCCCATATAGCCGCGCCGCTCGCCTTTTCATCCCCCTTGTACCCCTTCTTCCGGGCGATGAACCAGGCCACGGCCATAAGGGAGACCCCCACCAGCATTCCCGGCAGAATGCCTCCGAGAAAGAGGGCCCCGATGGAGACGCCTGTCATGACGCCGTAGATGATCATGGGAATACTGGGAGGGATCATGACCCCGAGGGTTCCCGCCGTCGCCTGAACGGCGGTGGCATAGGGGGCGTCATACCCTCTCCGCACCATGGCGGGGATGAGGATCGTCCCGATGGCGGCGACGCAGGCGGCGGCCGCTCCCGAGATGGCGCCGAAGAAGAGGCTTGCGATGATGGCCACGAAGGCCAGGCCGCCGGAAAATCGGCCGACGATGGAGTTGGCGAAGTTCACCAGCCTGCGGGAGATCCCTCCGAACTCCATGAGCGACCCGGCGAGGATGAAGAAGGGGACGGCCATGAGAGGGAAGGAGTCAGCGGCGGTAAACATCTTCTGGACGAGGATAACCGGTGGAATGCTGCCCGACCACAGGATGGCTGCCAGAGAGGCAAGGCCGATGGAGACGGCGATGGGGACATTGAGAAGGAAGAAAAACAGCAGGCTGCCGAAGAGAACCGTCGTCATAAAACTTCAGCCTCCCTTCCGGTGAGAATCTCCGC
>CAYZZX010000107.1:0-5189 GCA_964483085.1 uncultured Synergistaceae bacterium
GCGGCCCCTCGCAACAATTCACCTCGGGAGATCCTTCGACGGAACCTTCGAGGCCCTTGATCCGGAAAAAAGAATCTGAACCGAAAAATAAACAGGTTAAGACAGAGAGAGAGAAGGAGAGACCAGCTGGTCTCTCCTTCTCTCTGTTCATTTCTTCAGAGAACACTCCATGCCTGCAGTAATATCCGCCAGATCAGAGGGAGATATGGGAAAAAAAGCATGATCCGTTCCAGCGGCCGCCCAGACGATAGGATATAAAAAAAGATCCTCATCAAGAAAGGCCCGGGGCGGTTCGTCGTACCCCACGGGAGGAACTCCTCCGGTCCGGAATCCCGACCACTGAAAGACAAAATCGGCGTCAGCCATTCTGATTTTCTTCGCCCCCGCAGCCCTGCGGAGTTTCTTCGAGTCCACCCGGTTCTCTCCGGCCATGAGGACGAGAACAGGCACATCGTCCGCGAGGAAGATCAGGCTCTTGAGAATGTGCTCTTCCGGCGCACCCACAGCCAAAGCTGCATCTTTTACCGTGGAGATGGAGGCCTCGCAGACCGTCACTTCGATGGAAAAGCCCTTCTCCTGCAGGGACCGCTGCACTTTCTGAACAGCACCAGTCTGTCCGGAGGCGCAACCCACCGGAAAGTCTCTCTTTTCAGGTTGAGTCATCTCTGCGGTCAGTCCGCGGCCAGAAAGGTCTTCCGCTCGAGAAGAAAATCGAGAAGCATTTCCATAGCCTTCGTGGTCATGGTACCGTGGGTGACGGAATAGGTCCTCATCAGTGCCGGGCGGAAGGGAAGAAGCTTCACACCGGCAACACCCTCACCGGCGAGGCGAGAGATAATTGTTCCCTCAGCGCCGTTCTTCACTGCCTCGATGACGGCGTTCACATGGCCGAACTTCATGTAGACATGCTTTCCCTTGCCCGTATGGGCCTTGAAGGCATCCTCCCATATCCTTGTCGTGGATGACCCTGTCACCCTGCCGACGAGATCGACATTCTCAAGATCCTTCAGCGAAACGAATTCATTCCCGGCGAGGGGGTGATCCTCTTTCACGAGCAGCACAAGTTCGTCCCGGGCGAAGGGAATGGTGGTGAAGCCCGAGGCATGCCGCCCGTGTCCGGTGATGGAAACGTCCGTCTCTCTGGTGACGAGCTTCTCGATGGCCTCGCGGGAATCAGAGATACGGACCTCCACCTCGATATTGGAGTACAGCTTTCTGAACTCCACCAGAAGGGCCGGAAGGATGTAATCTCCGGGGATCGAGCTTGCGCTGATGCGCACGATGCCCGAAACGTCGTCAGCGATGTCGGAGAAGTCTCTCTTGATGTCGGCAAGCTGAGAGATGGTCTTCCGCGCGAACTTATAGAGCACTTCCCCCTCGACTGTAAGGTTTGAACACTTCTGCCCCCGGGCGAAGATTTTCACTCCCATCTCCCGCTCGAGCTTCGCCACGTGCTTGCTCACTGCAGGCTGAGATATTCCCAATGATGCTGCCGCTGCGGAGATACTTCCCTTCTCCATAACTTCAACAAGACTTTGCAGTTCTCGAAAATCCAATTATGAAACCTCCCCGTTTAATTAATGTTTCTTGTTTTATATTATTCCCCACATGAAGTATATTCCAAAAAGGAAAGAACATCAACAAACTGAAACAAAACTCTTTCTCAACTCATTGCTCTTGCACATGGTGTTATCATTGCTATAATAATACATATGGTGTGAACACATTTTGAGGAGGAATAGATCATGAGCCTCGGTATGAGAATACGAACCCTCCGGAAGGCATTGAGCCTGACACAACAGACTCTGGCAGATAAAACCAGCGTAAGCCGCATTTACATTCAGGCTCTCGAGAGCAACAGGAGAATGCCCTCCATGAAACTCCTCTCCCGGCTAGCGGAAGCACTGGAAGTAGAGGTACAGGATCTGGTCAAAACAGCCTCGTCCCCCTCAGGGCGGCTTCAGCTCGAGGAGGTTTTTCAATCGAGCCCGGAAGTGGAAGTCTGGTACCGAAGCAAAAAACTCAAGCCCAGGGAGCTGAAATTCGTCGAGAGCCTGATCGATGCCGCAATTTCCCGCTGGGAAGAGGAGGATCGGGCGGATGAAAGCGTCTGATCCCCGGAGGGACGACAAAGAAGATTTTCAGTATCCTCTCCCTCCGGAATTTTTCCCCTCCTGGGCCCTCCGGCAGGCGAAGGAGTGGTCGGGCATAGACGAATTCTCTCTTCTCGTCCGGGCCGAGGAGATAACCGCAAAAAAACTCGAGGTCAGCTACGTTCCCCTCCCTGCCGACACATGGGGGTTTCATCTCCTTCGGGGAAGCCGGGCGGCCTTCTTCATCAACAGCAAACTGCCCCCTCTCTGGAGGCGCTTTGCCCTCTTTCACGAACTCTATCACCTCCTCGAGCACCGGGGAGGATGCGACTTCTGGGAGCGGACCGCCACCCCCCTCAGCAGCTTCGAACACCAGGCTGATCTCTTCGCCTGGGCAGCAGTCATCAACGAATGGAGCACCTGCTGGCAGGAATCCACCGTCGAGGATATGCCGTGAGGACCCTTCCCTTCTTTCTCACCATGGAAGGATGCCCGCGAAGATGCGTTTACTGTCACCAGGGGGAGATCACGGGGATCTCCAGGGCCCCCTCCCCTGCCGAAGTGAAGCAGACGGCGGCAGAACAGAGAGAACCTTGCGAAGTCTGTTTTTTCGGCGGAAGCTTCACCTGTCTTCCCTCCGCGCTGCAGCGGGAATACCTTGATGCAGCCCTTTCCGCACCGGCCGGAAGCATTCTCCGCTTCTCCACCCACCCCGAATGTATAACAGAAGAAACTCTCGGGCTTCTTGCATCCTATCCAGTACGCATGATTGAACTGGGGATTTCATCCCTTGATGACAGAGTGCTGGCCCGGTGCCGGCGGGGATATTCTTCCCGGTCTGCCCTTGAGGCCATGAGAAGAGTGCTGGACAGCGGCTTCCTGCTGGGAGCCCAGATGATGATCGGACTTCCTGAACAGACGGAGGGAAGCTCTCTGGACGACCTTGACCTCATCGCTGAACTGAAGGCTCCCTCCCCTCCGACCCTCAGGATCTACCCCTGCCTCGTGCTTGAAGGAACGTCCCTCGCGCAGTCGTGGCGAGAGGGGACATATACCCCTCTTCCGGTCGATCATGCCGCCCGCTGGGCAGGCAGACTGCTTCTGCGGGCGGAAACCCTGGGTTTCCCCGTTCAGCGCATCGGACTTCAGGAGACAGAAAGCCTGTCAAAATCGGTGCTTGCCGGCCCCCACCACCCCGCCCTCGGAGAGCTGGCCCGTTCGGCGGCCCTGGCCCTTCGGCTGAGCGAAGTAAGACCGCAAGGCCCCTGGCGGATAGAAAAAGAAAAAATCTCCTGGCTGCGGGGACACGGAAAATTCGGCATTGGCCTTCTTCAGGAGATCACAGGCCTTTCTGCCGCTGAAGTCGAAAAAAGAATACAGTACGCATAAACCCCTCCCGATAAAACACCCCTTACCCTTCAAAAGAGAAATTCCAATTGACGAAACCTCTTCTCTGCAATAAACTGAAATCACAAATGCCTGCTCAAAATAGCATTCAGTTCAGGAGGTATCTTCCATGGAAAGTTCGGAACTTCAGGCCATGCTCCGCGAAAAAATGGAAAACATGCCCACCAAGGCCCGCCGGGTCGTGGAATACCTTCTCTCCAACACCCGGGAGGCGGCCTTTCTCTCCATAGGAGAGGTGGCGGAAAAACTCGAGGTCTCAAAAGCCCAGCTCGTACGGGTCTCTCGAATGGTGGGGTTCAAGGGGTATGCCGACCTGAAAAATTCCCTTCAGAACACTGTCCTTGAACAGGTGAACCCCTCGGCCCTTCTGGGAAAGATCATGAAAAATCGCCAGGACCTTCCGGGGGAAATCCTCCGGCTGGAGCATGCCAATCTCGATGATACCTGGAACCAGCTCAAGCCAAAGGATATTGTGGCCTTCTGCGGAATGGTGAAAAAAGCAAACATGGTCTACTGCATGGGGTGGGGTATCTCCTCCATCCTTGCGGAGGCTCTGTACACTCGTCTTCTTGAGATGGGAATCCGGGGAGTTCTCATGAAACGGGGGTCCCTTGCCCTCATCGAGCAGGCCCGGACGGTCACCAAGGGAGACCTCATCGTGGTCTGCGAACTGCCAAGCTACGTCATTGAAGTGACGGAATCCATTCAGAAAGCGGCGGCCAACGGCGCGACCGTCATCACCATAACGGACAGTCCCGCTGCCCCGGTCTGTCAGTATTCGGACCTCTCCTTCTTCGTCAGCGACACGAGCCCCACCTTCGGCAGCAGCATCGTCGGACCGGCCTTCCTCATTCATATCCTCACATCCGTCCTCGGCGTCAACCTCGGCGAAAAGGTAAAGGCAGCCCTCGAAGATCAGGAACAAGGCCTTCAGGACGAACGGATCTACTACCCCGCCTACGGCCTGAGATATTCCCAGGACAAGGGCGAATAAAAAGCACGAAAAAAAGCCGGGAGAACGTACCCCGGCTTAATCTCACGAATGTTTTGTCTACAGGGTACGTCGGAACAACAGTGCAGGGTCTTTACCCCTCTTTCACCACAGTCAGAAGCATCTTGAATCGAGTGACAGATTTCACGCCGTGAGGAATCCCCGCGGGCATCACGATCCCCTCCCCGGCCTTTGCCCGGTAGGGTTTTCCGTCGATGGTGATCTCAGCTTCGCCGTCCAGAATGACGGCCATGGCATCTCCCGGAGCCGAGTGGGTGCTGACCCCTTCTCCTTCGTCAAAAGCAAAGAGGGTGACCCCTACTCCGGGTTTCTGGGCGAGGGTCAGGCTTGCCACCTTCCCCTTCTGGTACTCCACCAGGTCCGCCAGGACGAAGGGTACGCTGTGTTCTACATTTTTTATAAGCACTGACATAATTTATTCTCCTTTCATTCGTTGACGGTGATCTGCAGAACCTTGAAGGCCTCTTTCCCTCCAATTGCATGAAGGGTATGGGCTGGAACAGAAAATACCTGCCCGGCCTTTACGAGAACTTCCCTGTCATTCAAATGTATCAGGGTTTCGCCCTCGAGAACATAATACATGGTATCGCCGAAATACTCCTCCTCGCTGACGGTCTCTTTATCGGCGAAGGTAAAGAGGGAGACATGAAAATGATCGCTCTGCGACAGAGCCATGC
>CAYZZX010000108.1:0-4989 GCA_964483085.1 uncultured Synergistaceae bacterium
GATGTTCTCTGAAACCTGGTTGCCCCCCCAAGTGCCGCACCCCATGCTCGACGTCATGGGCATGCCGTTATTCGCGCTGCCGGCATTGGCCTTTGACTGAGGCTGGCGCACCATAATCCTCGTCACGGGAGCTCTCAGAGCGAGGGCTGCGATGTGGTCCTCATCATGGCTGTAAATGCCGCAGGAATGCCCCCGGCCGCCCACTTTGAAAATTTCGTCCACCATTTTCAGGGCGTTTTCGAAATCCCCTTCGTACCGGTAAAGAGCCAGCAGGGTCGTGAGTTTTTCACCGGAGAAGGGGTAATCCTTGCCGATGCCGTCTCCCACAACCATGACAAACTTCCGGTCTTCCGGGATCTCGAACCCTGCAGCCTGACAGAGTTTCTGGGGTGAGACGGCTACGGTCTCCACGATCCGGCGCCCCTCCTCGTCCCACATGGCCTTCTCGAGCATTTCCCGCTCCTTCTCGCTGGCGAGGTATCCCCCTTCTTTCTGAAGCTGGGCCACCATTTTATCGTAAATTCCGCCGTAGATGATCAGGTTTCCATCGGCTGAGCAGCCCGAACCGAAATCGGAGGTCTTGCTGATCCGGGTATTTCGGGCAGCCTCCTCGATATCGGTGGTCTCGTCGAAGACCATAGTGGCGTTGCCCGCTCCGGAACAGTAGGCGGGCTTGCCTGAGCTGTGAGCTGCCTTGCTCATGGCCGGTCCGCCCGTGGCCATGACGAGATCGGCTCTTGTCATGGCGTCCTCGACGATGGCCATATTGACCTCGGGGAGGCACTGGAGGAAGTCCTCCGGCTCGCCGATTGCTCTCAGAGCCGAACGCATCAGCTCCACCACTTCGAAGGTGGTCTTCTTCGTCCGTGGGTGAGGAGAAAAAACCACCACATTCCGGGCCTTCAAGGCGTAGATGGCGGTAACGGTAGGGGTGAGTTCCGGGTTGGTCATTGGAATAAGGGACGTAATGACCCCTACGGGTTTTCCGTACCGGACAATCCCCTTCTCGGGAAGAATTTCGATGGGCCCGACGCTCTTCTGCCGCAGAGCGTCCCGAAGGACACCGAGGATTTTGTGCCGTTTGCCGAATCTGCCGCTCCAGTCACCGGCTCCGCTTTCTTCAACGCCCATTTTGCAGATCCGGTCGAAATCCCTCGGGTTACCTACTGCCCAGGCGACACACCGGCACATCCGGTCCACCCGCTCCTGACTGTAATTCTCTATGATCTTTTCAGCGGCCCGGGCCTTTTCAAAAACTCCGTCGAGCATGTGCTTCTGGTCCGCCGTCAGCTCTCTTTTTGCCATTTCACACCATCTCCTTCGTAAATCACTCTTCACAGACCGTCAAAAAACGACCCCTTCTACTCCTCCATCCTCCAGGGTTCTGTCTCCTCCCAGGACCAGATCCTCCAGGGTTTTTTCTCTCCCCGTTTTCTGAAGATGTCGTTGATGTTCCAGCACCCCTCGGTGACCACCGGGGCATTCTCCATCCGAACGTCGATGACGCAGGGCTTCTCAAGGGCGAGGGCTTCTTCGAGAACGGGCTTGAAATCCTCCGCCCGCGTCACGGTGTACCCCTTAATGCCGTAGGCCTCCCCTATGGCCGCGAAGTCGGGGCTGTAGGGCTTGCCGTCCTTCTCAAAGAGGGTGGCAAACTGATGATCGTAGTGCTGTCTCTCAAGGCCTGCGATGGTGCCGAAGGCACAGTTGTTCATGACGACCCAGACGACTGCAATGTCCTCTACTGCCCCGGTGGCGAAGGGGGAGACGTTCGCACCCATACCGCCGTCGCCGATGAGGGCCACGACCTTTTTATCCGGGCATGCGACCTTGACACCCAAAGCGGCGGAAGGGCCGTACCCCATGGTTGCCAGACCGCCCGGTGCCACGAAGGTCCCCGGTTCATAGATGGGGAACTGCTGCCCGACTCCGTTTTTGTTCCACCCCACGTCGGCCACCACGTACCCGTCCCGGGGAAGCACCTCCCTGAGGTCGGCGAGAATTCTTTCCGGTCGCATGGGAAACTGGTTCGACTTTCGGGCGTCGGCGATGGATGCCTCGTAGGCCGCCTTCGCTTCGGCGATGGCTTTGACCGCCTCCGGCCGCTTCACTCCGTCGGGGTACTTCCTCTTCGCCGCCACAAGGATGGCGTCGAGGGCCATTTTCGCGTCGCAGACCGCGCCTATGATCGTTTTGTAGTTCCTTCCGATCTCCTCCTGATTGATATCGACATGAATCAGCTTCGTAGGAGGAATGTCGAAGGTCTCCCCGAAGTACCAGGAGCTGCAGTCGGCCTCGGAGAGTCTCGTTCCCACGGCCAGCATCACGTCGGACTTTCTGGCCATGGAATTGTTGAATTCCGTGCCCCAGAAGCCGGTCATCCCCACAGCCAGGGGATGATCGTCCGGAATGGACCCCTTCCCCATGAGGGTATAAAGGACGGGGATTTCGAGATGGGCCGCCAGTTCCGTCAAGGCTCCGGCCGCTCCCGAGGCGATTACGCCCCCTCCCGGGTAGAGAATCGGGTGTTTGCCCTCGGCGAGGAGGGTGGCAATCTCTTCAGCGGTTTTTTCATCGAGCCCCGGACGGGGAAGAAGGGGATCGTTGTCGATCCGGTGATCGAAGAACCGCGTATCGAGCTCCATGGAGAATATGTCCATGGGAACGGAGACAAGAACCGGGCCGGGCCTGCCGGTGACGGCGAGGCGGAAGGCCTTGTCCATGATCTCGGGAAGAAGCTCGGGCCGGTCGACCCGCCATGCCCGCTTCACGAAGGGGCGGAAGATCTCGTACTGGCTGGCGTCAGCGTGGAGGTTCACCTCCTGGTGGGGGTGGCGGCCGAAGTAGCAGCTCGGCACGTCCCCGGCGATGACCACCAGAGGAATGGAGTTCAGCCCCGCCTCGGCAACGCCTGTCGTGGCGTTGGCCAGTCCCGGTCCGAGATGGGTGAGAAGCACGCCGGGGACGCGGCACTCCTTCCCCCGGGCATATCCGTCCGCGGCGTGGGCCGCGATCTGTTCGTGCCGCACGGAGATGAAACGGATGGAGCTCTCCTTCAGGGCATCGAGAAAACCGATGATCGTGTGTCCGCAGAGTCCGAAGATATTTTTAACTCCCCGGGCTTCAAGAAATTTGACGAGCTGAAAGGCTACAAGATCTTTTTTCATGTTCGGCGCCTCCATTCCTATGATTTTATTTCTTCTCCGTCAGGGGGAAATCACTGACAGGCACTGTTTCAGGGCAGCCACGGGAATCTGTCCCGGAGCCGAGGCTTTGCTGCCCACGGCGAAGGTGAGGTCCGAGCCGAAGAGCCCTCCGGTGATTCTGCTCATGGCTCCGATCTCTCCCATGGACATGGTGATGAGGGGAACATCGGGGTACTGGCGGCGCACCATGAGGGTCGCGGAGAGAAGAGAGAGGACGTCTTCCTCGCACCGGGGCATGGCGGCGAGCTTCGCTACATGAGCTCCGGCCCTGATTTCAGCGGCGAGGAGTGAAAAGATCATCTCTTTTGACGGGGTTTTTTCAAAATCATGGCAAGAGATGATAAGGGGTATGGACGTCGGCTCGAGCATGGCGAGGATTTCCCGAATTTTCCCGTCTCCGTAGGCAAGCTCCATGTCGATGAAGTCCACGAGCCCCGCCTCAGCAGCTTCCTTATAGAGAAGGAACTTCTTTTCGTCGGCGACTTTTTTGACGCCCCCCTCCCAGTGCCCACGGCAGGTGAGAATGACCGGAAGCTCTCCCACAATTTTCCGCACTTCCCCGATCATGGAAAGGGAAGGGCCGGTCTCCTCCACGAAATCCCAGGCATCGACCCTGAGCTCTATCGCATCGGGGGCGATGGCCGGGATGTTCCGGGCTTCCGTCCGTATCTCCTCTGCCGTTCTGCCCACGAGAGGAACGCAGACCAGAGGGCTGGGACCTCCGAGAACTTTTCCTCTGGCTGTTATCGGTTTTTTCGGCTGTGGCCTCATACAATACTCTCCTCCTATAATTTCCGCTATACGGAAATATAATCCATACCTAAGAAATGATTATACAATAAGGAGTGGAAAGACGTTTGTCAAGAAGATGGAGGTTTTCAGCCTTTCTTTTTCAGGAAGGTTTTTTCGCCAGTCGAAAACCTTCGCTGTTTGACAGAAGGTACCCTTGTGATTAATGTTGAAAAAAGGAAGTCTTTCCCATCCCCACCAGAGGAGGAGAATAGCATGTCCATGCAATGGCCTGAAAAAGTCGTATTTTGTGAGGTAGGACCCCGGGACGGGCTGCAGAACGAACCGGCAGTCCTCTCCGTGGATCGCAAGATCGCCCTCATCGAGGGTGTCGCCGAAGCGGGGGTTTCCATCGTGGAGATCGGGTCCTTTGTTCATCCCAGGGCTGTGCCCCAGATGGCGGACACCGATGAAGTGGCCCGGAGGTTCCGCCGGGTTGACGGGGTGGAATACCGCGCTCTCGTCGCAAACCTTAAAGGGGTCGAGCGGGCCCTTGCCTCGGGAATAACCAAGGTAAAACTGACCCTATCCGCCAGCGAATCCCATGCGAAGGCGAACCTGAACAAAACCCCCGCCGAGCTGCTCGAGGGGTTCAAAGAGTGCGTGGCCTTCGCCCATGCCAACGGAATGGAGGTCTCCGGAGCAATTTCCACCGCCTTCGGATGCCCCTTCGAAGGAAAAATCCCCTCCGGAAAAATCATGGAGACTGCCGCTCGAATGACGGATCTGGGGCTGAGCGAACTTTCCCTTTCCGACACCACGGGCATGGCAAACCCCCGCCAGGTCTATGACCTCGCCTCCATGGCACGGTCAGAATTTCCCGAAGTCTCGTGGTTTCTCCACTTCCACAACACCCGGGGGATGGCCCTCGCCAATGTGACGGCGGGGATGCTGGCCGGCATTATCCGGTTCGACGCATCCCTCGCGGGGCTCGGAGGTTGTCCCTTCGCACCCGGAGCATCGGGAAACGTCGCCTCGGAGGATCTGCTCCACA
>CAYZZX010000109.1:0-4986 GCA_964483085.1 uncultured Synergistaceae bacterium
TACTGTGGCAAAAATAATACCGAATGCGCACAGAAAGTTTTCTAGAAATGTCACCAGTGCAACGAACGAAAAATAAATTTTTTTCATAGATTGCTCCTCTTAGTAATAAGTGTAATTGCTCATAGCTGTTCAAGATAGGTCGAGAAAAGAAATAGAGCTTGTTGTTTAGAAGCTTTTGTAATGCATTCTCAGACAAATGTAGCCGAACAATACAGTCTGCGAGGCAATATCCTTATAATTTAAAGGTTTATCTTATAAAATCCTGGCCTTTTACAAATATCTGATGCTCCCTATCGTCCGGAGTTTTTTGACAAAATGGATATTTAATTAAAAGTTGGCTGCGTTGTCATTTTCCACGCAGCCAACATTGGTCATTAGGCCTGGATATTTATTCGATCAAGTTTTTATTTCTTTTTCGCGGCTGCCTCTACTCTTATGGCATCAAGCTCGGCACGGATTTTCTCTCCCATGTTCTGACCGGGCCATTTTTTCTCGAGCCAGGGGTCACAAATTTCCTCCCATACTGCGGCCATATTTGCTTTTTCACGCCATACAGCCTTTTCCTCTTCGGTGAGCACAGTGATCTTAAGATCAGGATAGGAAGTTTCGATTGTTTTGATGTAGTTCTTTTCCTCGGCCTCGTAGAGATCATTCAGGTACTGCTCTGCTTCAGACGCAGCCTTGAATATTGCCTCCTGATATTTCTGGTCGAGGCTATTCCAAATCTTCTTGTTGATAACAATGTTGTTGGCATCCCAGTTCAGCAATCCATGGGTGTAAAATTTGAGGACTTCGGCATGGCGTTCTTCCACAAGGGATGGCCACATGGACCAGCAGCCGTCGACAACACCCCGTGAGAGAGCGTTATACACTTCCGCCCAGGGAATAGTCTGCATCGTCATTCCAGTTCCGGAGCCCATATTGCCGAGGCAACGGACGGAGGCGAGAGAGGAGGAAACTCTCATCTTCAGGTTTTTAAGGTCATCCGGATGTCTGAGAGGGCGCTGAATGTTTCCGAGGCCGTAAGCTCCCTGAGCGCAGCTGAAAAGCATCTGAACACCAACTTCGTCCCAGGCTACCTCCATTACTTTGAAGATGACGCCGTCAGGATAAGCGTAGGCTATTCTCGCTTCATCGAAGGTGCTGACCGTCCAGGGCATCCAGTTCATCATTCCGCCCGGAACGAGATTAACGTAGGGAGAAAGGGCGGCAATCTCGATGCTTCCGTCACGAACGCCGTGGAACGACTCGTCATGGGTTCCGAGCAGTCCGTTGGAATGCAGGGAAATCTCAATATCACCGTTCGTATATTCTTTTACTTTGTCGCAAAAAAGCTGATATCCTTTGTCCGCAACAGGTCGGGTCCATGGCTGTGCAAATGACCATTTGTACTTTGGTGCCGCCGATGCTACCCCTGTAACGATGAAAATTAACACCAATGCCAGGGTTATTCTCTTCATGAAGTTGTTCAAAGTCGTTGTCCCCCTTAAAATATGAAAATTGGTTAAAAAGCTGCGAAAAAGCTACTATGCGCGAATTCTGTCAAACAACATCGTTTCTGTGTTCCGTATTATTTCGGGCAAACTATTCCAGGCCTACTGTATAGGTTCCCGAAAATACTTCAGCGTCCTTTTCGGATGACGGTTCCTGAGGCAGTGCCCGTATAAGAACCACCGTCAAGAACCTTATTGCCTCCTATTAACACGATATCCATTCCCTGTGCAAGCTCTGTGGGTTTCTCATATGTCGCCTTGTCCAGAACTTTTTTCTCGTCGAATATCAGCATATCCGCGTCCATACCCGGGCGAATCAGCCCCTTTCGCTGAAGGCCGAAGCGGGCGGCCGGTAAGGCTGTCATTTTCTGGACTGCATTTTCAATTGTGAGGGTTTTTTCCTCACGGACGTACTTGGCGATAACTCTCGAATGGCTGCCGAAACTTCTTGGATGAGCTTTTGCTCCTTCCGCAGGAGGAATTGAGTCAGACCCAATCATTGTCGCTGGATGGCTGAGTACTGTCTTGATATCGTCGTCGCTGATGGCTGCGTAGCAGGCCAGATCGTTGCCATTGTTTTTCATTATGATCTCAAAAGCGGATTCTACTGGATCCATGTTCATTGCTGATGCAATTTCCCTGAGATTTTTCCCTTCCCATTGGGGCGTATTCGGACAGTACACTACCAATGCACCTTCCGGGCCGCCTCCATGACGAAGCATGCTCTCCCATCCACAGGGTTTTGACATGTCCATTGAAACTCGGATCTCTTCTGCAATTTTTTCTCGCGTCTCCCGGTTTTCCAGGCGTTCGCATATGGATTGAACACCTCCCGCCTGAGCCCAGGGCGGAAGGCAGGCGCGGACGCTTGTGCTGCAGTTGTTATATGGATATTGATCGATGGTGACATCAATTCCTTCTTCTCGTGCCTCATCTACCATTTGCAATGATTTCTTTACTAGCCCCCAGTTTTCTTTACCGAGGACTTTGTGGTGGGAAATCTGGACCGGTATGCCGCCCAGTCTTCCAAGTTCAATGGTTTCAGCTACGCCATTGAGCAGCTCGGCCGACTCGTTTCTCATGTGTGTCATGTAGAGTCCCCCGGTTTCACGAAGAACTTCTGCGAGCTCCAAAAGCTCCTCCTTCGGTGTATAGACCCCTGGAGGGTAGATCAGCCCGGTGGAAAGGCCAAAACTGCCTGCCTCCATTCCCTCTCTCAAGAGGTTTTTCATCGTTTCTATTTCCGTGGAGGTAGCTTTTCTGTCCTCGAATCCCATGACTGCCACTCTCAACGTTCCGTGCCCGAGGCATGTGGCCATGTTGAGCGCAAGAGGAAGTTTTTCTACTTCTTTCAGCCAGTCGTCGAAAGTTTTCCAGTTCCAGGAAATTTTTGTGCCGGCTAAAATGAAGCCAAGATATGATTCAAGAAGTTCCCTGGTCTTTTCGTTAACAGGAGCGGCACTCTGCCCGCATTGCCCCACAAACTGGGTTGTTATTCCCTGATGCAGCTTTGAAAGCATGACAGGATCTCGAAATACAACGAAATCAGAATGGGTATGAACATCTATGAAACCAGGACATAAAATCCTGTCGCAAACATCAATTTTTTCTTTTGCATCTTCTTTTGAAAGTTCGCCCACTGCTGCGATGCGGCCGTCTTTAACCCCTACATCTCCTCGATACCATGGTGCTCCGGTGCCATCGATGATTTTTGCTCCTCGAAACAGGATATCAAACAAAATCTGCACACCCCTTTTTCATTTCAAAGTGTTTGTTATTGAAAAGCTTCCGTCAGATTAAAAGCGGGCTTCGGTATAAATGATGATTATTTGCCAGGGAAATTTCGGTAAGTTCGTTTTGTGAAATAATCGGAATAGTAAACTTTTCCATAAGAAGCGGATTTTTCAAGGGTACACTTGAAATTGGTAGAAGTCTAAAACACGGAGTAAGTTTTTATATAGCGTATGTTTCAAACCTCGGATCTTCGAACCTGTAGATCAAAAAACATTATTTATTCCAC
Source organism: uncultured Synergistaceae bacterium (assembly GCA_964483085.1). Taxonomy (GTDB): domain Bacteria; phylum Synergistota; class Synergistia; order Synergistales; family Aminobacteriaceae; genus JALHFZ01. Next base: position 3,514 of record CAYZZX010000109.1, read on the forward strand.
GTAAGCGATTATACATGTGATCACCTTAAAAATCCACTCCGGTTCTTCCTCCTCAATGCGGACAATCCTGCCGATTTAGGGTCACGATGATTTTCTGTTGCTGAAGTCCCGTGTTACAATTGCGGTCAAACAGGTATTGCATGTACCAATTTGAAAGATAAATATCATAACTCACCCGGAAGGAAGGTTTTTAAATGACGCTGCGACCTACGTGGATGGAAGTACGCCTCGACAATATACGGGCTAATTACAGGGCAATCCGGGATCATATTCTGTCGGCACGGGAGGAAGGCGCGCCGGTCCCCAGGGTTTTTTCGGTCATCAAGGCAAATGCCTACAACCTGGGAGCTCTTCAGGTGGCGTGGGCCCTTCGAACGGAAGGGGCGGATTTCTTCATCGTCGCTACCGCCGACGAAGCTGTGGAGCTCCGGCGGGGAGGAATAACGGTCCCGATCCTCGTCCTCGGCGCATCCCCCTATGACGCGGCGGAGGAATACGTACGCCAGGGGATTCGCGCATCCATCACCGATATGGAGATGGCCCGGGCCATGTCGGCTGCCTCGGTAAAGCTCGGTAAAGATGCCATCGTCCACCTGAAAGTCGATACGGGTATGGGAAGAATCGGATTCTCTCCGGACGAAATCGCCGGAAAAGCGGCCGAAATTGTTTCGCTGCCCGGTATCGCCTGCGAAGGGATCTTCACCCACTTCGCCGCAGCGGACGAAGAGGACCTCGCCTATACGGAAAAACAGCATGAAGTCTTTCTCCGTACCCTCAAGGCACTCGAAAGCAGCGGCATCCATATACCCCTGCGGCACTGCTGCAACTCCGGAGGTACTCTCTCCTATCCCGAATGGGCCATGGAGGGAGTTCGGGCAGGGCAGATTCTGGCTGGAATGTACCCCACTCCCGAGGTGCCGCGAAGCATTCCTATCCTCCCAGGCTTTTCCTTCAAGACCCGAATCGGAGCGCTTCGTACTCTGCCCGCAGGCAAGACAGTGAGCTACGGTCTGACCTATACCACCGCCTCAGAGGAGCGCATGGCGATTCTACCGGTAGGGTATGCCGATGGATTTGCACGAAATCTGTCCAACAGGGCGGACGTTCTCATCCGGGGTGTGCGCTGCCCCGTAGCGGGCCGGATCTGCATGGACCAGTGCATGGTCAACGTCTCCGCCCTTCCGGACGCGGCTGTGGGGGACGAAGCAGTCCTGATAGGAAAACAGGGGAACGAAGAGATCACTATCTACGAATACGCCGAAAAAATGGACACCATCGTGGCGGCCATCGGCGCGATCATCAGCCCCCGGGTTCCCCGGATCTACAGAGACGATGAACTCGAAGGGGCAAACTGAAGAGAGTTCCATCAGATTGAAACTAAATATCTTATCGGAAGGAGAGTTTCCATGGAAAAAGAACATTTAACTTTTCAGACGGAGGCGAAGCAGCTGCTCGACCTCATGATTCACTCCG
>CAYZZX010000110.1:0-4917 GCA_964483085.1 uncultured Synergistaceae bacterium
CGCCATCGCCGGCAGACAGGCCCCCATCAGAAGAACCGTGACTGCGAAAATCAGTCCTGTCAGCCGCAGCAGACCCGCGCTTTTGCCCTTGCATTTCGATGCTGCATATTTCACATGAATCCCACCAAACGTGTTAAATTTAGGTTCCGTTGTATCGCACTCTAATTTTGATTTGGAGTGTTGTTGAAAGTTGTACGACAGATGGAACGATGGCTATACTGTTCGCCTCCGGTGCGACATCGAGGATCTTTTATCGATCGGAGTGTGAAGAAGCAACCTGCCTGAAAGAGGCAGAGGAGTTACCGTCTGCATACAGTGCTGTAGTTTTAAGGCGTGAAAAAAAGGCCTCTTCTGGAAGCTTCAATTCGAGTCGAGGCGCATTTGTGCGTCGAAGTACTCAGCGAAGATAAGCTTGCATGCTCCACCTCCATCATGCTCTCTGCTTGCCGGATTTTTCTTGATCTCACCCACGGAGACCATCTCCACGATCAGGTTTTATCAAACAATTACGCAATTTATTTCAGGATAAATCATATATCCTTGTTATAGTACCACACGAAGGCGGCCGGGCGGTCATTCAGCCCGAAGAGCGGGAGGAAATCAGCGGGGCCAGTGAATAAATGGACCTTCGCCGATATGCACCCGATACGTATGAAATTCGTGGGGCAAAGAGGATTGGAAAACCTGTCGTCGAAGTGGAGCGATCGGGTAAAAGATGATATGCTTTTCGTACGGTGTAGTAGAGCAAAGTCTTTGGAGGAGTTGGTTCGATTATGAGTTTCGCGGCATTATTTTCTTATGTTTTTCTGACTGCCTTCACTCCCGGTCCCAACAATATCATGTCGATGACAAATGCAAGTAAATATGGTTTGAAAAAAGCCTTTCCATTCAATCTGGGCGTTTTACTGGGTGTTTTGATCATCATGTCTTTCAGTGCCGTCTTTTCTTCGATTCTTTTCGGGGTCATCCCCTCCATAACGCCTGTGATGCGCTCTATCGGCGCAGCCTATATCCTCTGGCTGGCATGGTCCGTCTGGAGGGATGTGCCTCATGAGGGGCGAAAGCGCCTTTTACAGACGAATACTATCGCATCGGGTATGCTTCTTCAGCTTGTCAATGTGAAGGTTATACTGTACAGCATCACGGTGATGTCCGCTTTTATTTTGCCCTACTATAGTGGCGTTATGATTATCTCCGCTTTCATATTCCTCCTCTCCTTCATCGGTTTTTCCGCCACGATTTGCTGGGCGATCTTTGGAGCGGCTTTCGAGGGGCTTTTCAAAAAATACGGAAAGATCTTGAATGCCGTCATGGCTCTTCTGCTTGTATATTGCGCAGCCACGATGATTTTTGACATCTGAAAACGATCCCGGCGTGTGAAAAAACGGATACCTTGCTGAATAAAGCGGTTGAAGGAAGGACACTGACCCGATATATCGCAATTTCGCCGCAACCCCCGAAAGCTCAACGGCCTTCCGGAGACTGCGGCGATCTGTGTTTGCCTTGGGTTGATCTACGCCTCTACCCTGTACATAAACTCCTTCAGTGCCGCCCCTGCCGGGACCATGGGCATGACGAGCTCCTCCGAGAGGATGCGGCAGTCCAGAAGAGCCGGTCCGGGGGTTTCGAAGAGATCGTCAAGGCTGGCTTCCAGTTCGTCGAGGGTGGTGCAGGCCCGTCCCGGGACGCCGAAGGCTTCGGCGAGGGCGGGGAAGTTGCAGATGGGGGCCTGGGTTGTCGCGGCGTAGCGTTCACCCCAGAAGAGCTCCTGCCACTGCCTGACCATGCCGAGACAGCCGTTGTTCAGCAAGATGACCTTCACCGGGATGTTGTACCGGGCGCAGGTCTCCAGCTCCTGGATGTTCATCATAAAGCCGCCGTCTCCGGCGAAGCAGAGTACGGGTGTTTTGCCCCGGGCGAGGGATGCGCCAATGGCTGCGGGGAGGGCGTACCCCATCGTTCCGAGTCCGCCTGAGGTGAGGAAGGTGCGGGGGTGGTGGGTTTTCCAGAAGAGGGCGGCCCACATCTGGTTCTGTCCCACGTCGGTGACGGCGATTGCGTGCTCTTTAGCCCTGCGCTGAACGGCCCTGAAGATCGCCGATGGAACGAATTCGCTCTCGTCGGGTTGGAAAAGCGGCATTGCTTCCATCCGTTCACGGAGATAATCGGTCCACTCTCGTCCGTTCACTTCTGACAGTTCGTCCGTGAGCCGTTCGAGGACGGACGCCGCGTCGCCCACGAGGGGAACGGCGCACCCCACGATCTTGTCGATCTCCGCGTCGTCGAGGTCGATATGGATCACCGCCGCATTCTTTGCGAATTCGGAGACCTTCCCGGTGGTCCGGTCGCTGAATCGCGCTCCCACGGCGACGATGACGTCGGCCTCGGAGAGGGCAGTGTTCGCGCCGGGTGTGCCGTGCATCCCGGCCATGCCGAGGGCGAGGGGGTGCGTCTCTGGAAAGCCTCCCTTCCCCATCAGCGTGGTGGCTACGGGTATCTCCATTTTCTCGGCCAGATGGAGCAGCTGCGGCGCTGCGCCGGAGGAGATAATGCCCCCTCCGGCGAGGAGAACGGGTCGGAGGGAGTTTTTCAGGAGTTTCACGGCCTCATCCAGGCGCGAGATGTCCTGCACGTTCTTCAGATGATGCTCTGAGAAGAGCTGCCCCTCGGGGCGGACGAACTCCCCCTCGGCCCTCTGAATATCCACTGGGAGGTCGATCAGAACGGGGCCGGGCCGTCCGGAGACGGCGAGTTCGAAGGCCCCGCGGATCGCTGCAGGGATCTCCTCCACCGAGCGCACCAGGATGCTGTGCTTCACGGTGGGAAGGCTGCTGCCGAAGGTGTCGGCTTCCTGGAAGGCGTCGGTGCCGATGAGGGTCGTTGAGACCTGCCCTGTGATGGCCACCATGGGGATGGAGTCGAGAAACGCGGTGGCCAGTCCGGTGAGGATGTTCGTGAATCCGGGACCGGAGGTGCAGATGCAGACTCCCGGTTCGCCGGTCACACGGGCGTAGCCATCTGCGGCGTGTGCCGCCGCCTGTTCGTGCCGGACGAGAATATGGGGAAAAGGAGCATCGTAGAGGGCGTCGTAGAGCGGAATCACCGAGCCTCCGGGTATTCCGAAAACGCAGCGTACCCCCTCAAGTTCCAGAGCTTTCACGACCATTTGCGCTCCGTTCATCTTCATGCTCATCTCTCCTCTCTCGTGCAGCTTATGCCGCTTTGCTTCGCTTCGGGTACACTCGTTTGCTCGTGTTCGACTGTGGTCTACTTATCGGGCGCGGACTTGGCGTCCATCCAGGGCATCATTCCGCGCAGCTCGCGGCCCACCGCCTCGATGGGGTGCTCACTCTCCCGGTCCAGCCACTTTTTCATGCGCGGCCGGCCGCACTGGTTCTCGAGGATCCAGTCCTTCGCGAAGGAGCCGTCCTGGACGTCGTCCAGCAGCTCTTTCATCGTCTGACGGACGTGTCCGTCGATGACCTTCTTGCCTGCGGTGAGGTCGCCGTATTTCGCCGTGTCGCTGACGGAGTAGCGCATCCACCCCATGCCGCCTTCGTACATCAGGTCGACGATCAGCTTCATCTCGTTAAGGCACTCGAAGTAGGCGATCTCCGGCTGGTATCCAGCGTCGACGAGAGTATCGAATCCGGCCTTGATCAGCTCGGTGATGCCGCCGCAGAGGACCGCCTGCTCACCGAAGAGGTCGGTCTCCGTTTCCTCCTTGAAGGTGGTGGAGAGCACTCCGGCCCGTCCGCCGCCGATGGCGCAGGCGTAGGCGAGGCCAAGATCGCGGGCCTGTCCGGAGGCGTCCTGTTCGACCGCGAGCAGGCAGGGAACGCCCCGTCCCTCGGTGTACATACGACGGACGAGGTGTCCGGGGCCCTTCGGGGCCACCATGAAAACGTCGTTCTCCTTGCTTGGTTCCACCTGGTTGAAGTGGACCGCAAAGCCGTGGGCGAAGGCGAGGGCCGCGCCCTTCTTCAGATTGGGGGCGACCTGTGTGCGGTAAATGTCCCCCTGCACATGGTCGGGCATCAGGAACATCACCACGTCAGCGCGTTTCGCCGCCTCGGCGACGGTGTGCACTTCGAATCCATCTTTCTCAGCGGTGCCCCGTGACTTACTGCCTTCGTGAAGGCCCACGACTACGGAGATTCCACTGTCGCGCAGATTCTGCGAGTGTGCGTGCCCCTGGCTGCCGTAGCCGAGCACGGCGACGGTCTTTCCTTCGAGAAGTTTCATGTTCGCGTCGTTGTCGTAGAGTACCTTTGCCATAATTCAATCCAACTCCCTTTCGAATGTAGTTGCTCTAGAATGTAGTGGTCGCCGCGCGCGCGTCGAGAGCCAGAGGGCCGCTCTTCACCGCTTCGACGAGTCCGAGATGGCGCACCGCTTCGAGGCATGCGTCCGTGCTCTCCCGTGTTCCCATCATTTCAAGGATCAGCGTATCGCCGTGCTCTCCCGCCACCGAGTGGGGGAACTGTTTCATGGTGTCCAGGAGTTCCTCCCGCTTTCCGGAGGAGAGCGAGAATTTCAGCAGCATCATGCAGCGTTCTACGCAGATGCCCGAGCTGAGATCGGAGACTTCGACGGTCTCAACCATCTTTCGTATCTGGCGCACCGCCTGGGACGCTTTCCGGTCGTCTCCGCCGATGACGAGGGTGAAGCGGGAACGTCCCGGCTGGTGTGTGACACCTGAAGTGACGCCGTTCACCTGAAATCCTCTTCGCTCCATGAGCCCTGATATGCGTGAAAAAACTCCCGGTCTGTTTTCCGCTACGACTCCGATGGTCCGTTCCATGCAGCTCTCCTCCTCTTGTCTGTTCTTCTTGAAATTTTGTGCATAAAAAAACCGGGATCCCCTATGATGCGGGGATCCCGGTTGGAAGGCTCTTCGTCGGTCTACACGACGAG
>CAYZZX010000111.1:0-4897 GCA_964483085.1 uncultured Synergistaceae bacterium
CTCCATACTTCCCCACTCAAACCTGCGGTCCAGGGAGAGGTCAAAAGAGGGAGATTGACCGTAAATCCAGTCGCGGCTGCTGTATTTTTTCTGCAGTGCCTTAAAAGCTCCATCGTCAAGCATGGCGCTAAGATCGATGCGCTCCCCTCTTCCGCCGTATTCCTCGAGAAAGGCGGCCATTATGGCGTTTTTCACAACATCCACGGTAATGGTAGAACTGAACTCCCGGAGATTGGCCACCCTCGACCGGACAGAGTCGATCCCTTTCGCCTTCAGCTTCGCCTCAGGGGGTTGAAGATATCGGGTCATCCGTTCAATATTACCATTAATAAGGACCGATCCGTGATGGAATCTGCCGGCCTTGCCGGAATAATAGGCGTTGCCCGAGACCTTGCGTTCCTGAACAGAAATATCGTTTCTTCCCGTGCGGACGGCGGAAATTCCAAGGGATTGCAAAGCTCGAATCAACACCTCCGTCTGCCGGGAAACATCATAGTGTCTGGAAGAGGTAAGAAAAGTGAAGTTGAGGTTACCAAGGTCATGATAGACGGCTCCGCCTCCCGAAAGCCTCCGAGCGAGGGTACCGCCCTCCTGCTCGAGATGGCTGGTACGGCATTCCTTCCATGCATTCTGGTTTCTGCCGATGACCACCGTGTGCTGGTTGCGCCAGAGATACAAAATAATGCCCCGGGCAGAAGCAAGGGGAAGCATATTCTCCTCCAAGGCAAGGTTAATCCATGGAGAGACGAAGGGGGAATCGGCGATCAGAGTGTGGCCCTTTCCCATGGAACTCATCTCCTCTTTTTTTGTTTTTTGAAATAAAGATAATTTCGTAAATTACATATGATTATACTACTTTGGGAGGGCATAATTGTAAAGTCACACCAAATGACCGAAAATTACATGTATTATATCAATTAGGAACGGTTATATGTTGTTGACTCTTTTTTATCCAGCCTATATGATTGTTATGTAAAAAATTTCCAAAACCAAATCTCATTATAGGAGTGTGAAGAAATGAAAAAGCGTGTACTTCTCGCTGCAGTTCTTGCGTTCATTCTTACCCTGAGCGGTTCGGCCCTCGCCGCCCGCCCCGATCAGCTTCGCTTCATGGCAGGCCCTCCGGGGGGCAACTGGTTCGCCCTTGGCGGCGCTCTAGGCGACCTGTGGACCGCCAAGCTCATCCCCACGACGAGCATCACCGGCGGCGCCGTGGCGAACATCATCAACACAGACAAGGGAAAAGGAGAACTCGGGTTCTCAAATACCTCCATGGTGGCGGTGGCCCAGAAGGCAAGCGACGCCCCCTTCAAAGAGCCTGCGAACAACGCCGTTATCATGGCCAACCTCTACACCCAGTACACATACTTCATCGCCCGCAAGGATTTTGTCGAGAAGAACGACATTAAATCCCTGGACGATCTTATCACCAAAAAGATTCCCACCCGCTTCGCCACACTGAAGACCGGAACGGGATCTGAGTTCATCGTCAACGGAGCCTTCAAGGCCGGCTTCGGCATCGCCGACTACCGCACCACACTGAAGGATTGGGGCGGCTCGGTTGAATACGCCTCCTATTCCGGCGGCGCAGACCTTCTGGCGGACAACCATCTCGACGTCTTCGCCTTCTCGGTGGGCAAGGTCGCCTCCATTGTCATGCAGATAGAGAGCCAGACGGACATCGTGCTTCTGGGCATGGAGCAGTCCACCCTCGACAAGATCGGTGAGGCTTACGGCACAGTTACCTTCACCGTTGACCCCGGAATCTATAAAACCGTAACGGATAAAACTCCCACCGTTCGGGTAGTTGGAGACTATACCTGCGTCGTGGTGCAGAACGACCTCGATGAGCAGCTCGTCTATGACCTCTGCAAAGTCATGTACGAAAACCAGGAAGACCTCTCAAAGGCAGTTGTGGATATAAAAGAACTTAACCCCGGAATGGCAGTTCCGGCGGCGCCCATAAAAACCCACCCGGGCGCAGTAAGATACTGGAAAGAAGCGGCAGCGAAGAAATAGTCGCTTCTACAAACGGACATGAAAGGCGGGCCGCACCTGCCCGCCTTTCATGCTTGACTTCATCCGCCCTTTCCGATAAGAGACGGAGGCGGCACCGCAGGGGAGGGAATTTCTTGTATGAGAAAATTAGACGGCATTGTTAAAAAAGCTTTCTATCTCTATGTTCTTGCCATGGGCCTTTTTCATTTATATACGGCAGTATTCGGCTCTTTCGAGGCATACCTCCAAAGGGCTATTCATCTCACCTGGGTTCTTCCCATGTGCTTTATTCTCTATTCCTTCAAACCCCATAAAAAAGACCAGCCTTTTGAGACCTCTGTCCCTTGGTACGACTGGCTTTTTGCCCTTTTATCCACCCTTCCGGGACTGTACATCATTCTGAGCTACGACGAAATCATGATGCGGATGCAGGGAGTGGACGACCTCACCACGGCCCAGCTTGTCCTCGGAACAATGCTGATAGTGCTGCTCCTGGAGGCAACGAGGCGCATCGTGGGGCTTCCCATCGTCATCGTGGCGATCGCCTTTACGTCCTATACCTACTTCGCTGACGCCCCCTTTTTCCCTGACATGCTCAGAGGGGTTCCGACAGAATTCTCCCGCCTCATCGAGGGGATGTATCTGACGGACGAGGGGATATTCTCCTCGTCCCTCGGGGTATCGGCTACATTTGTCATGATCTTTCTCATATTCGGAGGCTTTCTAGAAAAAAGCGGCGTGGGCGAGTATTTCATGGAGTTCGCCCAGGCCTTCACCGGAAAGGCTCCCGGAGGCCCGGCGAAGATCGCCGTCCTCAGCTCCGCCCTCTTCGGCTCGATCTCAGGCTCTGCCGTGGCGAACGTCTACGGAACGGGCTCCTTCACTATTCCCCTCATGAAACGCATCGGCTATCAGCCCTTCTTCGCCGGTGCCGTTGAGGCCGTGGCCAGTACGGGCGGACAGATCATGCCTCCTGTCATGGGGGCCGGAGCCTTCGTCATGGCAGCCCTTCTCGGCGTTCAGTTCAACACCATCATGATCGCGGCCATTCTTCCCGCCCTGATGTACTACGGAGCGGTCCTCCTGATGGTCCATCTCACCGCTCTCAGAGACGGCCTCCAAGGGCTCCCCGCCGATGAGCTCCCCTCCATCCGGTCGGTCATGAAGAAGCTCTACATGATGTCCCCCATCGTCCTGCTGGTCTACATGCTGCTCGCAGGCTATACTCCCATGTACGGCGCAATCACCGGCATATCCCTCGCCTGGGCTGTCTCCCTCATCAACCCCGCCAACAGAATGGGCCCCAAGGAGATATTGCAGGCGATCCACGACGGCTCCGAAAACATCCCCCTCATCGCCACGGCCTGCGCCACAGCAGGCCTGGTCATCGGCTCCGTCGCTCTCTCGGGAATCGGTTTCAAATTCGTCGGCGCGGTGATCACTCTCTCGCGGGGAATTCCCTTCATCGCCCTCGTCCTCATCGCCATGGTCTCATTGATCCTCGGAATGGGCCTTCCCACGACTAGCGCCTACATCCTCGGAGCTGCCCTCGGCGTCCCCGCCCTCGCGAAGATCGGCATCATGCCCCTGGCGGGGCACCTCTTCGTCTTCTACTACGCCATCATCTCGAACATTACCCCGCCGGTTGCCCTGGCCGCCTACGCCGCCGCCTCCGTGGCTGGGGCGAACCCAAACCGGACGGGTTTCGCCGCCTGCAAACTGGGCATCCTGGCCTTCATCGTCCCCTTCGCCTTCTGCTACGATCCTGGCCTTCTGCTCAAAAGCTCTCTGCTCGGCAACCTCACATCCATCATCAGCGGCGCTACCGCCTTGACAGCCCTCGGGTTTGCCATGGCAGGGTACGCGAAGGGAAGGCTCTCCTCCCTCTACCGCCTTGCCTTCGGAATGCTCGGCCTTCTGGCCCTCTATAATGACCGCACCGTCTCTCTGGCTGCCGCAGCGGCCACCATAGGGCTATTTCTTTTTTCGGGGAGGAATAAGGGGAAGACCGGGAAAACAGTATAGACCTGACGACCCGGGACAACCTTATCCTTACTTGACTTTGTCAGCCCATAAAACTACCGAGAAAAGCCCCTGAAGTCTCTGTCTGATCAGGCAGAGACTTCAGGGGCTTTTTAGGGATTCTTATACAGGCTGCTTCTGTCACTGGCATTATATCCCACTCTTTAAGCATAAGAATTATAATGCCCACTCAATAGGCAGAAAGAAGGACCGCAAAAACCAGGGCTTCCACGATCTCACTCGCTGCGCCGAGGGTGTCGCCCGTGAAGCCGGTGATGCGCCGGTAAGACCAGAGGGAAAGCAGTCCTGCGGCGGCAATAAGAAATACTGCAAAGGCGGCTCCTCTCAAAAAACCGAAGAGGATGACCCCTGCAAGCAAGATCCACACCCCTGCCCAGATGGCGGGCCATGTTGTTTTGCCCCGGAGGAAGAGGGAGGCCAGGCCGCCTTCTGATCTGGCATAAGGTATGAGGCCCATGGTTATAAGCTGCACACTTCTTCCCGCGAGGGGGGCGAAGAGCAGCCCCTTCCAGCGCAGAGCGCCTGAGAGTTCAGTCAGAGCGGAGACCTTGACGGCAAGCACAAAGAGCAGGACCAGCACTCCCATGGTGCCTATCCGGCTGTCCCGCATGATCTCAAGAACCTTTTCCTTTGGCCGGGCGCTGAGAAAGCCGTCAGCGCTGTCGGCCAGGCCGTCGAGATGGAGTCCGCCGCTCAGGGCCGCAAGCAGGCCGACAGCAAAAATGCTTCTCATCCCCTCCGGGAATTCCAGAAAGGCGAGGACTCCGTCCCCCAGGGCAGCCAGAGCGCCCACCGTCATGCCCACCAGAGGAAACCACTTGGGCGAACGCTCAAAATCCCCTTCATCAAGGGCAAT
>CAYZZX010000112.1:0-4894 GCA_964483085.1 uncultured Synergistaceae bacterium
CGCATCTTGTCGTAGAGCTTTTTGTAGGGGGCTCTTCCCTCGAAGGCGAGGGGAGGATCGATGGTGTTCAGCATTCCGATCTCGGCCTGGCCGGAATCAAGCTTGTTGATGTTCTCGTTGACTCCGCCGGAGGTGACGGCCGTGATCTCCACTTCGGGAACATTCTTCGTCACAAAGTCGGCCAGTCCGCCGCCGATGGCGTAAAATCCGCCCCCCATGGAGCCTGTGGTGAAGTTCAGCTGTGTGGGAGCCGCCAGGGCCGCTCCGCAGAAAAGAAATACTCCCAGGATCGCGAGCAAAACTGTGAATCTCTTCATCGTGTTTCCCCCTTTAAGATTTTTTTGGTGCCTATTTCTGATCTCCCTGGCCGAGGCTGAAGATCGGCCTCAGTTTGGGATTCAGAAAATTCTGGACTTCCAGGGCGTATCCTTCGGGATCTTCGAAGAAGAAGGCTTCAATCTGAATATCGGGTTTATCAAGAAGTTCTGAAGTGAGCTTGACTCCCTGCTCCTTCAGGTAGCTGTACCAGCCTTTCACGTCGTCGACCACAAAGGTCACGAGGACGGAGCTTTCCTTCTCCGGAGCCTTGCAGTGGCCGTGTTTTTCATCCACGATGCCGAGGAAGGCGGTTCCTCCCACCTTGTAGATGCGGCAGGTTCCCTGGTCATCAGCAAGTTCGAACCCCATGATACGCTCATAAAAATCGATCGCCGCCGTCAGGTCTTTGTAGTAAAAAAAGGTAATTTGAGAAGCTACTTTGTGCATTTAAATTCTCCTTTTCTTTTTGAAGTGGTAACTCAATAGTGTTCACGGGAGGACATGCCCGTAGGGTACGGCCCCTCCCAGTTCCCTCCCCTCTCCCTCCTTCCAGTATTCGCAGTTTTCAAGAACATGAGCTTCGATGATTTTACGGGCCTGTTCACCCTCCCCCGATTCGAGCACACTGACGATCTCCTCGTGCTGCTTCCAACTCGGGCGTCGGGGGGAATTTCCTGATTCAATATCCTCTATTCCGGTGTAAAAAGAAGCGTAGAGCAGGGTGTACATGATGGATCTCCAGAAGACAGGGGCGAAGGACCGCAGCAGATATCGATTGCCTGATCCCCGGACGAGGGCGAAGTGAAAGGTGCCGTTGAGGGCCGCATACTCTCCCCTTCTGGAACCGTTGGCGTAGAGCTTTTTCTGTTGGGTGATGATGGTGGAAAGTTCGGCGGAAAGATCACTCGGAAGACGGCCGGCGAGCAGAGTTACGGCCATTCCCTCCAGGGCGGCCCGGGCGTGATAGACCTCTGTCATGTCCTGCCGTGTGAGAGGGGGCATAAAATACCCCTTCCGGCCGGGAGTTTTGGAGAGAAGGCCTTCGGCGGTGAGGCGGCCGAGGGCATGCCGCAACGGCGTGCGGCTCATGGAGAATCGTTCTGCAAGCTCCGTTTCGTAGAGCCGCTCTCCCGGGCGGATCTCCCGGGTGCGGATCAGTTCTAAGAGCGTCTGAAAAGCTCGTTCATCAGCCTGCAGATTCATGGGAACCACAGAGACAACCCTCCAACGGAAGAATAGAGGAACGGTGTGTATCCATTGTGTGTATCCATAAAGGTCTATGGGCATTATATATTATGCAGGATTGATGTCAATAGTCTTTGAAAATTCTTTGAGTAGCGGGGGAACGAAAAGGGGCTCTCCCGACGCAGCGCCGAAAGAGCCCCTTTTTATTGATGCTGATTTTTTCGAGTCTATGGTCGGGCGCTACTTGACATCCATTTCGTAGGCGAGGATGGACTTATCGGCCCGAGGCGTGAAGACGACAGTGTTCTTCTTGCCGTAGAGGTCCTGCTGGAAGTAGAGGGGGACGATCCCTCCGTCTTCGACGATCATCTGTGCGGCCTTTTCGAGAATTTCTCCCCGTTTCGCCGGGTCGGCCGTGCCGCCCGCTTCATCGATGAGGTCGTCGAAGGCAGGGTTGGCGTAGTGGCCCCGGTTCGAGCCGCCCTTGGCGGGGTTCTTGCCCCGGGTGTAGAAGAGCACGTTTGCCATCTCGCCCACGTCGATGGGCTCGGACCAGCCGGTCATGACGAGGCTGGACTTGTCCCCTGGGCGGATGAAATCAAAGAAGACCGACTTGGGGTGAAGACGAAGTTCGATCTGGATTCCCACTTTGGTCAGCTGGCTCGCCAGAGCCTGAGCAACCTGCCCGTCGTTGGGATACCGGCCGTTGGGGGCGTCGAGATAGACCTTGAATCCGTCAGGATAGCCGGCTTCGGCAAGAAGCTTCTTCGCCTGATCGGGGTCGTAGACGGGGGCCGCGATCTTCTTGGTGTATCCCCGCCGTCCCTCGAGGACCATCTGATTTGTGGCGTAGGCGTTGGTGTTCATGATCATCTGAACGATGGAGTCCCGGTTGATGGCCAGCGTGAGGGCCTTGCGCACCCGGGGGTCCGTCAGGGGGTTTTTGTCGAGGTCGATGATCCCAGGCCCCTGAGGGCGATGGGTGTCCACGTGGAGGTAGATGAGCCGTTCGCTCGGACGGTCGACGACTTCGATACCCTCCGTTGACGTCACTTTATCCACATCCCGTACGGGGACGTCCTCGATGATGTCCACTTCTCCTGTGAGAAGGGCCGCGGTGCGGGTCGCCGCGTTGCTGATGGGACGGAAGGTGACCTTCTTGATTGCGGGAGCGCCGCCCCAGTAGGATTCGTTGGCCTTCATGGCGATGTGGTCTTCCTTGACCCATTCCTCAAAGACGTAGGGTCCCGTTCCCATGGGGGCCAGGTTGAAGGCCGCGTCGCCGATCTTCGTGCGGTACGCCTTCGGAAGGATGCGCAGAGAAGCGAGGGCCTCGAGAAGGATTGCTGAGGGGGCATGGGTGATGATTTTGACCGTATGAGGGTCGACGATCTGTACTTCCTTGATGGAGGAGGTGAAGTTTTTGTTCAGAGTGGTGCGGTTGACGTCGATGGTGTAAGCCACGTCCTCGGCGGTGAAGTCGCTGCCGTCGTGGAACTTCACATCCTTGCGGAGGTTGAAGGTCCATGTGAGGTTATCGTCGCCGATGGTCCAGGATGTGGCCAGGGCCGGTTCGGGAACCCCCAGGGCGTTGTTGTTGAGAAGCCCGTCGTACATGTACCGCCCCATGGTGTTGGTGATGGTTTCGTCCTGCTGGGAAGGGTCCATGAAAAGAGCGTCCGACCCGAGGCCGATGATGATGCTCTTCTCCGCCCCGACCGCCCCCGCGACTGCGAGGAGCGACAGGGTCAATGCCAGAAATACTGCAGCTAATCGTTTCTTCATTCTTATTTCCTCCTTTAGTAGTATGTGATTCAACTCCAGCCGAAGGGCCGGCAGCTTTCAATAAAGATGACAGGCGACGATCCTCCCGTCAAGGGTGCGGAGTTTTGGTCGATCAGTTTCGCAAACGCTCATTTTTTGAGGGCAGCGGCTTGCGAAGGGACACCCCTTTGGCAGGTTTATGGGGCTCGGTACGTCTCCCGAAAGGGGGACCGCCGCGATCTTTCTGTCGAGGGTCGGGGCGACCGCCAGCAGCGCCCGGGTGTAGGGGTGCAGCGGTTTTTCAAAGAGAAGATCCCGCTCGCCCTGCTCCACGATGAACCCCAGGTACATAATACCCAGCCTCTCGGTGACATGCCGGACCACGGAGAGGTCGTGGGCGATGAAAAGATAGGAGAGGTTGAATTCATCCCGAAGGTCCATCATCAGGTTGAGCACCTGGGCCTGTATGGAGACGTCAAGGGCCGAGACGGGCTCGTCCGCCGCGAGGAATGTGGGGTTCGTGGCGAGGGCCCGGGCGATGCCGATCCGCTGCCGCTGCCCCCCCGAGAACTGGTGGGGGTAGCGGTCCGCCTGCTCGGGGCGGAAGCCCACGATGTCGAGCAGCCGGTACATTTTCACATGGGCCTCTTCCCTGTCCGCCGCCTCCTTGTGAAAGAGCATGGGCTCCATGACGATGTCCTTTATCCGCTGGCGGGGGTTCAGGGAGGCGTAGGGGTCCTGAAAGATCATCTGCATCTTCTTTCGGACGGGCATCATCTCCGCCGGGGTGAACTTCGAAATATCCTGTCCATCGAAGTGAATCTTCCCCGATTTCGGATCGAGCAGCCGGACGATCGTTCTGGCCGTGGTCGACTTTCCGCACCCCGACTCCCCCACGAGGCTGAAGACCTCGCCGCGCCGGACGACAAAGGAGACGCCGTTGACGGCGTGAACGGTCTTCTTCGGACGCCCCGTCAGCCTGTCGAGGATTCCGTAGGGCTGCTCGAAGCTCTGAACGAGGTCCGAGACCTCGAGAATATTTTTTGAACCGTAAGTTTTTCCGGTATTATTCATTGTCCGCCCCTTCTCCGGCCATCCCCACGGGATTATGGCATGCCGCCTTTCTTCCCGGAGAGAGAAGGCGCATCTCCGGCACGTCCCGAAGGCACCGTTCCGTGGCAAAGGCGCAGCGGGGGGCGAAGGAGCACCCCTTCGGAAGGTCGAAGAGGCTGGGTACCATCCCCGCTATCTGGGGAAGGCGGGGTGTCCGCACTCCGACCATCTTCGGAATCGACTCGAGCAGGCCCTTGGTGTAGGGGTGATGGGGGTGGGCTATCAGGTCCTTTGTGGACCCCTCCTCCACGGTCTTTCCGCAGTACATCACGGCGACCCGGTGGGTCATCTCCGAGACGACGGCGAGGTCGTGGGTGATGAGGATGAGGGCCGAGCCGAACTTGTGCACAAGGTTCTCCATGAGCTTCAGTATCTGGGCCTGGACGGTCACGTCGAGGGCCGTGGTGGGCTCGTCGGCGATGATGAGCCGGGGGTTCACCGCCAGGGCGATGGCGATGACCACCCGCTGGCGCATCCCTCCGGAGAACTGGTGCGGGTAGTTATTGATGCGGTC
>CAYZZX010000113.1:0-4857 GCA_964483085.1 uncultured Synergistaceae bacterium
TGCCGAAGGGGTGGAAACGAAGTGCCAGGTGGATTTTCTGAAAGAAAATCACTGTCAGGAAGCTCAGGGGTACTTCTTCGCTCGGCCGATGGTTGCCCATCAAATTGAGACGTTTTTTAAGCAACTACCACCTCAAACAAATCCGTGACGTGATGAAAGGGATGCTTATAGATAATTACGAAAAATCTGTTATAGTATAAATAACGTCTCACTGCGCCTGTGATTCAATTTCTGTAGCTGATAGGAAAGAGTAAGGAAACGCAAAGAGGAGGGAGAACGTATGCTATCGAGAAAACGGATGAGCTTTTGGTGCGTACTCTTCATTCTGTTTATCGCAGTGCCTGCGGCTGCGAATTACTCGACTTCGGGCACAATACCCTATCCCAGACCCTATTCACATACTGTAAAATGCAATCCCGGCGACACCATACAGGTCTCAGTGAGCACGAATCACCCAAGTTCGGTAGACATTCTCTATATGACCCTCGCGAACAATCAAAAGGCGTATAACTCAGTTGCAAAAAGCCAAAAGAAGACCTCCCATTACCTCGAATATACCGCCCCGGGCGGAAAGCCTCCCAACAACATGGCCTACTGGCATTATGTGGTGGCTGTACACGGCTCCGCCCAAAAACCCACGGATTTTACTCTTGAGATAGCGCAGAAGAGCGGTGGGCTGAAACAGCAGTCTGATGCTTTTAACGCAAAAGTAAAGAAAAAGCTCAGCATCTTATTTGCAAATCTGAACAGGGAGCACAAGTCCCTTGTGTCCCGTATAAAAAGCAACAGTGCTGAAATAAAAACCATGAGTGACGCCCAGGACCGGAGAAGGGCGAAGCTGGAGTCTCAAAAAGCCGAATTGCAGCAGCTTAAGGCTGCTATTGAAACTGAAAAAAACGCTGCGGTTCGAAGCTCACTCCGCAACACCTATAATTCAAGACTGGCAACCTTCAGAAAAGATGTCGAGCAATTCAAAGCAGTAAATGCCCGCTGGAGAAGAATTTATGACGACAACAAGGCGCTGAGAGCCCAGCGGGATGAAATCGGCGATCTCGGCAGAGCTCTGAACGCCGCACAGGCGAAAAACGATTTTGACCAATGTGCCATCCTCGCCAATAACAGCCCCATCGCAAGAAAGTTTGGATGGAGTCCTATAAGCAGATAATAAACCTGGGGCAGGTCTTTCAGGTAAATATGCCGGGAACAGGTCGTGCTTAACAACTTTGATCGGCCAAAAAAATCGTATTTCGTCTGCAAGGGGTTCTTTACACGAATCCTTACTGCACCGGGCTATTGAGCACTCAGGGGTATTTATGTCGAAGAGCGAAAAGAACCTGACGGAGCAAAGGGAAAAGAATCTTGAAAATCGGCCCCTTTCTTCATAAAATCCCAGTCGCTTCTGCTTGTTTCGTGCCCAACGGATGGGGACCACCGTAGAGAACGCCTTTCCGGACCTGTGGGTATTGGTCCCGGAGCAGAAAATAAGAGTAAGAAAACGCAAAGAGGAGGGAAAACGTATGCTAAAGAGAAAACGGATAGGCTTTTGGTGCGTACTCCTGGTTCTGCTTATTGCGGTACCTGCGGCGGCATATTTTTCGACTTCGGGTACAATACCCCACCCCAGACCCTACATTCATACAGTAAAATGCAACCCTGGGCAGACCTTTCGCGTCACGGTGAACACGGACCACCCGAGCACAGTGGGTATCGTCTACAGAGTCCTGACCAACTCCGGCTGGGCCTATAACCAGAAAGCCACAAGCCAGAATAAAACCTCTCATCATATGCAATATACCGCGCCGAGCGGAAAACCTTCCAACAACATGGCCTACTGGCACTATGACGTGGCCATACACAACATAACTCAAAAACCCACTAATTTTTCTCTTGAGATAAAATAGCGCGGAAAAGCGGCGGGTTACAAAGGAAATCTGAACGCCTTTACTCCAATAGTCAAGAAATACCTTGATATTTGTTGTTCAAAGAACTGGAGGGTGAATTTGAAGTGGTTCTCACCCGTTGGGCACAAACAAGCAGAAGTGACTTATTTTTAAGAAAGCGGAGTAAGCCGGGGTCAGTTTTTTCATCGTTATATAAAATGAGAGGGCGTATAGCTGTGTAGTCCAGAGCTGAAAGAAAACTTCTCACTAACTGGAATATACCGCACCGAGCGGCAGACAGCCCAACAATATTGCGTACTGGCATTATGTGGTGGCTATATACGGCTCAGCCCAAAAACCCACGGATTTTACTCTTGAGATAGCGCAAAAGAACTGGGGGTTGAAACAGCAGTCAGATGCCTTTAATATGAAGGCAAGAAAAAAGCTTGGCATTGTAATTTTTATATCGAAAAGCAAAAAACCTGACGGAGCAGAAAGAAAGAATCTTGAAAATCAGACCCATCCTTCATAAAATTCCAGTCGTTTCTGCTTGTTTCGTGCCCAACGGATGGGCACCACCTCAGAGAATGCCTTCCCGGAACTGTGATAATTGGTTCTGGAGCAGAAAATAAGAGTAAGAAAACGCAAAGAGGAGGAAAACGTATGCTAATGAGAAAACGGATAGGCTTTTGGTGCGTACTCTTGGTTCTGCTTATTGCGGTACCTGCGGCGGCATATTTTTCGACTTCGGGTACAATACCCCACCCCAGACCCTACATTCATACAGTAAAATGCAACCCTGGGCAGACCTTTCGCGTCACGGTGAACACGGACCACCCGAGCACAGTGGGTATCGTCTACAGAGTCCTGACCAACTCCGGCTGGGCCTATAACCAGAAAGCCACAAGCCAGAATAAAACCTCTCATCATATGCAATATACCGCGCCGAGCGGAAAACCTTCCAACAACATGGCCTACTGGCACTATGACGTGGCCATACACAATGCAACCAGTAAGCGTACAAAATTTTCTGTTGAGATAAAATAGAGCAGAGAGTAGTCCATTGAAAATGTAATCTGACGCCTTTACTCCAAAGGTGAAGAAATAACTTGATATTTTTTGTTCAAAAACTGGAGGGTGAATTCGAAGTGCTTCCCATCCGTTGGGCACGAAACAAGCAGAAGTGACTGGTTTTTAAGGTAACAGAGTAAGCCGGGGTTAGATTTTTCATCGCAATATAGATCAGGCGATTAGCTTCAGTACATCTTATGAACGACTCTTTCAACTGGCCTGTACAGGCCAGTTGATCTTTGCAGTGTAAATGGGCCGATTACAAGCTATTTCAAACAGGAGTACGCAATTGCTGCTGTACTGTATCCCTGAACAAATTCTTTCCGGAGGCCGTTATTTGAAGAAGACGACACCAGCCGCTGAAAGCGGTACAAGCCCCGCATGCAACCTCAAGGGAGGGTTTCCCTTTCGCCTCGGAACGACGTCCTATATCCTTCCCGATGAAATCCTGCCCAACCTTCGATATTTATGCGACCGTGTCGACGACGTGGAGCTGGTGCTCTTCGAATCTGACGAGTTCTCAAACATGCCCTCGCCGGAAGACGCCGAAGCAATGGCGTCCATCGGACGGGAGTTCGATCTGACCTATACCGTCCATCTGCCCCTGGACATAGCCCTGGGGAGCGCCGACGAAGAGGAACGGGCGTCCTCTGTGGGCAAGTGCCGGAGAGTTATCGAGCGGATGAGTCCGCTCGAGCCCTTCGCGTGGATTCTGCACCTCCACGGCGACCGCCGGGGAGAACTGCCCAGTGAAAACATGGAGCGATGGAACGGACAGAACCGTCGCTCTCTGACCGAACTGCTCGCCTGCGGCCCGACGCCTTCCACAATATGCATCGAGACCCTCGATTATGATTTTCAGCACGTAGCCGCTCTTGTGGAGGAGTTCAACCTGTCGGTCTGCCTTGACATCGGCCACCTCCTCATGAATGGCAGGAACGTGCAGACCCACCTCGACCGGTGGATGACCAGAGCCCGGGTCTTTCATCTCCACGGCGTCAATCCGCAGGGGACGGACCACTGCCACCTGGGGCATCTGCCCGGGGGGCTTCTTGAAGACCTTGCAGGCCGCCTCTCCCTTGAGGAGGAGCGAGTACTCACCATGGAGATCTTCGGAAAAGACGATTTCGAACGCTCGATGAACGTCATCGCGGAAAGGTTGTCATCATGGCGGAAGTGATCCTGATCACCGGCGGTGCCCGCAGCGGAAAAAGTAAAGAGGCCCTGCGGCTGGCGGAAGAATTCCCCCGGCGCATTTTTATCGCCACGGCCGAGCCCTTCGACGACGAGATGGAGGAGCGGATAGCCCGTCATCAAGCAGAGCGGGGGCAGGAGTGGAGGACCATCGAGGCACCGCTGGATCTCGCCGGAGCTCTGCGAAGCGTCGGCGACCCAGAAGCCGCTGTCGTGATCGACTGCCTGACGGTCTGGCTCGGAAACCGGATGCACAAAGACAGCGAGATAACAGAGGGGGCCTTTCCCTGTGTCGACCTTCTGCGCGCACTGACAACAGCCGAAGCCAAACGCATCATCCTCGTTACAAATGAAATCGGCATGGGGATCGTCCCCATAGACGCCCTCTCCCGCCGTTTCCGGGATGTGGCGGGAAGGCTGAACCAACAGGTCGCCGCCGTCGCGGATCGGGTGATCCTGACCGTGTGTGGCCTGTCTATGACCATTAAACCAACCCCGGGAAGGGGAACTGAAAATGAATGAAACTAAGAATGAAAACACCGACGGGAAGGTTTTTCCCTGCCCTCGATGCGGCCGTTCGTTCATCTGCCGGGGGGACGGCGATATCGAGCACTGCCAATGTGCGGCAGTCGATCTTTCGACCGAAGACCGAGCCTATATTGCCGATCGCTTTGAGGGGTGTCTGTGCATCGATTGCCTCCGGGCTCTGGCA
>CAYZZX010000114.1:0-4819 GCA_964483085.1 uncultured Synergistaceae bacterium
ACGCCGCTGATGCTTTTACCCATGAAGATCACACCTGAAGCGAGAAACAGAAGAATAAAAATTCTTCGTGAGGAGGTTTTGTTCCTCACCGACAAGAGGAACCTCCATGGGAGGATTCCGTTGAATCCGTCATGCTGGCCCGTACATAGGGATCAGTGAGAATGCCCTTCACATCAAGATTTCGACAGCCGTGACTTGAAAATATTAAAAGGGTAAAGGGGAGAAGACTATGAAAAAAGTAGTTATATTAACAACAGGAGGTACAATTGCCAGTCTTAAAGATGAAAGTGGTTTTATGAGACCGGGAGCATTAAATGGAGAGGAATTATTAAAATTAGCCGATATTCGTTTAGATATAGACCTCATAGTTGAATCAGTTTTTCAACTCCCTAGTCCGCAAATATCATGGAACAATTTATTGGAACTTAAAACAAGAATTGAAGAGATATATGAGAACGAAGATGTAAACGGCGTAGTTGTAACATGCGGGACCAGCACCTTGGAGGAAGTAGCCTATTTCTTAGATTTGACGATAAATAATAAAAGACCGGTTGTTGTTACTGGAGCACAAAGAGGCCCAAATTTACTGGGATCTGACTCAATAGTAAACTTACGCCAAGCTATCTTGGTCGCTAATAGTAGTAAGAGTAATGGTTTAGGTTGTGTAGTTGTTTTTAATGAAAAAATATTTACGGCAAGGCATGTGAAGAAAGTTCACTCTTATAATGTAAATGGTTTCGGAAGTTATGGGTATGGATACTTAGGCATAGTTGATAGAGAAGACGTAATATATTATGTGAAGCCCGTGAGGCGTGAAGTTTATTCCTTAAAAAGAAAAATACCATTAATTTATATGGTGAAATGTGGTATAGACACAGATGGCGAGTTTATTCGATGTGCAATTGAAAATAAAGCAGAGGGAATTATTGTTGAAGGGGCAGGAAGAGGACAGGTATCTCCTCAAGTTGCTGAAGCTGTTACAGAAGCGATCGAGACAGGCGTTACTGTAGTCTTAACAACTAGTTGTGATGAAGGCGTGGTATACCCTGTTTATAACTATACAGGAAGTGAAACCGATCTTAAAAATAGAGGAGTAGTTATAGGTGGTAGTTATGAAAGTAAAAAAGCCAGGGTGAAATTGGCAGTATTGTTGAGTTCTGGTATAAAAGATAATGCTGAAATCCAAAAACATTTTTCTGATTAAATAGAGAGTCCGCTTATGTCCAATCCGATCCCTGTCTGGACAGTGAGAGGAGGATGCAGTACACTTTTTTCCGGGGTGTCTCTTTAAAAGGATACGCCACTTCTTTTCAATGTCCATACACCAGATATGAGTACAACTCACGTTGCGGAGCATTTTCCCATATTCTCAGGACGCAGGTTCATGCGGTGATCTGCTTTCCTTCTCTTATTGCTGCCGTAAATTGATCATACGAGGAGCTATAAAGATGTTCTCTCTGAAGAAAGCGCTTCGAGAAATCCCATTGTTTTTCCTGATTTTAATTCTCCCCCTGTCAATGTCAGGATGCACGTCGTCTAATAATGAAATCACTCCGGATGCAGCCAGATCTATCGCCGAAGAGGCATATGTTTTCGCTTTTCCCATGCTTGAGAATTACAGGTCAATGCAAGTCCAGGCGATTCGTCCTGAAAATTTTAACCGTTTCAAGCACACCACGAAACTGGCTGGCCCGGACGATACCGACATAGTACGGGAGAATAACGACACGCTCTACTCGATGCTCTGGCTCGACCTCAGGGCAGAGCCGATAGTCGTAAGCGTTCCTGCCATAGCTGACCGCTATTATTCTTTCCAGCTCATTGATTTGTATACCCACAATTTTGGCTATGTCGGTACCAGGGCTACCGGAACAGGTGCAAGAACCTTCGCCATCGCCGGCCCTCACTGGAAAGGCGAAAAGCCCGCAGGTGCGGACGATCTGTTCCGATCGGAGACAAATTTCTTACTGTGCCTGGTCCGTACCGGTGTGAACATCGACCTTGGAGGCGATTATGAAAAAGTACTCGCGATCCAAAAGCAGTACGCAGCAGTACCTCTGAGCGCATATCTCGGCCTTCCTGCGCCGAAGGCTCCCTCCATGGATATTTTTCCGTTCTTCGACCAGAAAACGGCAGATTCACCGGGGTTCATAACATACGTCAATTTCCTTCTCGGCCAGCTTGAGGTACACCCGTCGGAGAAAGAGCTTATCGAAAGGTTCGGGCGTATCGGTATAGGTCCTGATTTCTATTTCGACGAAACTGAACTTTCCCCTGCTATTCGAACGGCTATCCAGGAGGGGATCGACAGCGCCCGGAAGGAGATCCAGGAGTCCGGTAGCCTGCTGGGCAAGATGAAGAACTCCTGGCTTCTGACGGAGAGGATCTTCGGCAACCGTGAGCGGATGCAGGGGAAGTATCTCACTCGGGCGGGAGCGGCCCGCATGGGGCTCTACGGGGTTGATCTCGAGGAGGCCTATTATCCGAGCTCGACCGTCACTCAAGACGGCAAACCGCTCAACGCTCGCGAGAATAATTACGTACTGACCTTCCCGGCCGGTTCTCTGCCGCCGGTGAAGGAACTCGGATTCTGGTCGATCACCATGTACAACATGCCGGATCAGCGCATGGTCCACAACCCCATCAACAGGTACTCCATCGGCGACAGAACTCCGAACCTGAAGTTCGGCGATGATGGGTCTTTGAAAATTTACCTGCAGAAGAATGAACCCGGGGAGAGGCCGGAGAACTGGCTGCCCGCGCCGGACGGCCCGTTTTCTGTTACCATGCGGATGTATCTGCCGCAAGAAGAAGCGCTTGACCCCCTGTACGCACCTCCGCCGGTCAAGACGGTTAAATAAACACTCTCTTCGATTTTATGAGAACGAGGATGAAACAGAAGCGGCGTTGTTTCCCTTGTGAAAATAAAAACCTATTGTGTATGTGCTGATACCCCGAACAAGTCTGTGGGGAGGAGAGACGTATGAAGCCGAAGACGAAGAAATTCACAATTCTACATTCCAATGATATGCACGGGGATTTTCTTGCCGAAGTTCGGGAGGGAGATGGTCATCTTATTGGAGGACTTGCGCTTCTTTCAGGGTATCTCAATCAGGTGAGAAAAGAAGAAGAGAATGTTATCTATGTAATCGCTGGCGATATGGTCCAGGGGTCCTTGATAGATTCTGAATACAAGGGTGTATCCACAATAGAAATAATGAATTTTCTTTCACCAGATGTTGTCACCCTTGGAAATCATGAGCTGGATTATGGTCTTCCTCATCTTTTATTTCTTGAGAAAATGGCCAATTTCCCGATTGTCAACGCCAACCTCTACATAAAGCAGTATGGAAAGAGGTTGATGAAACCCTATTTGATACTGAATGTTGCGGGGTATAACATACTCTTTATCGGGGTCACTACCGAAAAAGTAATGGACACACTTGCAAATGATCAATTAATCGGAACTTTCGTTTCCATAGAGGATGCAGCTGAAGAAATAGGAAAAATTTGCAACGCGTATAAGCATGATGATATCGATTTGACCATTGCAGTTACTCATATAGGGTTCGAATCTGATGTTGAATTAGCGAAAATGTTGAATCCGGATTGGGGAGTCGACATGATCCTTGGCGGCCATTCTCATACTATCTTGGATCAGCCAGAGCTGGTAAATAACATTTTGATTGCACAGGCAGGCGTCGGCACCGATCAAATCGGCAGGTTTGATATTGTGGTAGAAGATGCCACAAACTCTATAATTGATTGGAAATGGGAATTAGTTCCTATAAATAATATAATTTCAAAAGAAGATATATCTCTTAAGAATTTTATACATAAATACAAAGAAAAGGTAGATGCTAAATATAATTCGATAATAACGCGTTTGGCTGAGAAATTAGTTCATCCGGAAAGAGAAAAAGAAACGACACTTGGTAATATGATAGCTGATGCTTTGGCTGAAATGTCTGCAACAGACATCATTCTTATCGGGTCCGGCTCGATTCGGGGTCATGAACTTGGACCAGTGGTAACCTTGGGGGATTTGAAAGCTTGCTATCCCTATGATGAGGCCCTCACGAGGTATTCTATCAATGGAAAATATCTAAGAAGAGTTTTTTCTCATATTCTGCGGACTGAGAATCGTAATGGTGAGGGGGAGTGCTTTCAAGTAAACAGCAGGGTCAGAGCTGTCTATTCCGATGGAGAGTCAAGATTATTGTCGCTCGCTGTGGATGGCATTCCTGTGGTTGACGATCAGCAATATACGATTACTTTGCAGAGTTATCATGTTACTAATTCAAAAGCGAACCTTAATATTTCAGATGACGAGCTTCTGGCTATGGGAATTCCGAAAGTTGTTTCCACTTCAGAATATGGAGTTCTGGAGGAGTGGCTGAGAAATCATTCCAACGTGACGAAAAAAATTGAAGGGCGCTTAGTTTTTGAATAAATGATGAGAGAGGTGTTCGTGATGAAAAGCAAAGTCTTATTAGCAGCATTTATTTTCATTTTGATTCTAACTGGCTGTAATGTAGTTCAGGCAGACCAAAAGAATGTGGAATGGAACAGTACGCCGTCGCAGGCACCGAAAGCTTCTGAAAAACAAGAAAATACTACACCCCCGTCTCGACAAGATTTCAGCAGCGAAGAGGGAATACGGGAGTATCTTCAAGGAAAATGGGTTTATGACTACTATTATTACGGAGATGTACTGTGCACAATGGATATCGATGAGGATTTGAATGTTGCCTTATCATTCGAAAATTCTTATTCAGACGGACCCAAAGGCGATTATTCAGGGAAAATAACCCTTGAC
>CAYZZX010000115.1:0-4812 GCA_964483085.1 uncultured Synergistaceae bacterium
CTCTGCCATGGTATCATGGGTTCATGAACCAGGATTTCAGCGGAGGACGGACCATGGATGCGGACAATGAGCTCAAGGATATACGGTTTCGGTCTATTGAGGAATTCATCCCCTATCGGGAGGCTCTTTTGAGGCTCTGCGAAGAATGCTGCGGGAAAGTGGATGGTCTTGCCCTTTTTGTTGCACTGAATGAAGGTGTCAATAACGCCCTCCAGCACGGGAAACGGGATATCGCTGAAGGGGTGGTGGATCTCTCCGTCAAGAGGGAAGAAGGCCGACTGTGCGTTGATATCCGTTCCGCAGGGGGAGGGCTCTGCCTTTCGCCCCTTTTCGATCATCCCCTGCCGGAAACACTTCAGGAAAGCGGTCGGGGCCTGCATATCATAGGGTCTCTGGTGGATCATTTTTCTATCGAAGCGACAGGCTCCCATGTCACTCTCTGCCTGGAGAAACGCCATGAAGGGGAGATACCCAATGACAAAAGCTGAATATGCCGAAAAAAAGGAAAGAGTCTATCCGCTGCCCTTTTCTCTCCGCTTCGAGGCAGAGGGCTTTTCCGTTGCAGGATCCCATCTTCTCGACATGTTCAGCGAAGCCCTTGTGCTCTGGGAGAGGGAGACGGGAGCAGTCCTTGCCATGAATGAAGCCGCCAGGGTTTTGTACGGCATCCCCGGGCCGGATGATCCCAACTTGTTTATTTCCGAGGTGTATCCGGACTGGGAGAAAGGGCGGGGTTCATCCTATTCATTCAGCACGGCGACCCATCGCAAAAGAGGCGGAAAGGTTTTTCCCGTTCGGATGACCTGCCGTGCCCTTTCCCCCCGGGAGGGAGGGAACGGGGAGATCATGATGATGGTCGTTTCGGATATTTCCCCTGAGAGTGCGGCCCATGAAAGCGTCGCCCTCGCAGGGGCAATTCAGAGGGAATTTCTTCCGGACGACTTCGCCGAGGAAGGAATGCCCGAGGTCCGGACCATCTATCGGCCGCTCTTTCTCATAAGTGGTGATATGTACGGATATTCACGGGATAGGGAAAAAGAAGTTCTCAGCGGGTTCATTGTGGACGTGATGGGGCACGGAGTTCCGGCGGCTCTTCAGACCTCCGCCCTCATGATCCTCTTCCGGCAGGCCTTCGAGGAGCGCCCGACGGATGAGCCCCTCTGCGAAAAACTCTTCTGGGTGAACCGGATGGCAAAGAACAGAATTCTCTCCGACTCCTTTGCGGCAGCCCTGTGTTTTCGCCTCGATTTTTCAGAAGGGCGGCTGGAGTGGTGTTCGGCGGGAATTCCGGCCTTTCTTGCCGCAGACCGGGGGAGGATAGAGAAAATAGAAGTTTCAGGCTCTCTTCTCGGAATCTCCGGTCCGGCGGATTACGGCGAGGGGGCAAAGACGGTCACCGCAGGAGACTATTTCTTCTTTCTTTCCGACGGTTTTCTCGAACGTCCCGGCATACTGCCGGAGGAGCGGATGTCTTTTACCGGCTGCTACGATCATCTCTTCTCTCTCGCCTATTCCGGAGAGCCCCGGGACGACCAGACAGCCCTCGGGCTTCACCTTCGCTGAATATCCTTGATGTGCCGCAGGATCGAGTCCTTCATGGCCTCGAAATCCGCCGGTTTTGCCAGGTAATCGTCCATCCCCGCCTCAAGACACATCTCCCGGTCGCCCTCCATGGTGCAGGCCGTCATGGCGAAGACCAAAGATCTCCCCGGCCCGTTTTTCTCTCTGTTTCTTATTTCCTCAGCAATCTGCAGACCGTCCATCCCGGGTATTCGAACGTCCAGAAAGACCACGTCGTAAAAATGCTCCTCCATCATGGAGAGAGCCTCCGGCCCCGTCTCCGCCAGGGCAACAGTCCATAGCGGTCCTCCGTTTTTACGGAGGATAGTTCTGGTCAGTCTTCCGTTAAACTTATTGTCATCAACGACAAGAATTGAAAGGGGAAGAGCCTTCAAGTCGTCTTCCTTCTCTTTGGGAGACGGGAGGGGCAGACTGCCCGAGGCGTCAACTGAAGATATTTTTTTCAGGGGGAGGGTGAAAGAGATCGTTGACTCGCCGGAGGGTCCCGTTCCGATGCGGAGCTCTCCGTTCATGGCGTCGATGATCTCCCGGGCGATTAAAAAACCCATGCCCGCTCTCTCGGAGGGGTCTGAAAAAGACGTTCGGTCGAGGTCCGAATACTCAAGGGCCTCCCGAAGGAGGTCTTCCGGCATGCCTTCTTCCATGGAAAGGGTAAACGCGAGGGTGATTTTTTCTCCGGTTTCAGCGGCGGGAGCAACACTCAGGAAAATTTTCCCCTTCGGTGTAAAGGCTATAGCGCTGTTCACGAGATTCTGAAGCACCTGGCGAAGACGAACGCTGTCTCCGATGAGAAATTCAGGTACTGAGGAATCGACGGTCATCTCGAGGAGGAGATTGCGCCGCAAGACTGCAAGGGCGAGAGGATTTACGGCTTGCGCGCAGCAGGGCCGAAGGTCAAAGAGCGCGGGGCGGATCGGGAGGACTCCCGCTTCAAGGAGGGAGAGGTCGAGGAGTTCTTCAACGAGGACGAGAAGCTCCCTCGAGGAGAAGCTGAGGATTTCGACGAATTTTTTTTGTTCGAGATCAAGCTTCGTCCCCTGCAAAAAGTTCACCACGCCCACAATAGAATTAAGAGGCGTGCGGATTTCATGGCTCAGCTTGGCGATAAAATCGCTTTTGCGGCGATTTTTATCCCTCGCGCTCTCGAGGGCGGATTGAAGATCATCTCTTTGAATATCATTCCAGCGTTCGCTCTTTTTTTTGGAGCCAGAAAATCTGGAGATAGACTTATCCATGGGGCTGCTCCCTTTTCTCATATAGAAAAAATGCTGCAATCAGATGATATCTGAAAGAGAGAGGACGGAGAAAGGGGGGATTTCTCCCCCCCGATTATTGGTGCGGGAAAAGGTTTACTGGAAGGCGTAGACCTTGTTGTTCTGCCCTCCGAAGTAGAGCACACCGTTGACAATGACTGGAGAGGATACTATGCCTTTTTCTGAATCATCCGTCATTTCGAACCTCCATCGCTCCTTGCCTGTAGATGTATCGAGGGCGTACATTATTCCAGCGTCGCTGCCGAAAAAGAGCAGGGAGCCGGAGACGGCCGGAGTGGAATGGGTTCCGCCGGGGATGGGGAACTCCCAGGCCAATTCGCCCGTAGAGGTCTTGAGGGCAACCATCTTGCCGTTGACCGTACCGAAGAAAACATGTCCGCCTGCCACGGCAGGAGCGGTAGTGATCGATTCTCCAGCGTTATATCGCCACTGGGGGACAACCCCTTTTATCTTTACCGCCTGAATCGTTCCGCTCCAGCTTCCGAAGTAGACAACTCCGTTTGAGACCACTGCCGTGGAATTTATTGGTCCGCCGCTGCCGCCGCCCCAGATTTTCTTTCCCGTTTTGGCGTCGAGAGCCCGGAAGAGCCCCTCATAGGTTCCTATATATACAGTTCCGTTATCGTAAAGGGGAGTGGAACGAAGCTCTCTCCCCGTGTCGTATGTCCAGACGGGTTTGCCGCCGGAGGTCCGGATGGCGTATACTTTACCGTCGAAGCTGTTGAAATAGACCATGCCTCCGCCGGTGTCAGGAGATCCCCAGATGCCGAGGGGAGTGTTTGCGCTCTTGGGAGTGTATTTCCATCGCTCGGCTCCGTTGGCGAGATTGAGGGCGAAGAGCGTCCCGTCCGTTCCGCCGACGAAGACCGTATTCTCCGCTACAGCAGGAGCGCCGTTGATCGTCGAGCTGGTATCGAAGGTCCAGATCGCGGCCCCTGAATTCGCGTTCAGGGCGTAGAGATTTCCTTCGTTATCCCCTATGATCACTCTGCCGTCGACCACAAGGGGAGAACCGGTGACACTGCTCTTTGCGGTAAAGATCCATTTTTGCGTACCCTGCCAAGCATGGGCCGGAGCAAGGAAGGCTGTGAGAAGCCCGGCCGCGAGGAAAACCCCGAGAAGGAGCTTCAAAGACGTCCGAAATCGTACTGTTGCCATGTAGGCCACCTCTTTTCATGAGAATTAAAATACTTCAGCAACTCAATTATACACCAAGGCCTTCTTTTCTGAGAAGAGGTTCGTATATTTCAAAGAATATATTGCTTTTTAAGAATAAAAAGCACAAAAAAAGGGAGTGTGAACAACTGTGCTCTTGTCTTTTCTTGCCGAAGAATGGCTTTCGTCCTACATATCGAGCTTTCGCAACGAAAAGGGAGAGCTTCATCCTCTTCTGGAGCTGAAGCGTTCCCACACGGGGCGGGTTGCCGAAAATTGCCGCCGAATAACAAAAGAACTCGGCTGGGAAGGAGCCCTCCTGGAGAGAGCTCTTTCCGCAGCCATACTTCACGATACTGGTAGATTTCCCCAATACTCCACCTGGGGTACCTTTTATGATGCTGCATCGGCGGACCACGGTGCCCTCGGGGAGAAGGTCTTGCGGGAGCATTTTCCCTGGCCCGATCCGGAAGGGGAGGATGCTTCCGTCATTCTCGAGGGAGTGCGTCTTCACAATCGCAAAACGCTGCCTGAGGACATCGCTCCCGCCGCTCTTCCCGTCGTGCGGATTGTGCGGGACAGCGACAAGATGGACGTCTTCCGGATCGTCCGCGAGCATGTGATGGGAGAGCGAATTTCTGACCTTCTGCCCCGGATTGACCCCGAAGGAGGCTATTCTCCTGCTATTGTGGAAGAAGTGAGGAAAACCGGTCGAGCTTCCTATCAGAATGTGCGCTCAACGGTGGATTTTCTTCTTCTGCAGCTTTCATGGATATTCGATCTGAACTACGCTCCGGCCTAC
>CAYZZX010000116.1:0-4768 GCA_964483085.1 uncultured Synergistaceae bacterium
AATCTGGCTTCTGCAAAAATGAGCAGGGCTCTTAAAGACAAAAAGCCGGCCTCTCAGAAACGAAGAGGCCGACAGTGTGGTACTGAAGGGCGGAAAACTTCCGGGGAAAAATCTTTTGCCGGCCCCTGAAGAGCTCTATTTGCAGAGGGTTTTCTCTCAGGGTCTTTTTATTCCGAATTCCTCGGGTGAGAACTTGGCGCCGCCGGCATCGTAGAGAAGCCATGCGCTGACCGACTGGTTCTGCTTGATGAACTCCCGGGCCTTGTCGCCGGTGAGGCCGAGCTTTACGCCGCCCATGTTCTTCGCGAATTCGTCGAACTTGGGGTCTTCATAGGCCTTCTGGTAGGCTGCCTGAAGGGCGTCGTAGGCCTCCTTCGGGGTTCCCTTTTTCACGAAGACGCCGAAGAAGGCTCCCCAGGGAAGGTAGGGGGCGTACTGCTCGTAGATCTCGGTGACCGCCGGTACGGAGTCCAGACCGGGGATGCGCTCCTTCGAGATCATGGCCAGGCCGTTCACCGATCCTGCCTTGATGTGGCTCGCGGCGGCGAGAAGTCCGACCGCAACGGCGTCGATGTGCCCGCCCATGAGAGCTGTGAGGCAGGGGCCTTCGCCGTCGAACTGCACCTTGTTGAACTTCACTCCGTGAATCTTTTCAATCATGGTCGTCGCCACGTAGGGAAGTCCGCCGGGGCCTGTCGAACCGACGGTGACCGTCTTGCCCGAAGCGGCCGCTTCGATGAGGTCCTTGTAAGATTTGAAGGGGGAATCCTTCGGAACCACTACCACGCCCACATTACCCATCATGAGAAATACAGGGTCGAACTGGTCGTAGTCTATCTGGGAGAGCCCTGTCACCTTGTAGAGGTTCGGGTTTTCCGCTCCGAAGAGCAGAGTGTAGCCGTCGGCGGGCTGATTGGCCACGAAGGTCGTGGCGATGGCGCCGGTGGCACCGGTCTTGTTCTGCATGATGATCGTCTTTCCGAGATGCTCCTGGGCCATTGGTGTGATTGCTCTGGCCACATTGTCCATGGCGCCTCCGGCGCCCCACATGATATACCCCTGAAGGTTCTTCTCGGGGTAGGCCGCAAAAGCGGACCCGGCAAACAGGAACAACACAACAAGCGCAACGGTCAGTTTCCTCATGATATCTTCCTCCTCTGTAATGAACTGCCTTTTTCCCTTTTCGGGTTGAAGCCTATTGAATGCCCCGCCATCTCCTGTAGACAGCCGTCTGGGAGAAGACCAGAAAGACGATCGCCACGGTCAGAAAGAGGCTGATGGGGCTCGTCACGAACCCCTGCAGAAAGGGGAGAAATTGGTCCTCCGCTCCCTGCATGGTTCGCCGGTAGTTGGCGTCGAGCATGGGCCCCAGGATGAGCCCGAGCACCATGGGCCCCGTGGCATATCCGTAGAGGCGCATGAAGTACCCTGTGATGCCGAAACCTATCATGTAGAAGATGTCCACGACGCTGTTCTGGATCGCATAGGTTCCGATGACGGAGAGGATGATCACCACGGGCATGATGATCTCCTTGGGGATCTCGATGATTTTGGCGAAGGGCTTGACGCTGATCAGCCCGAG
This sequence comes from uncultured Synergistaceae bacterium, assembly GCA_964483085.1. Taxonomy (GTDB): domain Bacteria; phylum Synergistota; class Synergistia; order Synergistales; family Aminobacteriaceae; genus JALHFZ01. The sequence continues at coordinate 1,583 of CAYZZX010000116.1, forward strand.
CACCAGAAGGGCGATGCTTGAGATGCTGAGGCAGCTCACGATCATCCAGAAAAGATGGGGAGTTTCGATCATGAGCATCGGGCCGGGCTTCAGCCCGTGGATGTACAGGGCCCCGATGATGATGGCGGTCACGGCGTCGCCGGGTATTCCCAGAGTCAGCATGGGGATGAAGGCTCCGCCGATGGCCCCCTTGTTCGCCGTCTCCGGTGCGACAATCCCCTCATAAGCCCCCGTTCCGAAGGGCCTCGAAGGGTTGCGGACGGAGCGCTTGGCCTGGTCGTAGGCCAGCAGGGCCGCCACGTCCCCTCCCGTCCCGGGCAGCGCCCCGATGAAGACCCCGAGAAGGGAAGAACGGATGGACAGGGGCAGATATTTCAGGAAGGTCGCCCAGCTCGGTATAATCCTGTCGAGATTCTGCTTGGGAGATTTTAATCCGGCTTGGCGGAACTGGGTCAGCGCTTCCGAGACGCCAAAGAGGCCGATCATGGCGGTCACGAAACTGATCCCCGCCATGAGATAGATATTTCCGAAGGTGTAGCGCATCTCCCCCGTGGAGGGGTCCATTCCCACCATGCTGATCAGAATGCCGATGGCTCCCGCAGTGATTCCCTTGATCGGGTCCCCTCCGCCGATGCTTCCGATGAGGAGAATTCCCATGACGGCCAGGAGGAAGAAATCTCTCGGGGCGAACTTGAGGGAAAAGTTGGCGATGACCGGAGCGGCCACGGCGAGGACGATAATGCCGACGAAGCTGGCGAAGACCGATACGGTGGTGCACAGGCCGATGGCCTTTCCGGCCTCACCCCGCTGGGCGAGGGGATACCCCTCGATCCCCGTGGCGATGGCCGCCGGAGCTCCGGGAATATTCAGCAGAATTGCGGTGATCGACCCGCCGTAGACCCCTCCAACAAAGACGCCGCAGATGAGCGCGAGAGCGCTGTTGACGTCCCAGGAGAAGGTGAAGGAGATCAGCAGGGATGCTGCCATGGTTACCGACAGCCCGGGAATAGCCCCCACCCATATGCCGGCGAAGACGCCGACCCATATGAGGAGCATCATCTCCCAGTTCAGAAAGGGTATGAGAAAGTACTGAAGGTTTTGTTCCATATCGCGCCTGTCCCCCTTAGGGCAGAATGACCAGGAATAGATAGCGGAAGACTACTACGAGCACCGCAAGGGCGAGGGCTGAGACCAGGATGGCCCGCAGAATCTTTTTCCCCCGTTGAAGATAGACCATCGCGAGAACCATGAAAAGATAGGATGAAGCGATAAAATGAAGCTTCGGCAGCACAATGCAGTAGGCGACGAGGAGCAGGAGAACGACCACTACATCCGCCGGAAAGAGGTAGCGGCTCAGGGAGGAGGACGCTTCCGGTTTATCTCTGTGCAGCGCCTTTACAAAGTTGAATGCTGATAAGGCCATTATGAGGGCTGAGGCGAGTTTCGGAAAAACCGACGGTGAAGAAAACTTGCCGCTCGTCATGTCGAGGGCAAAGTAGTACCCGAACGCGCCGATGAAAAACGCCACGACGGCGATTCCAAGCTCTCCCGGTTTTCTGCGGGCTTCGGGCACATATTTCGACAGGTCCTTTGCGGGGAGAGCGGTCCCCTGGGCCGCTCCATTCCCCGCCATTCCTTTTGGATCTTCCATAAACGATTTCACGTCCTTCCATGGCTTTTACTCCGCCTGATGAGCCAATACAACGGGGACGGACAGAGAACGGGGTCCGTCCCCGGCAGTTTTCAGGAAATGCTATTTTTTCGGTTCAGGAATATTGAAATCGGCGGGAGATTTCTTCGCTCCCCCTGCGTTGTAGATCAGCCAGCTTGCTGTGGACTCGAACTTTTCAAGGAACTGCACCGCATCCGCCCCTGTCGCGCCGTTTTTGAATCCGCCCGAATTCTTGACGTATTCTTCGAAGCGAGGGTCGTCCATGGCTTTCGAAAAAGCACTGCTGAGTTTTGCGACAACATCATCAGGAGTGCCTTTCTTTACGAACACACCGTAGAAGGGACCCCAGGGAAGGAACTGGGCATATTCCGGGTAGATCTCGGTGATCGCCGGTACATCTGGAAGCTGGGGAACCCGCTTCGTGGTGAGCACCGCAAGCCCCCGAAGCCTGCCGGAACGAATGTATTCCACCGAGGTCGAAAGGGCGAGGGGCATGACAGCCACATGGCCTCCCATGAGGGCAGTGGATCCCGGACCGTCACCGTCGAACTGGATGTAGTTGAAGTCGACGCCGTGAATCCCCTTCATCATGGCTCCTGCTACGTAGGGGAGCCCCCCCACGCCGGAATTTCCCATTTTTATCTTCTTATCCGCCTTTGCGGCCTCGATAAAATCCTGCATGGTCTTATAGGGAGTCTCAGGGTTGACACAGATTACCACTGCACCCTCGACGCCGATAAGAATCGGCTGGAGGTCGTGAAAGCTCAGTTCGGAAAGGCCGAGGACGCGGTAGTTGGCGGGGTTCTCGGCACCGTAGAGAAGAGTATAGCCGTCGGCGGCCGAGTTGACCAGCACGGTCGTCGCTACCGCTCCCGAAGCGCCCGGCTTGTTCTGAAGCACAATAGTCTGATCGAGATTCTGCTCGGCGATGGGCGTGATGGCCCGGGCAAAATTATCCGTGCCGCCTCCGGCACCCCACATGATCACTCCCTGGAGACTCTTCTCGGGGAAGGCCGCAAAACCCGAAACAGCAAAAACCAAGAGCAACAGAACAGACAGGCTTCCAATGAACGTTTTTCTCATATCTTTTCCTCCTTTATATTGAACTCTTTCTTCCTCTCGCTTTCTCCGCCGGCTTTCCACAGGGCCGGGCGGAAAAAAGGATTCTCAGCTTTCCCGCGTATTTGTGGGGTCGAAGAATTCACCGAAGAGCACCTCTTCCGAGGGAGCATCGATCAGGATGGGCTTCGCCACCCAGGTGCTGTTCATATAATGCTTCAGGGCGATGTTCTCCGAAACCTGGTTGCCGCCCCAGGTCCCGCACCCCATGCTCGACGTCATGGGCATGCCGTTGTTGGCGCTTCCTGCATTCGCCTTTGACTGGGGCTGCCGGACCATGATCCTGGTGACCGGCGCCCTCAGTGCAAGGGCATTGATATGTTCGTCGTTGTGGCTGTAGATGCCGCAGGAATGGCCCCGGCCGCCGACCTTATATATCTCGTCCATCATTTTGA
>CAYZZX010000117.1:0-4749 GCA_964483085.1 uncultured Synergistaceae bacterium
TTCTTAGTTGGAAACTTCAAGCTAATTACACTGAAGTAATTTGTCTATACTTACAGTAGAACCTTGACAGTAGAATCAAATCAATACCCTGGTTTTTCAAAACAGTCTATTCTCAACGCATTTAAGATGAGTCGGATTGTTACTTTTCAATAAATTACCAAAGGTCCTCCAGGACGTCTCCAATTCAAAAGGAGCAACCCGTGCAAGCAAAGTGCAAATACATGGATTTTGAGTCTATTCCGGAACCAGGTTACTCCTGTCTCATCAATTGAAATGACAATGTTTATTTTTCTCTAAGGGGGGCTCGCGAAACTCATCTATTGACTCCATACCGATCTCGGATAATAGCAAAAAAGCATCTTAACCAAGTCGCGACCGCCCGTTTTCATCTGTTCTTCCTGTTTTGCAGATCTTGTTATTGAGGCGCCGAACGTACTCGTGCCAAGGAGATTTTACATTTCAAAGTAACGTGTTAACTATTTACTATTCAAAAAGTGAAGGCGGTGTTGATACTCATGGGTATTCTTAAACAATTAGATCGTATTATGATCAAATTTGAAGAAGTGCTATTAGCTACCGGAACAATCGCTTTAACTGGATTGTTGTTGACGAATGTTTTCTTACGAACTTTTTTTTCCCGAAGCATTGTAATGGCGGAAGAGATATCGAGAATTGTAGTTCTTGCAATCACTTTCATCGGATTAAGCTACGTGGCACGCCATGGAAATCATATACGAATGGACGTAGTTTACAATTTAGTCAGCAAGAAATACAGAAAATTCTTAGCAATGTTCATATCTTTGATCACCAGCGCTACACTTTATTATCTTGCCTACGTAGCTTACCTCTATATGATGACCATCAAACTTTCAAACAGAGTCACAGCATCGCTGCAAATTCCCGTCCATTATATTACAGCCTTGGTGGTCATCGGATTTATTACAGCGGGAACTCAATATGCGCGCATTTTTTTCCTTAATTTAAAAAACATCGGAAACGATGATGATGATTTAGTTGGCACTTATCACAAAGATATCTCTAAATCTAACTCGAAGTAAAGGGGGGAAGCTGTAATGTTGTTGCTGTTTATGCTGGTATCGATGCTGCTAATACTTTTGTTGGGTTTTCCCATGTATATGACTTTAGGATTGACCTCTGTGCTTGTTATGTTCGGTGCATTCGCAGACCTCAATCCCATAGTCATCATGCAGCAGCTTATAGATGGAGTGTCCTCATTTGTACTTCTTGCAATCCCAATGTATTTATTCGCTGCCGATATTATGACGAGAGGGTTCATAGCTACCCGTCTCATCGATCTGGTAAAAGCTTTTGTGGGCCATGTTTACGGAGGCCTTGGCATATCCATGGCTGGAGCATGTACAGTTTTTGGAGCTATTTCCGGCTCTACTCAAGCGACTGTCGCTGCCATTGGAAAACCTATGAGAGAGAACCTTATCAGCGCAGGGTACAACCGATATGATGTAAACGCCTTGATCATAAGCGCGGCTAACCTCGCAACTCTCATTCCGCCGAGCTTAGGCATGATTATCTACTGCGTACTGACCAGTGTTTCAGTCGGCGAGCTTTTTATGGCGGGAGTCGGCCCCGGGTTATTCATTTTCCTGATGTTTTCGGTGTATAACTATTTCCATTCAAAGAAGCAGGGTATTCCAAGATCGCCCAAGATGCCTTGGCTTGAACGCTTGAAATGTCTGAAGAGAGCGCTCTTGGCTCTGGGTTTTCCGGTAATTATAATCGGTGGTATTTATTCAGGCTTTTTCAGCCCGACAGAAGCCGCAGCTGTATCTGTTCTCTATGCTGTAGTCTGCGAAGTGTTGATATATCGCTCTGTAGCTTTTAGAGACCTCTATAGAATAGCCCTTGACACCGGCGCAGTCACTTCAGCACTTTTCATACTGATAGCAGTTGGCCAGGCCTTTTCATGGCTATTAACATACGCCCGGGTTCCACAATTATTAACGGTGCTCTTCCTCGGTCCGAACCCTTCCGCCATTCATATTCTCTACGTTGTGACCATATTCTTTTTCTTCGCCTGCATGTTCGTAGATCCTATAGTCGCGAATCTCATTCTAGTACCGATATTCTACCCTGTAGCCATGCGAGCAGGAATTGATCCCATTCATTTGGGAATAGTCGTTACGCTCCAGTCGGGGGTAGGCGGAATTACTCCGCCCTTCGGTTCAAATATTTTTGTGGCATGCGCGGTGTTCAATGAAACGTATTGGGATGTAATTAGACGGGTGTTGCCGTACTTCCTGATGTTCATAGGTTTTTCAATTCTCCTCATCCATGTGCCCCAAATCGCTACGATTTACAGATACGTGTTTTAGATCAGAAAAAAACTTCATCTTCGATCAAGGAGGTGTGTTTCGACTCAGGCATATTTGTTAATGCAACCTTAGCGCTACGGAAGTGTACGTTGAGAGTTTTTATGAAGAAATAAGGAGGAGTTCAAGTTGAAGAAAAAGACATTAATTTTTCTGGCAGCGATTTTAGCTATATGTTTCGTTATCAATATGTTTCCTAACAAGTCTGAAGCGGCAAGCGATATCAAGTCGGTAACGGATTCAGAAAAACCAGTCTCCTGGAAATTCGCTCATGCTGCCTACGAAGGCGAACTTGCCTGCAAATACGTGGAGAAAATCATTGAGGAGTTAGAAAAGAACTTCGAGGGTAAAGTGAAAATAGAGCACTTTCCAGCGGGTCAGCTCGGAAGTTACGAGTCGATGCAGGAATCCCTTCAAAACGGCATTCTAGAGTTCAATATGCCGGTAACTGTATCTTTCGGACAAATAGTTCCCGAATGCAAAGTATCCTCTATAAACTTTATACTGCATGAAAATTATGAGGTCACCGAAAGAGCAATAAACGAAGGAAAAGCCTTCGCTCTCATGGAAAAAAAGCTGGAAGATCAAAATATCAAAGTTTTGTATTGGTTCGTTGAAGACTTCAGCTGCTGGTCATCGAATGTTCCTATCCAAAAACTTGAAGATCTGGAAGGCCTGAAGATCCGCGTGTATCCTTCGTCGCAGATCGTGGCAAACTACAGGGCTTTGAAAGCTAATCCAACAGAGATACCCTATGCGGAAGTCTATAGCGCGCTTCAGCTCAATGTCGCTGAAGCACAGGAAAATCCTATCACAATCATCCATGCGAACAAGTTTTACGAAGTACAGAAATATGTCATAGAGTCAAACCACACTGGAGTTATAAATGCAATTGCAGTATCCAATAGTTTTTGGAACAGCCTTGCGAAAGAAGACCAGGCCAGGATAGAAAAATCGATTGCTACGGCAACGGAGTATGCAATTAAAGTAATGAACGAAAATCTTGAGTATGCAAAAGAACAAATAGTTGCATCTGGCAACACCACGATTCTTCAGCTCGACCCCAAGGAAAGGGCGAGAATGGCTGAGGCAAGTGTTGCCGCCAGAGAGCTCTTTTTAAAAGATACCGGCGAAGCAGGACAGATAGTTCTGGATTTATGGCTCGAGGACGTTAAAAAATATGAAGCAGAAGTGACAGGAAAGTAAAATCACCCGCAGGTATACCTCATTCATCTTTACATGCTTTGAGGTGTACCTGCACCTTATTACCCGAAGAACGACGAATTCATTTCATGCCTCTGGAGGTCTGGAAATGCATAGTGAAAAAAGACTGAATCTTCCTTTTGTAGGGATAGCCTCTTTTGGTAAGTATCCCATTTGCAACGACCTGAGCACACTCGACGCCGATATTGCGATATTAGGTATGCCCTGCGATATAGCAATTCAAGGGCGCTCCGGAACACGTTTCGGCCCACGAGGTATAAGGAATGAGTCCACCTGTTTTCTTGGATTAAACGGTACCTATGATCCAGAAAGAGATGAATTTTTCCTGGGGCCTCCCTGGGAAATCGTCGATTGTGGTGACGTGGACATCATCCACGGAGATTTAGAGCAGAGCTTCAGCAACTGCGAGAAGGCAGTGAGGAAAATTGTCGAGAAAGGGGCGATACCAGTTACGCTCGGTGGAGACCATTCGATAACGATTCCTGTCGCTCAAGCCTTAGATAGCCACGAAAATATCACCTTATTTCACCTGGATGCCCATCTTGACTGGTCTGATGAGCGTTTCGGCCAGAGATACGGAAACGGAAGCCCTGCAAGGCGTATTTCTGAAATGGAACATTTTTCGGGTATGGCACAGTACGGCATCAGGGGTGCAGGAAGCAGTTACAAGTCAGATTTTGAGGACGCTCGGGCGTACGGAAGTGTGATCATGTCGCCGAAGGAAATTCGTAAGATGGGTATAGAGCAAGCTATGGAGCGGGTTCCCCGATCTGAAAAATATTATGTCTCAATCGATATAGATGCCATTGATGGGTCTTTGGCTCCTGGCTCCGGTTCACCCTCCTTTGGCGGATTCAACTACGATGAAATGAATGAAATGCTTGAGTTAATCTCCAAAAAGGGAGATGTCATCGGATTTGATTTAGTTGAAGTATCACCTTCTTACGACTCGAATGGTACTACCAGCATGTTGGCAGCCAGGCTCATACTGGACTTCATAGGGTTCATTTTAAAAGAAAAAGAAAAAAAGAAGGCCAATTCCTAATTAGAGATATATCTTTTATTTATCAATCAACTTGAATGAACCTGCTCCTCATTAGGTTGTTAGATAGACGAAATGCTATGTACTTTCGATGTGCCTTGAGAAATACATGGGCTTTTTCGTAAGGTGTAAGCA
>CAYZZX010000118.1:0-4701 GCA_964483085.1 uncultured Synergistaceae bacterium
AGCAGCGCACTCGTAATGCGCAGGTCTCCAGTTCAAGTCTGGACACCGGCTCCACTGTAATTCCAAAAGTCCGGAACGCGGTTTTTTCCGTGTTCCGGACTTTTTCATAGCAAGAACGCTCCGGGAAGTCCTTTAGGTTTAGGAGGGCAAAGATTGTCAAAAAAACTCATCCTTTTTGTGCGCCACGGAAAAACTGACTGGAACGGGCAGTTCCGCTTTCAGGGTAAAAGTGATATCCCCCTGAACGACGAAGGGCGCATGCAGGCACGGAAGCTGTCCCTGCGCCTGCTCGCTGAGAAAGACTTTCGGATTTTTTCTAGCCCCATGGCACGGGCTGCGGAGACTGCCGAAATTATTGCCGCCCCCCGAAGCGAGTGCGATATACAGCTTCGCGAGGGGCTTTCAGAGATGGGCTTCGGAAGCTGGGAAGGGCGAACCCTTCACGAAATTGAAGCCGACAATCCGGAGGAGTTCAAGCAGTGGCGGGAAGACCCCTTTACGTTCGCCCCTTCGGGAGGCGAACTTTTCTCAGCACTTCTTCCGAGGGTGACCGACGTACTGAACGAAATTCGCTCGCTCGAGGAGAGCCGGATTGTCGTGGTGAGCCACGGCGGCATCATCCGTGCCGCTCTCGTCGCCCTCCTCAATATCCCGCCCGCGGCCTCATGGCGCATGAAGATATCGAACGCGTCCCTGACCGGGGTGGATCTGGGCAGAAGCCGAATTTCCCTCTCTTTTCTTAACGACGAGCTTCATTCCTTTCTTCCTGAAGAAGAAATTAAGAAAATCTTCTTTTCGGCTTAGACAACTTTTCCTCTTGCTGGTAAAATTGTCGAAGTTCGGAAAGGGAGTGGCCTGAAGTGAAAGAGCAGGAAAGGGCGCCATCGGAAGATGAGAAGAACACCCCTTCCGGTGAAGAGACTCGAATCTCCGGTGCCCTCCAAGAGGGAAAAGACCCCCGGTCTACCGACCGGAGTGAAAGAACCTTCTTCGCCTCAGGCGAGGAGGAGGAACTCTGGAAGAAAGTCTCAGAAGAGAAAGATGACTGTGCGCGGGATGCCCTGATCATCGCCTACCGGCCGCTCGTTTTCTGGCTGGCCCGGAAGTTTCATGTTCATCCATCATCCTACCAGGATCTCATCCAGGAGGGAATGATCGCTCTCATTCGGGCAGTGGATAACTTTGAGCCCGAACGGCATCTGAAATTCACGACCTACGGTTTCTACCGCATCAAGGGGCAGATGCTCAACTTTTTGCAGCGTTCGGAGCAGAAGGCGCCCATTCCGATGGAGGATGAATCTCTCCAGTGCCGGGATTCCTTCACAGCAGACGGCTTCGAAACCCTTCTGACCGTTACGGAGGAGATGAAGCGTTTGCCCGCCCGGGAGGGAGAGATCGTTCAGGCTCTGCTTGTGGAGGGTAAAAACGCGAAGGATGTCGCCAGGGAAAGAGGAATCGATATCAGCCACGTCTACCGGCTCAAGCGGAACGGAATCGCCAGGCTCAGAAAATGGCTGGGTGTCTCTGCGGATGCCACAAATCGAGGCTGATGGGGGATAAGGGTAGTACGGAATATAACCCTGTACCTTCCTGGAGGACTTTGCAATGGAGAAAAAGATAGCCCGTATTTCCCGCTGGCTTGACCGGTGTACCCGGGCGTGTTCCGCTCGTTCATGGAAAAATGCCCTTCTCGATATGGAATGCGCGAAGGCAGAGCTGGAAGAAGCGAGATCCGAACTCTGGGTTCGGGCGGAAAGAGACGGAGAGACGGCCCCTTCTGCCGGAAAAGCGGTCCGGGTGCTGTGTATTTCAAGCCTGAGCATCTTGCTGCTTCTCAGTGTTGCGGCCCCGGTAGCCATGCAGCCGGCATTTCTTTCACAGACGGTATCGGAACCCGCCCTTGAATGGGTGACCTCCGACGAGAAAGCGCTACTGGCCGCCCTGAGAAAGAACTTGAGCGAGGCGAACCTTGCATATCTTTCCGAGGGAACTCCCGCTGTTTCATCCTTTCAGCCGGAAGAAGGGGCGGGAAAAGAACGGGCACGGGGCACCGATAAAAAGAATGTGCCTGCTGCAAAGCAATGGACCAGCCGGGACGGAGATATGGATTCAATACTCGCCCTCGTGCAGATAGGGCAGAACGCCCTTCGAGAGAGCGAGTCTCCTATACGGTTCGACAAGTAGCTAAGCCAAAAGTAACGAAACCATTTCGGATGTTCCGGAAGGAGAGAGCGTGTGTGAAAGAAATGTACAAAAAAGCAGGATGGGGCGTTATGGCAATTATTTTCTGCCTGCTGCTCGTTTCACCGGTCCTCGCAGCCGATCCCCTGGTATCGCTCCTGAATGTGGAGGGAAATGAACAGGTAGTGGCGGATCATATTCTGGCAGTGGTCCGGACAAAAGTCGGAGAACCGCTGAACCGGGAACAGCTTCAAAGCGATGTGGAGGCTATCTACAACCTCGGCTTCTTCTCCTTCGTCGACATCAATCTGTCCAGCGTTGCAGGCGGCGCAGCGATCACCTACATGGTGACGGAAAACCCCGTGGTGGAGTCCATCACCTTTTCGGGCAACAATATCTATTCCGATGAGGACCTGCTCAAGGTCGTCTTCACGGTGCCTGGAAACATCTTCAACCGTGTGTTTTTCCGCCACGATCTCGACCGGATCCAGGAGAAATACCAGAAGGACGGCTACGTCATGGTCAAGATCGCCGACGTTCAGGTCGCTGACGGAAAGGTCGATGTGAAGATTGTCGAACCCACAGTCGGCAACATCATCATCCAGGGGAACAAACGGACGAAGACCTACGTCATCGAGCGGGAGATCAAGCTGAAGAAGGGCGACCCCTTCAACGCCACCATCCTCCGCCATTCCATCAACAAGCTTCAGAACAAGGGATTTTTTGAGGACGTGAACGTGGGCTTCGAACCCTCCGAGGAGGACCCCGAGCAGACGGACATCATCCTCACCGTCTCCGAGCAGAAGACGGGAAAGGTGGGCCTGTCGGTCAGCCACGGCACGGAGAGCGGCTGGTCGGGCGGCCTCACCTATACCGACACGAACTGGCAGGGGCTGGGAAGGGTCGGCGAAGTGGGTTTCGAGACGGGGGACAACGAACAGTACTGGATCTCCTACACGGAACCCTACATGGACTCAAAGTACTACGCCTGGAAAATAGGTTTCTCCAAGCGGAAGTGGGAGGACCGCTACTACTACCGCAAGGGAGTAAAACAACTTCGATACGATGATGACGTGAAGAATATCTACATCGGCGCGGGAAAGAAGTTCGGCCGGGACGAGAAGTACAGTTGGTTCCTGACCCTCGATTGGAAGGAAGTCGACACGTACAACTACCGGGAGATCACAGATCAGAAAGCTGCGGATTACCTGAAATCAGGAGATGGACAGGTATTTGCAATTCTCGGCACGGTAACCCGGAACAACACTGACCCCTATCTGAGCTACTCCAAGGGAGACATCATCGACCTCAACGTCGAGCATGCCATGGAGGCCCTCGGGGGTGAATTCAGCTACACGAAATACTGGCTTCAGGCTCGCTACTACCTCCCCTTGAAAGGACTGGGGGACTTCTTCGACAGCCGCCTCGGCGACGAGGACAACCCGGCCATTTTTGCCGCCCGGATGCGGGTCGGTTTTTCTTCCGGCGATTATATACCTCCGTCCGGCCTCTACTCCCTCGGCGGCTCGAGCACCCTCCGCGGGTATGACGGCGGAGAATATGAGGGTACGGAGATGTTTCTTGCGAACCTGGAACTCCGGATCCCCATTGAAAAGGCCTTCGGCCTTGTGGTCTTCTACGACGCCGGCAACGCCTGGAAAAGCCCCTGGGAGAACAACGGCGGCTCCTTCAGCCTCTCCGATCTCCATGACTCCTGGGGCGTCGGCGTGCGGGTGAAGACCCCCCTCGGCAATTTCCGCCTCGACCATGCCACCGGCGAGAGGGAATCCCGCACCCACTTCGGCTTCGGAGAGATGTTCTAGAGGGTAAGGGGAGTGGACGGAACTCCTCTTCGGGGACGCCGGGCAAAAAGAACCTTCATAGGGGCTGCGGCGGGGGTACTCCTCGCCGCGGCCCTCCTTTTTCCCCCTTCCGCCCTGGCGGGGGTGAAGGTCGAGGGGGTTCCCCCCTGGCTTCGGGAGCGGATGGAGCGGAGCGCGGAGACCGTCTGGTCCGAGATAGCCTCAGGGGAGGACGCTGGAGGACAGAAGGCCCTCTCCCTCCTCTCCATGGTCTCCGAGAGGGTCTTCACGGGGTTCTCCGTGGTCGAAGCAGTCCGGGACGGGCAGGATGTACTCCTCCGCCTCGAGCCGGGGGAGAAAATCCCCTGGGTTGTGGAGATCGCGTCCCCCCAGCTCTCCCCTCCGGTCAGTTCATGGTTTCAGGAGGATGTCTCAGGACTGGAGAAAAAAATCGCAGAGCTTCTTCCCCTCCTTCCGCTGGATGCCCTCACCTGGGCCGACCTTTCCCTCCGGGATGCCATCGCCTCCATCGCCGCCGCCCAGGTTCCGGGGTGGACTCCGGGCCTCCTCGTAAAACTCCAGGACGGACGGAGGATTCTTCAGATCTCCTTTGCGCCCCGGCCCCCCCTGGTCCTCGCCATCGTGCCGAAGGTCTACTCCTCATCCCTTCCGGTGATGCTCCGGTCGGATCTCCGGGAGAACATGCTCCGCACCCTTG
>CAYZZX010000119.1:0-4605 GCA_964483085.1 uncultured Synergistaceae bacterium
CCCATGGATTTCTCCGCCATGATCTCCCGGCTGGACGAGCGGAATTTTCAGATGTACGTGCTGGCCTGGCAGATGACCCGGGACCCCGACTCCCTCTACGCCTTTTACTCCTCGAAGATGGACGTCCGGGGAGGGTACAACATGCCGGGCATTTCCGACCCCGCTCTGGACGAAGCCCTCGACCGACTCCGGTTCGCCCCGGACGAACCGGCCGCCCGATTAGCGTCCTCGGAGGCCCAGAAGCTCCTCTCCGACCTCGCCCCCGTAGTTCCCATCTACAGCCGGTACACCATCTCCGCCGTGTCGAAGGAGTGGAAGGGGACGCTGGTCACCGACCGAACCACCGCTGACAACCTGTGGAGCCTTCTGTCCATGGAGCCGGCATCGGGGCCGATGCGCCCTCTCTATATGGTCCAGGCGGACGAGCCCAGGGCTCTGAACCCCTTCACGTCGAGCTCAGCCTACGACTGGCAGGTGATGGGGCTGATCTACGACTCCCTCATCGCCGTGGATCCCTACACCCTTGAGACCATCCCCTGGCTGGCCGAGTCGTGGACCATCGACACGAAGGAAGGACCCGGCGGCCCCCGGACAGTCCTGACTTTTCTCCTCAGAAAAAACGCCAAATGGCACGACGGCCATCCCCTCACATCCCGGGACGCCGCCTTCACCTACAATTTTCTGAAAAAGAACTCCATTCCACGATACTTCGACAACGTGGACAACATCGAATCAGTCGAATGCCCCGACGATTTCACCCTCGTGGTGACCATGAAGAACACGAGCTTCTGGCATCTTCACCGGGTGGCGGGCCTCCCTATCCTCCCCCGGCACATCGTTGAAGGGGTGGCGGACTGGCGGAGCTGGCTTCCCGCCTCGGCGAAGCACCCCGACGACCCCTCCCTGACCCTGCTGATCGGGTCGGGCCCCTTCGTCTTCCGGGAGTACCGTCCCGGAGAGTACGTCCGGATGGGGCGGAACGACACCTTCTGGCTGGAGAGAACAGCCCGGTGACGAGCCCGTGAGGAGCTACTGGAGCCGCCGGATCGGAGGAGCCCTGCTGGTGCTGGCCGCCGTGCTGGTGCTGAATTTTCTGCTCTTCCGCATGATGCCGGGAGACCCCGTGGCCTCCATCATCGACCCGAACTTCTCCCCCGAGGCGAAGGCGGCCCTCTCCCGGATGTACGGCCTCGATCAGTCCCTGCCGATGCAGTTTCTGCTCTACGTGAAGTCGACCCTGACCTTCGACTTCGGCATCTCCTTTCTCACGGGCCGCCCCGTGCTGGACGAGCTTCGCTCCCGCCTTCCGAACACCGTCTTTCTTCTGGGGACGAGCCTGCTGATCTCGTCCTTCCTCGGGACGTGGCTCGGCATGGCCGCCGCCCTCAGGCGAGGGAGCCTGCTTGAAAAGGGAGTGCTCTGGAGCGGCGCGGTCTCCTTCTCCTTCCCCTCCTTCTTCGTTCAGCTCCTGCTGCTCATGGCCTTCGCCTCCGCCCTGCCGATTTTCCCCCTCCGGGGGACCCTCTCCGTGCCTCCACCTCCGGGAGGGTGGGCTCTCGCCGGGGACTATCTCTGGCACATGGCCCTTCCCGTCTTCTCCCTCTCCCTGCTCGGGTTCGGCGGATGGGCCCTCTACGTCCGCAATCTCATGGTGAAAATTCTGGGGGAGGACTTCATCCTCCTCGCCCGGGCCCGGGGGCTGCCCCGAAAGAACATCGTCCGGAGGCACGCCTTCCGCACCCTCCTCCCCCCTCTGCTGACCATCTTTCTCCTCTCCCTGCCGGGGATCGTGTCGGGGGCGGTGATCACCGAGACGGTCTTCTCCCTCCACGGAGTGGGGCGCTTTCTGCTTGAGGCGGTGACGGGGCATGATTACCCCGCCGCCGGAGCCTCCTTCTTTCTGCTCGCCCTTCTCACCATAGGAGCCAATCTTCTCTCCGACCTTCTCTACGGCATCACCGATCCGCGGGTCCGCCTCGACCGGGGGAAACGGGGATGAGTGCCCTGCTGAAGCGCTGGAGCTTCTGGAGCCTTCTGGCCCTTGTGTTCATCGCAATCTTCGGGAACCGCTTCTTCGCCGCGCCCCCCGAGGCGGTGGTGGCGGCTTCCTTTTCCAAACCCCTCTGGCTCGACCGCTCTCTGCCGCCCACGCGGGAGATCACCCTGACCCCCGAGGAACCAACGGTGACCCTTGAATGGGCTTTCCCTCCTCCCGCGGCTTTTTCCCTGCGGACGGACCTGCCGGAAAGCGCTGCCGGCCTCTCTGTAGTGTGGCGCACCCCCGACGGCGCGGAGCTCTCCCTCGCCCCGCTGAAAAAGGGGCTCGAGGTGGACGGCCGGGATATGGCCTTCAAACGGGCCCTCGGCCTCACCCCCTTCGGCGACGCGGCGGCGGCCCTCTTTCCCCTTTCGGGGAAGTATGAGATCTCCGTTGTGGGAGACGACCCGTGGCAGGGGGCGGTGAAGATCCGCCTCGAGGGGGGCCGGTGGGGCCTTCTCGGAACGGACCAGCGGGGGCGGGACATCGCGGCCCTTTTCGTTGCCGGCGTACGGGTCTCCCTTCTTGTGGGGATCTTCGCCACGCTGATCGCCACCTTCCTGGGGACCTCTCTCGGCCTTCTTGCGGGGTACGCGGGGGGGTGGACGGACAGCCTCCTCATGCGCCTCGTGGACCTGCTTCTTTCCATCCCCCTTCTGCCCGTCCTCATGGCCCTCGCGGCCTTCTGGGGGAAGGGGCTGTGGCAGCTCATCCTCATCCTCTCGGTCTTCTCGTGGATGGGGACGGCCCGGACCATCCGGGCCCTCACCCTGACCCTGCGGGACGTCCCCTACATCGAGGGGCTTCGGGGGCTCGGCGCCCCCTCGGGGTACATCCTCCGGCGCCATCTGCTCCCCGAGACCCTCCCCGTGCTGCTGGCCACCATGACCCTCGGCGTTCCGGGGGCGATTCTCTCGGAAGCCGGGCTTTCCTTTCTCGGCCTCTCCGACCCCCGGGTCATCTCCTGGGGCAGGATGCTCCACGAGGCCCAGTCCTTCGGGGCCTTCACCAGCGGCGCGTGGTGGATGCTCCTTCCGCCGGGGCTGGGAATCGCCTTTCTCTGTCTCATCTTCCTCGACCTCGGAAAATTTCTTGAGGAACGGGCGGACCCACGGCTTCTCTCGGGAGGGAAACCATGATCTCCGTGGAGAGGCTCTCCATCACCTATAAGCGGCAGAGCGCCCGGGAGAGGGGGGCGGTGAAGGCCCTCCGGGAGGTCTCCCTCTCTGTCGAAAAGGGACAGATCGCCGCCCTCGCCGGAGAGTCGGGGAGCGGCAAAAGCTCCCTCCTCATGGCGATTCCGGGCCTGCTTCCGCCGGGAACGGAGGTGACGGGGAGGATCCTCCTGGACGGAACGGACCTTCTGACCCTCTCCGAAGAAGAGCTGAACCGCCTGCGCTGGCGGAAGATCGCCCTCATCCCCCAGGGGGCCATGAACTCCTTCACCCCCGTGCTCACCGTGGGGCGCCACGTGGAGGAGGTGCTCTCCGTCCACCTCGGCCTGACGGGAAAAGCCGCCCGGGAACGGATAGACTCCCTCTTCGCCCTGGCGGGGCTCGAAGGGACCCTTGCGGGGCGGTACCCCCACGAGCTGTCGGGAGGGCAGAAACAGCGGGCGGCCATCGCCCTCGCCCTGGCCTGCGACCCCGACTATCTGCTCTGCGACGAGCCCACCACCGCCCTCGACGTGATCACCCAGAAGGGGGTCATGGACACCCTGAAAAGGCTGGCGGAGGAAAAGGGGCTCGGCCTGCTCCTCGTCTCCCACGATCTTCCCCTGGCGGCGTCCGTGGCCTCCCGGATCTTCATCCTCAAGGACGGCCTTCTCGTGGAAGAGGGAACGCCCCGGGACCTCATCACATCTCCGCAAAGCGTCCATACGGCGGCGCTGGTGAATGCCCTCCTCGAGCTGGAGGCGGAATCATGACACCCCTGCTGAAGGTTGAGAATCTCACCGTAATCTTCTCGGGAGGACGAAAACGGGGTGAAGTGAAGGCCCTTGACGGCCTCTCCTTCTCCGTCGAGAAGGGGGAGAGCCTGTCCATCATCGGCGAATCGGGGAGCGGCAAGACCACCCTGATGCGGTCCATCCTCGGCCACCTTGAGCCTTCGGAGGGAAACGTCTTCCTCTTCGGAAAAAATATGTACAGCGCGTCCCGGGGGGAGCGGATCGCCCTCCGCCGCCGGTGCGGCATGATCTCCCAGGACCCCTACGGCTCCCTTCCGCCCACCCTGACGGTGCTCGAGGCGGTGATGGAGCCCTGGCTTCTTGTGAAGGGCAGAGGAGAGCGGCAGGAGGGGGAACGGCGGGCCCGCTCCCTCCTCGAGGAGATCGGGATTTACGGAGAAGACCTGCTCTCATCAAGGGTGCGCCTCTCCCTCTCGGGAGGGCAGCGCCAGCGGGTCGCCATCGCCCGGGGGCTCATCCTGCAGCCGGAACTGCTTCTGTGCGACGAACCCACCAGCATGCAGGACGCTTCCACCCGGGGGGAGATTATCCGGGTGCTGCAGCGCAGGCAGGAGGAGGGAATGTCCATGATCTTCGTCACCCACGACCTCTTCCTCGC
>CAYZZX010000120.1:0-4403 GCA_964483085.1 uncultured Synergistaceae bacterium
GCTAACGATCGAGGCTTGGCACATGTTGCGGTTCTTGAAACACTTCACTGTCAAACCCGCTACAAATTTAATTAAAAGTTCCGAACGTACAAACACGCTTTGAACCAGCAATTGTGCTAAGCCTTTGTTAGCGTTTCGTTGTTTATTTTTCCTGTCAATTTATTTTTCATTTTTGCTGCATTGTCTTTCAGTCCGTGCGTTGGCAAGACATACTCTTTTGCAATTTTTGGTCAAGCATTGGCTGGTGCGAATTGCAAATGTGTATGGCTTAAAGCGTTGGCTTAATTCATTTCAAATAACTTTTCATTTGTTTCTAAAAACGTAATGAAATCATCTATTGTTCTTGGTTTGATACTTAAATTTTCTGTGTCTTTTACATACTTTATTTGCTTTTCGCTGTCAATATAAATACTTGGTGCAATAAAATGACACATTGAATCTGATTTTACTTTTTTAGCAAATTCTACTAAATGCCTTGCAATTGGCCAAACTTCCATCATTGTTTGAGTTCTCCCACCTGACATAGTTACTTCAACCAAAATTCCGTTTTCATCTTCAAAGCATTCTATATCACCTTGATTTCCTTGTCCTCCTGCAGTTGATGTTGGTATCCCTTCATCATCAGTTGGGTAATTTGGTTTGATTTTTAAATTACGATGTTTGGATTTTATAGCTAATGAAGTTAGAAATTCTAGACGGATTGGGTGTGAAAGAAGTTTTAATACTTCATCGCTTGAATTTGACCTTTTTGCCAAACTTTTGAGTTCAGTTTTGATTGTATTCCAAGAGTATATTTCAATCCATTTAAGCAATAATTTATCATTTTCGTCAACACTTAAAGTCTTGGCTTCAAGGCTGATGAGATTTACATCCGTTTCAGCCATATAATCGAAATATGCTTTTTCATCTTCAAAAGTTGGGTAGGTTGAATATTTTTCTAAAACATATTCTACTTTCTCAATTTCGTTTTTATTTATGTCAATAAACCTTCCTGCACCTCTAAACGAAATTAAGCCTGTCAAACGCATCTTTCTGATAAATTCATCTGGATAATCAACCATAATCGACTTGTCATCTCTTTCAATATCAGTTCCTCCCATAATTTCGTCCCGACAAATTTCTGTTACAATTTCCCAGCTTGGTGTATAGCCGTATTCTTCTCTAAGTTTCTTTATTCTTTGATAAAGAGCTTCCGCATCACTGTCTTTCCAATAGAGAATTAACGGAATTTCTAATTTTGAAATTCCTGCACCATTGTATTCTTCATCTGCATTGAGTTTCTTGATTACTTGAAGCAATAAAACCAAAGGAACATTGTCGTTTAGAACTCTTATAAATGGACTGTTTCTTTGATATTTGGCAAGAGCTTGAAGAAAGGCTTGTTGTTCAAATTCTGGGTGGGGCTCACTTACCAAAATAGTGTCATCTACAACATCAACTTGTATGGAATTTGCTAGTTTTATGCCGATCTCTGAAAATTCAATTTTTTCGTCTGTCCAATAGTAAACAAAACCCAATTCTTTGGCAAAATCGAAAAAAGTGGCAAATCGAGAAGCCCAACCCTCAACAAATCCGGCTTCTTTGTGGTGTTGAGGATTATTTTCAAGGATTTCGGACACTTCAACATCAGTAAGTAAAATTTCTGAAAATTCTCCTTTTTTGCTTGAACTCCATTTTTCTTTAATACCACCACTGATTTTCATAGGGCGATAAAGTCCATATTTAATTAGTTCGCCAATGATTCTTTCAGCCAAATCGGAAGTTAATATTTGCCCATCAAATTTATTGAGGACATTTAAAAGCCTTTTCATTCTTTCGGGATTTCTTACCGTTGTGGTAAAAAGCAAAGGCTTGTATGTTGATTCTCGTTTTTTTGCCATTATCGTTCTACGGGTTCAAGTTGCTAAAAATTAGTTTTTGTTGTGGTTCGGTAATTTGAGGCTCAAAATTTGTCACTAAAACCTCTTTAAACTCTTTGTTTGTATTGTCATGGTAGCTAATGTAGTTACTTTTTATTTCAAAAGAATTATGTTGTCTGCTCCACTCTAAAAATTGCTCGTTCGTTTTTCCTTTGTAATGGGTTACATTAGAAATTGCGAAGTTAATGCTCCTGTCTTCCAAAATTTCAAGATAGTTCAAGAGCCTTTTTTCTGTTTCCTTGTCCCAAAGTTTGTTGTATTCGCTAAAAGTTATGAGATAGGGTGGGTCGAGATAAACAAAATCATCTTCTTTAAAATCTATTTTTTTTAAAAAATCTACAAAGTCTAAATTATGAAGTGAGATATTTTTTTGATGAGCCAATCGAAAATAGTCTTGAAGCGCGAGAAACGTATTTTGATTGAAATCAACATTGCCAACAGGTAAATTATATTCACCTTTTGAATTGAAACGAAGCATACGATTAAAGCCGTAAATCAATAGTAAATAAAGATGTAAAACACTTTTTTCATTGCTCGAATTATAATCACATTTCAGTTGGTTAAAACCTACCTGATTGAATTTTGCATAATAAGTTTTTACCCACTTGTTTTTTAATTCCTGTGGAACAATATCTTTGATGTAAGAATGAGATAAATTGTATTTCTCAACCACTTTAAAAACTTCATCAAAAAACGATTTTGGGTCTTCAGATTGCTCAATCAAATATTTATGAATGTTAATAACATTTGTGTCAATGTCATTTAATAAATACTCGTTGGCTTTGATGTTTAAAAAAACTGAACCTCCACCTGTAAAAGGCTCAATAAAGCGGTTTACAGTTTTAGGAAAATATTTGCAAATTTTGGTGTACAGCTTGTATTTATCCCCAACATAAAATAAGGGAGAACGATATGTTTTTTTGTGGTTAATCATACTTTTTTGTTAGGAATAAGAATTCTTTATGGTCATTAAAAAGTGTTTTTCCTGTATTGAAATATTGGTGAGATTGTTCAAAGATCTTGGTTTTCCCAACCTCGTTTAAGATGTCAACTATTTCTTCGAACTCAATTTTATTTTTTGATGATTTACTTTTTGAATTATAGGTGTTATTATATGAAACAGCTAAATATTTTACGTCTAAATTTTCAACCAAATCTTTAAAAGCATCTTTTGCTTTTACTGTGCAATATTTGCTCATATTTTCGGGTTCGGGTTTTAACGCAACTCCGTAAAGTTTTGGCTTTTCCCATTTTACAAGATTCTCGTAAATGTGATAAAAACGACTATATTGGCGTGAATTGTATGGTGGATCGATATAGGCAATGTCGCCTTTTAAACGCCTTGCCAATTGATTAGAATCTTCTCGATAGATTTTCGCTCCTGCAAAATCTTCAGTTTGGATTAAGCGAAAATTTAGAGGTCGTTTTGCAATCGGTTTTTTTATGTATGCGTCAAAATGCCCAACTGTGTTGGCAAGTCTGTCGATTGTGTAAATTAACGAAGTTAAAAGTATGGCGTATTCTCTTTCGTTAATTTGATTTTTTCGGTTTTCAATGTCCTCACGAATATGTCCAATGAGTTTTGAAACATCTTTTTCGTAGAATTTGTCCCCAAAATTTTTAGAAAAGTAGTTTTCGTTTATTTCTTTATGGTTTAATATATTGTATTCATTTACAATATCCACAATTTTTTTTGAATCCCATTTTGAGTTGTCAAAAAATGCTTTGTAAGCAATGTTGTTGGAATACAAAATATCGTTTAGCACAACGCTTTTGTATGTCTTCATTGCTTCTCGTGCTACGATTGCCGTTCCCGAAAAGATGTCAATAAACGTGTCGTTCCCTTTAGTCTCTTTTTGAATAATTTCCATTATCCAATTAGTCAATTTTGCTTTATTTCCAATGTAACGTCTGCTTTGCAAGGCGAATTTTTCAAGATTATCATAATCGTTAAATAATGATAAGCCGAATTTAATCCTTTGCTCTGCAAGTAAAAACCCTTCCAATCCAAAATCTTCATTTTGTATTTCGTACAAAATCTTGTCACTAATCAAGTATTTGACAAGTTCCTGTTCGCTATAGTTATAAAAGTTAGCTAGGCTCTTGATTTGAGGTTTAGTAGGTAATCGTTTACCTGTTTCAATTCGACTTAATACAGTGTAATTTATATGTGTTTTCAATGAAACATCTTGTAGGTTGAAACCTCTGGTTTCCCTAATTTCTTTTAAAGTATCACCAATAGAAACAAATGTGTCCAACATAGTTTGTCAATTTTCGACAAAGATAGAAATATTTTTTTGTTTTAATGTCATTTATCAGTGGAAAAAATGGCTCTTTTGGTTTTTTCAGCGTTTGGCTTTGTGTCGGAAAAAACCAAATGTGCCATTTGTGCGGTGGCTATTAGCATATTTTCTTTTTCTTTATGCAGCAAAAATTCCTTTATCAATCTGTCATCGGTTTTGTCTTCTTACAATGAACGCTAAC
>CAYZZX010000121.1:0-4344 GCA_964483085.1 uncultured Synergistaceae bacterium
GAAAGGATTTCACCGTCACTCCCTCAAGGGACTGGGAGTAGGTCTCCTGTACCGTTCCGAGCTGAACGGCCACGGTCTTTCCCTTCATGTCCGCAGGCGTTTTCATGGAGTCGTTGTCTGTCGCGACGATAAAGGCGCTCATGGAAACCTCGTAATTAGCGGAGAAAGAGACCTTTTTTGCCCGGTCCTCCGTGGCGCTCAAGCCAGCGGCGACAACATCAATCTTTTTCGCCAGCAACGAGGGGATAAGGCTGTCAAAGGGCATATCCACCCACTCGATGGTCATGCCGATCTTTGCGGCGATGGCTTCCATAAGGTCGATATCGAACCCTTTCAGCTCGTTCTTTTCATCCCGGAATTCATAGGGGGGGTAGGTGCTTTCCGTGCCCACCTTCAGAACGTTCGGATCGTCGGCAGCAAAGGCAACAGAACTGAAAAGAACGACAGCGAGCAGCGCGAGAATGCATTTTTTCATAACTTTTCCTCCTTGATGTTTGAACATGTGTTCATAGCATCCTGATAAGATTTACTATGATTTAGATATGAGAATACACCACTGAGCTTTCCCTGTCAATATCTAATCGGCCAAATCGACATAAAGAAAATACGGAGTCGATGATAGTGCTATGGAACCAGGCAGGCTGGAAGCATAGAAGAGAATTAGTTCTTCCATAATGCTTTAGGAGAAACTATACAAAGCCGAAGAGGAGCGAAAAAAAAGGATGCTCCTCTTCGGCTTTGTAAATACTTCCGACTGTTATTCAGGCAATGAACAGACAGAAACACATGGGCAAAATGTCTTCTAGGTGAAGCTATCTTCCCTAGTCATAGGCATTACCGCTTTAGCACAACGGAACAGGCTGCGCCGGCGACCAAGCGCATGATGTCGGGAGTCACCTTGATGACGATCTCAGTTTCAGCTCGTGGAAAAAGTTCGTAGTCATTCTTACCTGACGGCTGTTTGTTGCCGAGGGCTGGAATTAAAAAAAGAGCCTGTTCTTTTTCACGTACGTTTCTCGCCATTAAGGGCGCGCGTGGATCGGGGAAAAGAATCACGTTGTTGACGTTGAGCGGATTTTCATGCGTTAGAAGATCGCTTCCGCCCTTGCTTTTCAGTGCGATCCGAAGAGTTCCGCCTCCAAAAAAAGTTCCTGGAATCTTGGAACTTGTCCCTTTCCACACCCTGCTCCATAACGCGCCGAAGACTTCTTCTGGCAGTCTATATGCAGAGAAGTAAAACGAGGAGGTCGCAAGATAGACATTCGCAAGCTTCGTTCCCTCAATCGCCGACATGCGGACATGAGGTTTGCCTGTTTTGGCGGAGTCAAGGCCGAATAGCCTGACGTATTCGCCGACGCTCTGTCTTTTGAACGGTAAAGAGACCTTTCCCGAACGAGTGTCGATGGGCAGGTGCATCGGTACAGTTTTTTCTTTCGCCAGAGCCACGTAGTCCAAAAGGCGTGTCATTTCCGCGGCGAACTCACTATAAAAACGGTCCGCGTCGAATGTGAGCGCAACTCTGAATGCAATCTCACCGGCTCCGTGACGAAAGACCGGGTTCGATACCGAAGCGATGAGATAGTTTTCGTACTTGACCGAAGAGAGCCACTCGTCAAGGATTTCCACAGCTTCTCGGATCTGTTCTTCCTTCGTCAGAGCCTGCGCGTAGAGGCTTTTACCGTCCACGGAGTATTCGGCGGGGCGCTCCGCGAGCAGCCCCTGAAGGATAATGTCCCGTCGGATCCACGCCTTTACTTTCGTGTGGAAAACTCCTTTTATCTTTTTTTCCTCGAGAAGTTCGTACCTGTCTATATAACCCCGGCTGAGGAGGGTGATTGATTCAACGATGGTATCGCCTTTTCGGACCGTCGTCGAATCCATAACCAGTCCAGTGCCCTTACGGACCGCATCCTGCCAGGCAAGACGAAGAGCATCGTCCCTGTCAACTCCGACTCCTTTTCCTTCGGCGACCACAAGGAGCGGTTCCTTCCCATCGGAAGCTGCAGAAAGAATCGGGGCGAGGCAGAGCACGAAGAGCGCCAGCAGCCAAACGATCTGTTTTCTCATCCTTTTCACCACTTTTCGAAAAGAAGCGTCGCCGAGACGTTTGTCGTTCTGGAAAAGAGTTCTTCCGGAAGCTCGAAGATCACCTTCTGTACGACATCCGTCATAAAGTCTGCGTTCCCGTTACTGAGAGCTCTTCCGAATGACGGGACGAGAATGATTTCATCCGGGCTGCGCGTAAGTGCACTGCGCTTTGCCGCCGCCGCAAGCTGTCCGGCCACCCTTTCGACCGTCGTTTCTGAGTTTTTTTTCAACAAGAAGGCAGCGACGTTGGTCAGGGGAAGCGCGACAGGAATGCGTTCCAGCTGCTTCTCATCCGCATCAAGAAGAGAAATATGAAGCCACGCCCCTCGGAATGCCGCTCCCTTTGGCTCGCTCTTCGTGGAAAAACCAAGGGCGTCGGCCAGACGTCCGGCCATTTCGACGGGGAGGGTGTAGCTTCTGGAGACCTCGTTCTCATCGAGCAGGTGGAATGTGGCCGCCAAAACCGCTTTCTCGCCGTTCTCCTTTGGAAAGAGGAGTGCAGTAAACTCCGGTTCAGCGACGATACGCTCAAGAAGAAGGGATACTCCCCTTGCGAACTGATCTCGATACTGCTTCTTATCAAAAGCAATTCTGAACGCAAGGGTCAAGGTGCTCGTCTTTTCGTCCTGCTTCACCGAGACTATCTCCGCAGTCAGAAAGTCCTCGTAGCGATAAGAGCACAGTTGCTCGACCAGCAGATCGACGACGTTCTTCACTTGGCTGACGGTATCCGGAGCGGAGGAGACATCGGCGCGGAAATTCTTTATAAACTCTTCCATCTTTTCTTCGATAGAGGTGCTATTCACGATGGCATGGACAGTCACCGAGAAGCCTTTTTCAAGCGCATTCTCCTCCAGAATATTGTATGTCTTCACCGTTCCTTGGCTGTAGCGTAAAAGCTGTTCCTTTAGATCCTCGCCGGAGAGCGAGCTTCGTTCGGCGAAAAGCGCACCGGCCACGGCAGCCACAGCCTCAGACAAGGCCTTTTCCAAAGCCTGATCGACAGTGTTACCGAATCCAGTTATTACCACCGACTGCTCGGTATCGGCCACCGCCCCCGTCGCAGCGAAGAGTAGCAGGGCAAATGACAGTAGAATAATGGATAACCGTCTCTTCATTCTTCTCCCCCTCTCCTCGAACGGAAGAGTTTCAGGGCATCCTCGTAGAGCCTTTGCATTCTCTCCTCGTTGCCCGCTTCTCCGAAGAGTTCTCCGGCTCGTTCCAGTTGTTCTACCGAAAAGAGGGATTGCATCGCCTCCAGTGTTTTTTCGAGAAGGAGGGAGGCCTCTTTGGGGCTTCCCAGACGGATAAAACACTCTGAGGCATCCAGATACGCATCAGGATTCATCCACTGAAAACGGTGCATCTCCTTGAGTATTCCGAGCGCCTGTTGATAATTTGCCGTAGTGAAGAAGGAGCGGGATATGCCGTAGAGCTGTGCACAGTACGCGTCATCGAAGACCTTGCCTTTAGGGAGGCTTTGTCCCACGACGTTGATCTTCTCCAACGGAGCCCAGTCAAGCGAAGCGACCCCATTCTCAAGGATTGACCGGCTGCTCTGACTTCCCGGCAAGAGAATTCCCCTTGCTGTACGGTCTTCACGCAGGCTGATCAGCGCTCCGGCGATGGCCTCTGGAGAGGAGTATACGTCTCCGGGATAGAGTGAAGTCGTCCCGTAAAGCAATAAATGCATCTTCCCTTTCATCTCAGCGGCAGCGAGAAGCGAGATCTCCACTCTTCTCCGTATCTGCGGATTTCCTTCCTTTGGTGTAGGAAGAAAAACCAGGCTGTAGACCACGCCTTCCTCTTCGATGATCCAGGACGAAGCCTCCGAGGCGGCTTCCACGCGGGCAGTCAGGCGCTCCCGGACAGCATTAGGGAGCGGCGACTCCCCAACAAAACCCGTGATCGACGAAAGAGTTGCATGACAAAAGGCGGGACTGAAAAGCCCCGCCATCACTACCACTAAAACAAAACTACAAAGCCTTCTCGTCATGAACTTTGCCGCTGGGTCCACGCTCGACGTCGCTTTCCGTCGGTCCTTTCTGACGAGGGGTTGCCGGTGCGGGAGCAGGGGCCAGGAGATCCACAGCGTCCATCTCCGCGCTGTCTTTGCGAGCCTCTGCGGTGGCGGAGGGGAGGAAGACTGCCACAGCGTACGAAAAGCCGCTCTTTTCATCCGTCCACGCTCTACGGATCACTCCAGGAGGAAGAATACCCCGTCGCACACTCTCGTACTTCTGGGATTCCTTCAGT
>CAYZZX010000122.1:0-4321 GCA_964483085.1 uncultured Synergistaceae bacterium
TCCGACGATCATACCGCCGCTCATCATGTTGCCGAAGAGACGGACGGCCAGAGCGAGTGTGCGGGAGATCTCGCCGATGATGTTGAAGGGCAGCATAACGACCGTCGGCTCCATATACGTCTTCAGATAGCTCCCCACGCCGTGCTTCTTAATGCCGTAGAGGGGAACTGCAGCGAACACCACCAGTGCAAGGGCCGCTGTCGTTGATAGTGATCCTGTCGGGGGTTCAAAACCCGGAAAGATCGTCAAAAGAGCGGACGTGGCCACGAAAAGAAAGATTGTGCCGAGAAAGGAAAGATAGCTTTCAGGATCGGCAAGACCAACCTCCCGGATCTGTTCTTTGATGGCCGTCACGATCATCTCAAGGACATTCTGCCAGCGTGACCGGGTCAGGCCGGTGGAGAGCCGCGAGGTGATCAGCATGGAACCCACAGTAAGCACAGCCATGATGGCCCACGTGAAAACCAATGTGGCGTTAATTGTGAAAAAACCGGACTGCCAGTAAATGATGGCATCAGGGCTGAGACGCATGAAGCACCTCCTGTTCCGGGGGACTTTTCTTCCCCGAGGATTTTGTCCATCGCAGAACAAGGCTTCGGGCGAGAAAAATTCCCGCACCGAGAATGAGCAGTCGAATCCAGGCCCCTCCGGAAAGGTAGTAGAGGGCAGTAAGAAGAAAGCCCATCCGCACGAGATAGCCGCCGAAAAACCACAGGGCGGGGCGAGGAGACGCTATTCCCCGCTGGATGGTCCACCACAAACCTCCGAAGAAAACTACTCCCAGCAGCACCCCTGCTGCAAAAACAACGAGCAGCTTAAGGACCTCAGTAGCCGTCATTTCGCTCCTCCTCCTCCATGGCATTCCGCTCCCGGGAGACCCAGAACCAGGCATTGATACACCCAATCCCAAGTCCCGCCACGAGAAGGGCGAGGGTCCACGAACGGGCATCCTCGAGGCGACTGTCGAGCCATACCCCGAGAGCAGCGCCCAGAAGAGTCGGAACCGAGACGGACCATCCGATGATGCCCATCATCCCCAGTCCGAACCACACACCGGGTGCCGGGTTTCTTCGGGCATGGAGCTTGCGCCGGGCCTTTTCTCCTACCTGCCGGGCAAACTCCTCTTCCTTTCCGGGTTTTTTTCCGGCTTGAGATTCATTCATTGCTCAGTGTCACGAACCTGCGGATAATGCCCGTTTCCAGCCGGGCAAGAACCCTCCGCACGCTCTTCTCACTTTCATCCATATCGAGAAAATCCTCCTCCACCGAACGCTGAAGGGCTTCGAGGTTGTCTCCTCCGTGGGCTCGCCGGACTGAGAGAAAAACTTCCTGCCCGGTCTTCACAAGAACACCTTCATCAAGGGCCGCATACTTCTCCTCTCCTCCCGCCGTCTCGTAGATCAGAATGCCCGGCACTATGGTGGCGACACAGTCCAGCCGCCGGGGAAGAATACCGAAGGAGCCCGCGCTCGTCTCCACCACGATATTCGTCACGTCGGTTCTTTCTTCAAAGATCTGAAAGGGAATAAGAATCTTCATGGTCATTACAGACTGCGTCACGGGTCCCTCCTTTCCGTCCGGGGGAAATACACTCCGGACATTTCATTCTATTCCGAAGCAGGAACGCTTTCCTCAGATTTTATTGATTTCGTCTTTTCTTTCGCCTCATCCACGGACCCGATCATGTAGAGGGCATTTTCTGGATACTTGGTGAACTCGTCATTCAGGATACGCTCGCAGCCGTCCAGCGCATCCTCCCGGCTCACAAGGCGGCCCTTCAAACCGGTGAACTGCTCGGTGGTGAAAAAGGGCTGAGTGAGGAAGCGTTCAAGCCGCCGGGCCCGGGCCACTACGTTGCGATCCTCGGCGGAAAGTTGCTCGATGCCGAGCATGGCGATAATATCCTTGAGCTGGGAATACTGCGCCAGGGTCTTGCGTATCTCCTGGGCCAGAAAGTAGTGACGCTCCCCCACTATGCCGGGAGTGGCCATCTTGGAGCTTGACTGAAGGGGTTCAATGGCGGGATAGAGCCCCTCGCTCGCCCGCTTCCGGGAGAGGACGATGGATGCCGAGAGGTGAGCAAACGTGTGGACCGCCGCCGGGTCTGTAAAGTCGTCAGCTGGCACGTAGACCGCCTGAATAGAGGTAATGGCCCCTGTATCGGTGTTGGCGATGCGCTCTTCGAGCTTCGAAAGATCCGTTCCCAGAGTGGGCTGATAGCCGAGGCGAGAGGGCATCTGGCCGAGAAGACCCGAGACCTCTGAACCCGCCTGAATGAAACGGAAGATATTGTCTATAAGAAGCAGCACATCCCGGTGCTCGTCATCCCGAAAATACTCCGCCATGGTCAGAGCGGCGTGCCCGACCCGGAAGCGTGAACCGGGAGGCTCGTTCATCTGCCCGAAGACCATCACCATATTCGGAAGAACGCCCGCCTCCTTCATCTCCCGGTAGAGCTCTTCCCCCTCACGGCTGCGCTCGCCGATACCGCAGAACAGGCTCACGCCCTCTTCCCGGCCGACCATGTTGTGGATGAGCTCCGTGAGAAGCACAGTCTTTCCCACTCCGGCACCGCCGAAGAGCCCCGACTTCCCTCCCCGCTCGAGGGGAACCAGAACGTCGATCGCCTTTATCCCCGTCTCGAAGATCTCGGACTTCGTCGAACGGCGGGCCAGCGGAGGCGGATCGTTGTGAATTGAACGCCACTGCACATCAGAAAGAGGGCCTTCCCGATCTATTGTGTTGCCGAAGACATCAAACATACGAGAAAGGATCCCCTTCCCCACGGGGGCCTGAAGGGGGTGTCCCGTATCCTCCACGGCCATTCCCCGGGCGAGCCCCTGCGTAGGTGTTAAAGAGATGCCCCGGACCACTTTTTCGCTTCGCTGAGAGAGCACCTCGATGACGATCTCTCCCTCCGCTCCGGTTCGCAGCATTGTATAGACGGCGGGCAGACGGTCCTCGAAGCGGATGTCCACGACACTTCCCCGTATAGATACTATAGTGCCTTGATGAGATGATGATGATGATGAAAGGTTTTTTTCCATTTCATTGTCCTTTCCGGCACGAAGCCCGGATACGCCTGGTGGAGTTACAGAAGGTGCAAAGGGTGAACTAAAGAAATACCGAAAAGTCATCCGACATATTATTCAATGCAAGCAAGTATTTCGCTACAGCATTTCCTGTATATGTAGATTTAATCATTATAATAGGCTATAGGAATAACCATTGTCAAATCAAGAGCGATGGGGCATAAAAGAAATGAATGAGCAGAATTCCTTTTTCGGTAAGTTGAAGTGGATGACATGAACTCAGGATGGCAATTGAACAAATCCGGCAAAGTCGAAAAAACGAAGCTCCCGCATCCGGCAAGAGAGCGAGAGCTTCTACGTTTATTTCAGGGGTGCGCTGCCCGAAAAAATCCCGGGTCCGGGCGGATTCATCCTTACACTGACACAGCGCGGCTATTCCTTACATCAATCCCATCTACCCCATTGCCACCGGTTCCCACGTATCGTTTAAAACATCAAACCGATATACCTGCCGGGTTACTGTATTTACAGCATACATCACTTCTCGTACGAAATGACCTTCATGGTTTGTTCCTAACATTACAAGATAGCATTCCTCATCCTCAATCACGGCAGTTTCACCGGTAAACAAAATAGCCATGCCGGCGTTCAAATATTCTCGTATCTCTTCTACGTCATTTTCAATAATTTCGTATATCAATGTTTCAGCTTCTGAATTGAGAGAGGACTCTTCTATAAATTTCTTGCGTTCTGCCGAAATAAATGAAGTAACATTTCCTCCTTCATCCGTCGTGACAAAATACACTGCGCCCTCGGTCAGATCTTCACCTAAGACCTCTCCGATCTCCTCCGGAGCAATAGCGTAAAGAATGCTTTCTGCGATATCGGTCTCATAATAGGTCATTTTTTGCGGATAATCTTGGGCAGCGTTCTCTTCTTCTGTGGGCGTCCACCAGACATCGTCCAGCCAAAGACTCTTTTTATCGGATCCTGTTGCCCAATACACGGCATAAAACTCATCATTTTTACGAGGCTTTTCCTGTGACTTTTCTCCCGTTGTTTTTTCAAATATGAGTTCATCCGGCGTGCTTCTAATATTTTCCGTATCATCTGGTACTAACAGATCAAAAACGGAGTTTCCATTTCCTGCAAAAAACCAGGACATAACACGCTTGTCATCGTAAATAGTTCTATGCAGGAAAAAGAAGTCTCCTCCAGGTTCTTCGGTGTTTTCCAGTTCTATGCATATCAGATCAGGTGCTTCGTCCGGTTTCGCATAAAACCTGTCA
>CAYZZX010000123.1:0-4298 GCA_964483085.1 uncultured Synergistaceae bacterium
TTTCAGGGCCGGGTTACCCTTTCGAACCTCGAACACATCACCGAGGACCTCCGCAGGGTTCTTGATGCCGAATGCGCGGAGCTTGAGTTCTCCTTTCCCTACTTCCTCCTCCGGAAGGCGCCCGTGACGGGGATGGGCAGCTACACCCGCTACGACGTCACCTTTCGGGCCACTAAGGGAAAGACCTTTGATCTCGTCACCACGGTGGTGGTTCCCGTGCAGACATTGTGCCCCTGCTCCCGGGAGATCTCTGAGAAGGGTGCCCATAATCAGAGGGCTTCCGTCGAGATTTCCGTCCGGATGAAGGGGCTCGTCTGGATAGAGGAGCTGGTGGAGATCGCCGAGAAAAATGCCTCCGCGCCGGTGTATACGCTGCTGAAGCGGGAGGACGAGAAGTTCGTCACCGAGCAGGCCTACAACACTCCCCGGTTTGTGGAGGACGTCCTCCGGGACGTGGCCGTCGCCCTCGAGGGGGAGGAGCGGATTCCCTGGTACCGCATCCGGGTCACGAGCAACGAAAGCATACACAATCACGACGCCTTCGCCTCCCTCGAACGGGACAAGTCCCATGTTGAGGATGTGATGGAGCAAAAGACTACTTGAAGCAAAAAATGGCCTGGCTGCTGAAACGTTTTTTTTATTTCACCATGATACTTGCCGTGGCCGCAGGAACTGTAAAGGTCTATTTCCTCTGGTGGGAGCATCAGATGCTCCTCAATCCGGAGGTGGTCTCCGCCGTCTCCTATACTCATGCTGAGAGGATCCCCGTGCGGGGTATTCTCATCTGGCGGGAGACAATTGTATCGTCGAAATGGAGCGGAAAGGTCACCTACCCCTCCCTTGAACCCCGCCGGGTGCGGAAGGGGGAGACCTTGGCAGTGGTCGACAGTTCCAAGGGGAAGATGGCGATCCGGGCGGAGGATGTGGGGTATTTTCTCCCCGCTCTGGACGGTGCGGAGGGGAAGTGGGCGTATAAGGACTTCTGGAATGATCTCTCCCCCCTGCCACGGGCGCCCCTCGCCGAGTTTTTCCCCCAGGGACGGACAGTGGAGAAGGGGCAGGCGGTGGGGAAGCTCATCCCCCAGCCCCAGGACCTCCGGTGCGTTCTCTATGCGGACGTGGCTCCGTCCCATGAGCAGGACATCCGCAAAGGGTTCGTCAGGCTGAAAAGAAAGGACCTGGGCTGGCCTCAGAAGGTCGATGTGCGGGTATCCCGTTTCCACGGCCGAACGGTGAAGCTCTACGTCGCCCTGCCGTTTTTTCCCGTGGAGATTATTCAGTCCCGGGAGCTCGATCTTCTGCTGGAGTCAGAGGAGAAAGCGGGGATTTCAGTTCCGGAGACCGCGGTGATCCACCGGGAGGGCAGACAGGGAGTTCTTCAGGTTGAGGGAAATATGGTCCGTTTTCAGGAGATCCGGGGAATGCCGGTAGAACAGGGGCGTTTTTTTGTCACCTCAGGATTGACGCCGGGAAATCTCGTCGTCCGGTCCGCACAGAGCGCCCGGGAGGGAAAAATACAAATATGGTGAATATAAAGGACAATCTGGCCCGTATTCGGGATGACGTCCGCACGGCAGCAAAAAGGAGCGGACGAAACGAAGAGGATATTCTTCTCGTGGCGGTGACGAAGACCCGCCCCGTGGAGGATATTATTGAAGCGGTGCGCTGCGGCATCACGACAGTCGGAGAGAACCGCGTTCAGGAGCTGCTTGAGAAGAAAGCCGGATGGCCTGAAGACATCTCCGTCCGCTGGCGGCTGATCGGCCATCTGCAGAAAAATAAGATCAGGAAGGTCTTCGGAGAGGTCTCCGCCATCGACTCGGTGGACTCTCTGGACCTTGCGAAGCGCCTCTCCGCCGAGGGGGAGAGGACCGAAAGAGTTCTTCCCGTCCTCGTGGAGGTCAACACATCGCGAGAGACATCGAAAAAAGGCCTTTATCCGGAAGAGGCCCTTCCGATCCTCGGTGAGATCCTCGGAGGATGCCCCTTTCTCGCCGTGGAGGGGCTGATGACCATCGGTCCTCTGACGGAAAATGAAGCTGAAGTACGGCGGGCCTTCGCCTGCCTGCGCGAACTGGCCGAAAAGGCCCGCAGAGACTTTTCTCTCCCTCTTCCTGAGCTTTCCATGGGGATGAGCGGAGATTTTTCATGGGCTATAGAAGAAGGAAGCACCATGATCCGCATCGGTTCTGCCCTCTTCGGAGTCCGAAGAGGAAATTAAGCGGAGGTGAGGAGAGTGCTTGAACGCCTCATGGCCCTTCTGGGGCTTGTTGACAGAGACACAGAAGAGCTCGAAGAAGAGGACGCCGAACGGACGAACGGGCTTGAAGAGCGGGAGGAGCGGATTCTTCGCCCTCCTTCGAAGCAGGCCGATATTATTCTGCTTCGGGGCTCCGCCGGAGTAGACCGTAAGGAGGAGCTCGCTGAGGAGCTCCGCAAGGGGCGGATGGTCCTCCTCGACCTTCGGGGTATGGAACGGGAGACCGGCCAGAGCCTTCTCGATTTTCTCTGCGGTGTGGCCTCGGCCAACCGCGGAACGGTCGTCCGGGTCGCGGGAGGAGTTTTCCTCGTCGCTCCGAAAAAAACCATGATTGAGGAATGGGAGGAAACAAATAGTGTCTGAACTGCTTACCTCCAGGGACTTGGAGACAAAGGCCTTTGGCAGGGTTCTACGGGGGTATGCCCCGGATGAAGTGGATGAATTTCTCGACCGGGTGGCGGACGATATACAGGAGTACTCTCTGCGGTGCGCCGACCTTGAACGGCAGGTCGAACGTCTCCGGGAGCAGATCCTGGAATATGAAAACTTGAAGGAGACCCTTCAGGGGACCCTCCTGATGGCGCAGAAATCAGCCGAGGCGAAGGAGGACGCCGCGAGCCGGCAGGCCGACGCCATCCTGTCGGAGGCCCGGCTCGCAGCGAAACAGATTCTCTCCGAGGCAACGTCGGTCCGCGATGGAGAGCGCAGAGAAATTCAGC
This sequence comes from uncultured Synergistaceae bacterium, assembly GCA_964483085.1. Taxonomy (GTDB): domain Bacteria; phylum Synergistota; class Synergistia; order Synergistales; family Aminobacteriaceae; genus JALHFZ01. The sequence goes on from CAYZZX010000123.1 coordinate 2,980, forward strand.
GTCTCCGGCAGATCAGGCAGGAGGCCAGGGCCGAATTCCACTCCATGCTCTCCCGTTTTGCCGCCCTCGTTGACATGGAGGAAGACCGTGCCGCCGGAGAGGACGACACGGCACGGTGACCCCTCCGGTCCGCCGTCTTTCCGATCCCGTACGGTATGTGAAGGGCGTCGGCCCCGCCCGGGAAGTTCTCCTCGGACGGCTCGGAATTGCAAGTGTAAATGATCTTCTCTTCTTCTTTCCCAGAAGATACGAAGACAGACGGGAACTGACACCCCTTTCCTCTCTTGCCGGAGGCTCCATGTCCTCCGTGGTGGCGAAGGTCGTGGCCATCGAGCGGCGAAAGAGCCTGAAAAAAGGGCTCTCCATCACCACTGTCCTTCTCTCCGACGGACAGGGAATGGCGAAGGCCGTCTGGTTCAACCGGCCGGGGCTCGAATCTCAGTTTCTCCCCGGCGTCCGGGCCGCCCTCTACGGGCGGGTGGATGTGCGGAGTGGAAAAGTACAGCTCACCAACCCCGATTTTGAGATCCTGAACGACGAGACGGAGGATGAAAAAGCCTTCTCCATCGTGCCGATCTACCCCGGAACCGCGGGATTGACGAACAAGACCTTCCGGCGAATCATCAGAACCTGTCTTGGAGAGTACCTCCCCCTTCTCTCCGATTTTCTTCCTTCCGAGATGAGAAAACGCCTCGCCCTTGCGCCCCTCGGCCCCTCCGTGGCGGAGATGCATTTTCCAGAATCCCGGGAGCGGTGGAGGGCGGCGAGAAAGCGCCTTGCCTTCGATGAATTCTTTCTGCTGCAGACTGGCCTTGCCCTCAGAAAGGCCCGGGCTTCTCTGGGAGTGGAGCAGGCGACCCCTCTCGCTCCCGGTGCCCTTGTGGATGAATATCTCTCCGTCCATCTTCCCTTCACACTCACGGAGGATCAGAAGAGCGTCACGGACGAAATCTTTGGCGACATGGCCCGCTCAGTCCCCATGAACCGCCTTCTTCAGGGGGATGTCGGGTCGGGCAAGACTGTGGTGGCCCTCCTGGCTCTCCTTGCCGCTCTCGACGGAGGCCGGCAGGGAGCTCTCCTTGCCCCCACGGAAGTTCTTGCCTCTCAGCATTTTCAGCGCCTTGCCCCGATTTTTGCCGCCCTCGGCGTTCCCTGCGCCCTCCTCACAGGCTCTCTCCCCCGGAAGGAAAAGAAGGAGATCCACGAGGGGCTCGAGTCAGGAGCTCTCCGGGTGGCCATAGGGACCCATGCTCTCTTCTCCGAGAACGTTGCCTTTGCCTCCCTCGGGCTCGCCATCGTCGACGAACAGCACCGCTTCG
>CAYZZX010000124.1:0-2977 GCA_964483085.1 uncultured Synergistaceae bacterium
GGGCCACGAGGGAAAAACTCATGAGCACCGTGCCCAGAGTGGCCACGCAGAAGGTTCGCCATTCGTTCTTTACCATCCGGGCAATACCCTTTGACAGCTTCCGGAGCCTCCCGGTGGATTTCAAAAAATTCATCTTTTCCGCCTTTCTTCTCCTCCTGGTACCTCTATGTGATTGCAGTTCTGTTCATGCTTCCCACTTTTTTCCTCGTCATTGGAGCGGGAGTGCTCTTCGGGCTGGCCCGGGGAATATTTATTGTATCACTTGCATCCGCTGCCGGCACGGCGGCCTCCCTGAGCATTCATAACTGCTCCACGCCTTTATGTTGTATAATAGTTTTCCTTAAAAGGGGGAGCTTTGTACTTATGATAAAAAAGAATATCCTTAAGATGATTTTGTTATCCGTGTTTATTTTCACTCTTTTGGCCGGGTCCGCTCTGACAGCCATGGCATCCATGAGCCCCGGTCTGATGAAGGCCGGATCGAAGACCACCTTCCCGGCGGCCTTTGACCTCCGAACACATGGCCATGTGTCGCCCGTTCGAAACAGTGCAGGGGATGGTACAGGGAACTGGCAGAAGGGCTGGGCCTTTGCCGTGATGGCGTCCCTTGAGTCCAGCTATTTGAGGGCAGGGGGCACCGGTGACCCAGACTACTCGGAGATGCTCCTGCTCTACTACTGCTATATAGACCAGGACGAAACTCTCCGGGGATTTGGAGAGGGCACAGCCGGATATCCCGGTGCGCTGCAGACGTCTGGGAACGCCACAAAGGCCACCGCCCTTCTCTCCCGCTGGACCGGCATCGTCAACGAGACGGACGTTCTCTTCGGTGACCGTTACACAGACAGCAAGCCGGTTGATGCGCCTGCTGTACGGCGTCTTCATAGCGTTTACTATCTTGATGGCGGCAAAATAAATCCTGGAGATGTCAATGTCAAGCAGGCTCTCACCGACCACGGGGCGGTGGTGGCCACTGTATGGGGTGGGGGGTTAAACAACGGTAATTATATCAGTCCCAAGAATGCCTATTACATTCCTACAGTACCGAGCGGTGGATCAAGTGAATATTATGTCGCCATAGTCGGCTGGGACGATACCTATCCGCGTAGTAATTTCGCACAAGATCCCGGGATTGACGGGGCCTGGATCGTAAAGACCTCTGACGGACCCAACGCGTACAACGACGGCTATCTCTATATCTCCTACAAGGATGCTACCCTCGCAGGAGGTTCGGCCTTTGTCTCGGTTCCTGCCGACAGATACGAGTTTATCTATCAGTACGACGTCCTGGGCAAACTCGCCACCGTGGCTCCAGAGGGGATGGCGGACTCTACCGCCTGGTTTGCCAATGTCTTTGAGCCAAAAGAGGCCTTTGAGAGCCTGGAGGCGGTCAGCTTTTACACCCTCTCAGCCGACAGCGAGTATGAGATCACCATCTATACCGGCGTCACAGGATACCCCGACACAGGGACAAAAGGGGCCACTCAAACGGGAACCATCAAGGCTCCCGGCTACCACACGGTGGAGCTTGATGAGCCGCAGGATCTGGTGAGCGGTCAGGATTTTTCCGTCGTCGTCAAGCTCAAGACGCCCGGGATGCCGTCTCCAGTAGCAGTTGAGTCGTATTCCGACAAAGAAAACCCAAGGTTTGAAATGGTCCCAGGCAGGAGCTTCCTATCGGCCAATGGAACGACGTGGTCCGACACGGACACGTTGACGGGAACATCTAAGGGATACCCCTGTCTCAAAGCCTTCACAAAGACGCGGCTACCCTACGAGGGCAAGGATTTTACAGAGTTCTCCATCCCCGGTCAGGTGGGTTCCGTGATTGACAGCTCCACTCATACGGTGACCGTCGCGATGCCTTACGGTACCGACAGATCCGCTCTTGAAGCTAGCTTTAGTCTGTCAAAAAGTGCCTCCGCTGCGGTGGGAACTGATCATCAAACCAGCGGAACCACACCAAACAACTTTACAAACCCTGTGACCTACACTGTCACGGCTGAAGATGAAACCACTCAAGAGTGGATTGTTATAGTCGTCTACGCACCAAGGACAGGCAGAGATATCACTGCTTTCTCTATACCTGGTCAAGTGGCGGGTTCCAGCGTGATCAACAGCTCTGATCATACAGTGGCCGTCACAATGCCTTACGGTACAAGCAGAGCCTCTCTCGTGGCCGAATTCACACTCTCCGGTGGCGCCTCTGCAGAGGTGGAGTCCATTACCCAAGTCAGCGGAACAACACCAAATAACTTTACAAACTCTGTGACGTACAATATAAAGGCTGAGAGTGGAGACGTTCAGGAATGGATTGTCACGGTCACCAACGCTTTAGGAACAGGCAAGGCCATCACAACTTTCAACATCCCCGGCCAGGTGGATTCTAGCGTGATCGACAGCACCGCTCATACAGTGGCCGTCACGATGCCTTACGGTACAGACAGAGCCTCTCTAGTCGCCACATTTGAACTCTCCGGTGATGCCTCCGCAACAGTGGGGTCTACTGCCCAGGCCAGTGGAAAGACAGCAAACAACTTTGAAAACCCCGTGCCCTACATTGTCAAGGCTCAGAACGGGGACGTCCAGGAGTGGACCGTCACGGTCACCAACGAACTCGGGACAGGCAAGGACATCACTGCCTTCTCCATCGCTGGTCAGGTCAGTGACGCTGTGATCGACAGCACCGCTCATACAGTAGCCGTCACGATGCCTTACGGCACAGACAGAACCTCTCTAGTCGCCACATTTGAACTCTCCGGTGACGCCTCCGCAGCGGTGGGGTCCAATCCTCAGGTCAGTGGAAATACGCCCAACAACTTCACCAGCCCCGTGACCTACACCGTCACGGCTGAAGATGAAACCACTCAAGAGTGGACCGTCACGGTCACCAACGAACTCGGGACAGGCAAGGACATCAAGGCCTTCTCCATCGCTGGTCAGGTCAGTGACGCTGTGATCGACAGCACCGCTCATA
>CAYZZX010000124.1:3077-4271 GCA_964483085.1 uncultured Synergistaceae bacterium
ATGCCTTACGGCACAGACAGAACCTCTCTAGTCGCCACATTTGAACTCTCCGGTGGAGCCTCTGCTGAAGTGGGATTTGCTCCTCAGACCAGTGGAAGCACAGCAAATAACTTTGAGGCCCCTGTGACCTACAATGTCGAGGCTGAGAATGGGGATGTTCAGAGCTGGATTGTCACGGTCGTTCTTGCAGATTCGCAAAGGGCAGGCAGGGAGATAACAGCCTACGAGATCGCCGACCAGGTGAGTTCCGTGATCAACAGCTCAAATCATACAGTGACCGTCACGATGCCCCATGACACCGATAGATCCGCTCTCGTGGCTGACTTCACTCTCTCCGGCGGAGCCTCCGCAGAGGTGGGATCTGTAACTCAGATCAGTGGAGTTACGGCAAACGACTTTACCGACTCCGTGCCCTATACCGTAAAGGCTGAAGATGGGAATACCAAGGCTTGGGTTGTTAAAGTCGTCCTCGCACTTGCTCCAAGGACAGCTAAAGACATCACAGCCTTTGAGATCCCCAATCAGCTGAGTTCCGTGATGGATACCGCTGCTCATACAGTGAGTATCATAATGCCCTACGACACGGATAGATCCGCTCTCGTGGCAGACTTCACTCTCTCCGATGGAGCCTCCGCAGAGGTGAGCTCCACTCCTCAGATCAGTGGAGCTACGGCAAACAACTTCACCAACTCCGTGACGTACACCATCAAGGCTGAAGATGAAACCACTCAGGACTGGGTTGTCACAGTCGTACTCGAGCCGGCTCCAAGGGCGGGCAGGGACATTACAGCCTACGATATTCCCGCGCAGGGTAGCGCCAGGGTGGATAGTGCAGCGCATACAGTGGCCATCACGATGCCCTACGAAACGGATAGATCATCTCTTGTTGCTACATTTGAACTCTCCGGTGGAGCCTCCGCGAAGGTGGGTTCTGTTCCTCAGGTCAGTGGAGCCACCGCAAACTCTTTTGAAAGTCCTGTGATCTACATTGTCGAGGCCGAAGACGAAACCACTCAGGAATGGGTAGTCACAGTCACTAACGCAGCGGCTCCAAGGACAGGCAGGGACATCACAGCCTACGATATCCCCAATCAGGTGAGTTCCGTGATCGACACTGCTACTCATTCAGTGGCCGTCACGATGCCTTACGGTGTTGACAGAGCCTCTCTTGTGGCGAACTTCACTCTCTCCGAT
>CAYZZX010000125.1:0-4270 GCA_964483085.1 uncultured Synergistaceae bacterium
CCGTCCTGCACCTCCTTCGGCCTGGAGGCTGCGGAAAAACTGGGCATCCCCGCCGAACGGATCTTCAAGACCCTGGTGGTCGCCCTGGACGGCAGAGAACTCGCCGTGGGAATTCTGCCGGTGAACTCCATGCTCAGCATGAAGCTCTTCGCGAAGGCGGCCGGGGCGAAGAAAGCGGAGATGGCGGCGAAGCAGGAGGTGGAGCGGTCCACCGGATATGTCCTTGGGGGGGTGAGCCCCCTGGGGCAGAAAAAGCGCCTCCGCACCTTCATCCACCGCTCCGCCGAAGAGCACGGAACAATTCTCGTCAGCGCGGGGCGGAGGGGGCTGGATATCGAACTGAACCCCCGGGATCTCAGGATGCTGACGAAGGGTACCTTTGCCCCGCTCTGTCAGGAGGAGCCCCGGGAGCCCTCCGCAGGAAGGAGTAACTGACGGGGGAGTATTTCCGGGCGGAACCTCTTCCGGAAAGACCCCTTCTCTGCCGAGGGGATAAAAAATCTGTTATCTAGGGAAGAGAATTTTTCAAAAAAATGAGGTGATTTCATGGACTACGGTGAGGTGCTGCTGCTTTTCGACGGCGACAACCCCTGCTGGACGGAGGACCTTGCGGAGCTGGCGGGGAAGGATCCCGCCCTTCTCGGGTCTTTGCTGAGGGAGGGACTCGCGGAAAAGAAGGGAGAGGTATATTCCCTCACCCCTTCCGGGCGGGAGGCCTTCCGCCGGGAGGCCGCGGAATGCTTTCATCCTGCCGTCCCCGGTGAATGTCCCCCCTCCCTTGGGGAGAAGGAAAGGGCCCTTCTGCGCACCCGTCTTTACCTGCTGCTCGACAAAAAGCACCTTCAGCGATGGGGGCTGAAGGAGTATCTTTTTTCTTCCTCCTTTCCCGTGCCTCCCCTTGCACAGGACGAGCTTTTTTCCCTGGACGGCGGGCTCACATGGCTGTGGCCCTCCTCTCAAACAGTGAAGCGGCTGCGGACGGACTTTCCCGAGACGGGGCTCGCCGCCCGCAGACAGAAAGCCCTCCCTCCCGGCACCCCTGCCGCCTGGTTCAAAGCTCAGGGGATCTCGCCGGAGTATTTCGAGCCCGACTTCCTCTATCTGAGCCGCTACGACTACGAGGCCTACACCGATTTTTCCTCCCCTCCCGACGATATCTGGGGGCTGCTGAACGCGGACCGCTTTTTCTTCCTTCAAGGCCCGCCTCCGACGAAGAAGAACCTGGCTCGGTTTCTCGGGATCACCGGGCGGTTCCATCTCTGCCTCGAGGTGCTCCGCCGGCTCGTGCTGCCGGGGTATATGGACTTTGACAGCCATGACCAGGGGGCGATCAACTGGCTCCTCTTCCTCTACGAAAAAGAGGCGGACGCGGAGGAATGTGCTGCCCTTCTCTCCCCCTTCGATCAGGAACTCATCGCCCCCGCCCTCCCCACGGACCTGTGGACCCTGAGCTTCGAGGCCCTCGCCGCCTACCCCGGAAGGGCAGAGAACATTCACGATCTTCTGCCTGAAATCGCCCGCCCTCTCGCTCGGGCTCAGTAAAAAGGCCTGTTCCCTCAAAAAAAGGATGCCTCCGCATTTTCGATTTGGTATAATACCTACCACCCGAACTTTTTGAAGGAAGTGGTCTTTATATGAAGGATAATGCCGGTTTTTTCCCTCAGCGCCTTGCAGGGGTGCAGGAAGAGCTGCGCTCCGCAGGGGCCGACGCCCTCATTCTTTTCAGCAGTGAGTCGGACAATCGTCCGTCCATTCAGTACCTCTCCGGGTTCACCGGCTCCTTCGCCGTCCTGGTTGTGGGGTTGAAGGGCGGCGTCCTCGTCACCGATTCCCGGTATTTCCTTCAGGGGGAGGAGCAGTCCTTCTTCCCCCTCGGGAAGATGGAGGACCGGGACCCCTGGCCTGCCATACGAGAGGCCCTGGGCACGCTCGATGTGAAATCTCTTGCCGTGGAGGAGGACAAAATCACCCTCGACCGGGCGGAGGAGCTTTCAAAAATCGTCCCCTCCCTCGTCAGGACCCGCCGGCTCATGCTCAGGCTCCGGGCGGTCAAGGACGAAGAAGAACTTGATCTCCTCCGGCATTCGGCGAAGATCGCCTCCGAGGCCTTCGAGGCCTTTCTTCCGGCCATCCGGCCGGGAAGAAGGGAATGGGAGGTCGCTGCCGACCTCGTCCACGAGATTCGAAAACGTGGGGCCGAACAGATGGCCAAGGGGCATTTCGTCGTGGCCTCCGGCCCCCGGGGCGCCCGCCCTCACGGCGTCTTCTCCGACCGGGTTCTTGAAGAGGGGGATTGTATCACCCTGGATTTCGGCGCGGTCTACAAGGGGTATTTCTCCGATATGACCCGCACGGTGGGCCTCGGCAGGGTTGATCCGAAGCTCCTTGAGATCTACTCCGTCGTCGAGGAAGCCCGCAAAAGGGCCGTGGCCGCAATCTCCTCCTCCGTCACGGGGCAGGAGGCCGACGAGGTCGCCCGAGGCTACATCCGGTCAAAGGGGTGGGGGGATGCCTTCACCCATTCCACTGGGCACGGCATCGGCCTCGAGCTTCACGAGCTGCCAGTGGTGAGCCGCCTCAACGGCGAGAAGCTTCCCGTCGGTTCAGTGGTGACCGTTGAGCCGGGTATCTATGTCGAGGGGCTCGGCGGCGTACGCATCGAGGACGACGTGATCGTCCAATCCGACGGGTGCGAGGTCATGACATCGGCCTCTTCCACGGAATTGCGCCTTCTCTCTCCGGCGTAAAATCTTCCGGCTTTTCTGCCGGTCCATATAGAGCAAGCTCTTTCAAAATGGTTTTTCGAGAAAGAAATAAAAGAGAGGAATGGTGACAGAATGAAAAAGTTTCGTTCCGTACTGCTCGCGCTTCTCCTGATCGGGGTCTTCTGCCTTCCCGCCTTCGCTTCCGAACTGAGGCTGGCCCAGGTGGCGGACATCTCGAGCCTCGACCCCCACCGGGTGAGCGACATCTACTCGGCCAACGTCATCCGCCAGATCTACAGCAACCTCGTCCAGGTGAACGAGAATATGGATATCGTCCCCGATCTCGCCGAGTCCTGGGAGAACCCCGATGATCTCACGTGGATCTTTCACCTCCGCAAGGGTGTGAAGTTCCATAACGGCGAGCCCTTCACCGCGAGAGACGTGAAATTTTCCATGGAGCGGATCAAGGATCCCAAGACGGCCTCCCCCGGCGCCACCCACCTCAAGGAAGTGGAGTCCATCGAGGCGGTGGACGACCATACGATTACGATCGTCACCAAGCGCCCCTACGCCCCCATGCTCATGAGCCTGACCCGCTACGAGACCTCCATTCTCAACGAGAAGGCCGTGAATGAGGCAGGCGCCGACTACGGCACCAAGACCGCCGTGGGAACGGGCCCCTTCAAGTTCGAGAACTGGTCCCGGGGCGACAAGGTCACCCTCGGGAAGTTCGACGGCTATTTCCGGGGCCCCGCATCCATCGATACGGTCATCTACCGGGGGATCCCCGAGGACGCCACCCGCCTCGTGGAGCTCGAGTCCGGCGGTGTGGACCTCATCCCCGGAAACTTCCCCTACCAGGAGTTCGCGAACATCAAGACAAACGACAAGTTCCTCACCTACATGACCCCCGCCATGTCCACCCTCTACATGGGGCTCAATACGGAAGTGAAGCCCCTCGGCGATAAGAAGGTCCGTCAGGCCCTGAACTACGCCGTGGACAAGCAGGCCATCGTGGACGCCATCTATTTCGGCTTCGCGTCCCCCTCCCGGGGACCCCTCTCCCCCGTGATCTGGGGCTTCGACCCCTCCCGGAAGCCCGCCTACCCCTATGATCCCGAAAAGGCGAAGGCCCTGCTGAAAGAGGCGGGGTACGCCGACGGCTTCGATATGACCATCTACTCGGACAACAGAACAGAACGGCGCAGCGCCGCTGAGCTGATCCAGGCCTTCCTCTCCGAGGTGGGCGTCCGGGCGAAGATCGAGATCATGGAGTGGAGCGCCCTTCTCTCCACGTCAGCCAAGGGGATCGACGGCGCCTTCATGCTCTGCTGGACAGGCACAGGCGACGCCGACGGCGGTCTGACCCCCCTCTATCACTCCTTCAACATCGGCTCCTCCAACCGTTTCCGCTATAAGAACCCCGAGCTTGACGCCCTGCTCGAAAAGGGTACAGCCACCCTGGATCAGGCGGCCCGCAAAAGGGTCTATGCCGAGGCTCAGGAGCTCATCGTCCAGGAGTGCCCCCTGGTCTTCATGATCAGCCAGGAGCTCCTCGCCGCCTC
>CAYZZX010000126.1:0-2104 GCA_964483085.1 uncultured Synergistaceae bacterium
TGGAGGACGTCATGGGGGCGGGGGACAAACTCCCCCTGGTGGGGCTCTCCGTCTCCGTCAGCGACGCCCTCTTTGAGATGACGAGCAAGGGGTACGGCGCCACCATCATCGTGGACGACGGCGGAGAACTCGCCGGAGTCTTCACCGACGGCGACCTTCGCCGCCTTCTGGCGAAAAGGGGAACGGAATGCCTTTCCCTCTCCGTGGAGGAGGTCATGAACCCCTCCCCCCTCGTCATCGAGCCCCGGAAGCTCGCCGCCGAGGCGGTGCGGGTCATGGAGCAGCGGGAGATCTCCGCCATCATCGTGGCGGAGGGACGCCGTCCCGTGGGCATCCTTCACCTTCACGAACTCCTCAAGGCCGGCATCGCCTGATCATGAGCTCCCCCATCTACTCCCTCGCCGTATCAGCAACCTATATGGCCGCCTTTCCCTGGCTCGCGCGGCGCTACGCCGAGGGGCTGGATGAGCGGAGAGGGTATTACCGGGGGGAGAAGAAAAAAAACTTCCCTGACCGCCCCCTGTGGATCCATGCCGTCTCCGTGGGGGAGGTGCAGACCGCAACGCCCCTTCTCGCAGCCCTCGCCGCCGGGGGGCACCCTCCGGGTGACGTCCTCCTCTCCACCACAACCCCTACGGGCCGGGAGATGGCCGGTCGGGTGGCCGAGGAGCTCTACGGAGAACACATCTACTACCCCTGGGACATTCCCTGGATAGTCGCAAGGGCCCTCCAAACCCTCCGGCCCAGGGCCTTTGTCGTCCTCGAGACCGAGGTCTGGCCCAATATGCTCTTCTCCCTTGCCCGAAGAAAGATCCCCGCCTTTCTAGTGAACGCCCGTTTTTCCGACAAGACGGCGGCGAACATCTACCGCTTTCCCTCCTTCTGGAGGGACGTCTACGACCAGTTCACCCTTCTGCTCGTGCGGTCAGAATCCGACCGGGAGGTCATGCTCCGCCTCGGCCTGGAGGAAAAAAAGATCTCCGTCGTCGGCGACTGCAAGGTGGACGCCCTCCTTCTGCGGCGGAAAGGGACCGACCTCACCCGGGCGAGAGAACTGGCAGGGGGTACGCATCCGCTCTTCCTTGCCGGCAGCACCCATGAAGGGGAGGACGAGATAGTCCTCGATGCTTTCCGGCGGGTCCGCCCCTCGTTTCCCGCAGCCCGGCTCATCCTCGTCCCCCGGCACCCCGAACGGGCGGAAAAGGTTCGAAAACTCGCCGCCCCTTTCGGCCGGACCGCCCTGCTCTCGGAGGGCGAAAGAGAGTGGGCCATCCTCGTGGTGGACAGAATCGGCATGCTCTTCGATCTCTACGGCGCAGCCGACAGCGCCTTCATCGGCGGCAGCCTCGTGGACCGGGGAGGGCAGAACATCATGGAACCGGCGGCCTTCGGCATCCCCCTCTCCCATGGTCCCTATATGCGCGACTTTACCCAGGCTGCCCGGGAACTGGGAGAGCGGGGGGCGGCCTTTCCGGTGAAGAACAGTGAGGGGCTGGCCGACTTCTGGCGTAACAGCCTGAACCCCGATGTTCGGCGCAAAGCATCCGCAGGGGCGGAGGCCTATTTTCAGGCCTGCGGCGGTGCCGCTGACGCTTCCCTCGCGGCCATGGCCCCCTTCATTCCTGGCCTCGGGGCGGGGGAAGACGCTGATGAAAAAGAGAGAGGAAACGAAAAATGAGCCGGGACAAATCGATAAAAACTGCTCCCTCTCTCATCATTCTATTAAGCGACGGAATCCGGGGGCACCTCTCCCAGAGCCGGGGGGTGGCGGGGTGGATCTCCCGGTTCACCGGTGCCGACCTGGTGGAGATGGAGGTCCCCCGTCTTACGGGGTGGAGGAGGGTCTTCTTCCTCAAAGGAAAAGCCCGGCTCCTTCCCTCCCTGCCGCCGGAGAGGACTGCCCTCTGGCTCGACCGGGCAGGAGGCGCAGAGCTGCTGTCCGAGAGCCGGTCCGCTCTGGCCGGCCGGGGGCTGTCGGGAGACCAGGTGCTCTTCCTCTCCGCCGGAAGCAGTGCCGCTCCCTTCACCCTCGCCCTCGCCCGCACCCTCGGAGGGAGAGCCTGCACCCTCATGACCCCCTCCGTCCTCGGAACACCCCCCTTTG
>CAYZZX010000126.1:2204-4224 GCA_964483085.1 uncultured Synergistaceae bacterium
GGAGGGAGAGCCTGCACCCTCATGACCCCCTCCGTCCTCGGAACACCCCCCTTTGACTTCGCCGTCGTCCCCGAGCACGACGCGCCCCGGAAGGCTCCAAACGTTCTTGTCACCCTGGGGGCGCCCAACGGTATCTTTCCTGATGAACTTGAGCGGAGGGGGTGGGAGCTGGCCCAGAAATACCCTACCCGATCGGGCAAAAGAGAACGGTGGAGCATCCTGATCGGGGGGGATGACGCAAACTACGCTATCTCCCCCCGGTGGATTCGTACTATCATCCCTCCCCTCGTCAGGGCGGCGGAAGAGCGGAGGGCCGACCTCTACATCACCACCTCGAGAAGAACCGCCCCCTCTGCTGAGGAAGCCCTGAAGAACCTGATCGGGCAAAACCCGTCAGTCCGGATGCTTCTTCTCGCCTCGAAGGACTCCTTCAACCCAGTGCCGGGGATGCTCGGGCTCTCCCAGCGGGTCTTCGTCACGGAGGACTCGGTCTCAATGATCTCTGAGGCGGTCACAGCGGGAAAAGAAGTTTTCCTCCTGCGGACGGAGACGGCGAAGGGCCTGCGCCTCAGGCTGCAGGAGTTCACCGAGGGCCTCGTTGACAGGGGAGTCCTTCCCTCCCGGTTTCTCTGGGGGAAACCCCGCTTTGACAGACTTTTCGCCGCCCTCGAAGAACAGGGCTTTCTCAAAGGGATGAACTGTGATAATGTTTCAGACTGTATCGGTACGCTCTCCCTTTCTCAGAACGGAAGCTCTTCCTTGAACGAAGCCCGCCGTGCGGCGGAGTGGATAGTGGAGAGGTGGAATTGAGATTGAAGGAAATAGTGCCCGGAAAGGATGCAAAAGAAAAGAATGAATGATTTATCCCTCTATATGATCACGAAAAATGAAGAAATCCGTTTGCCTCGGACGCTTCTTGCAGCGAAGGAAATCGCTGATGAAATCATAATCGTGGATTCGGGCAGTACTGATAAAACTGTGGAAATTGCCAGATCTTTCGGTGCAAAAGTTTTCACCCGGGAATGGGACAATTATTCAGCCCAAAAAGCCTTCGCAGAGAGCAAATGCACAGGGTCCTGGCTCCTTAATCTGGACGCAGATGAAGAACTTTCTCCTGGACTGATGAAAGAAATACCTGCTGTATTGCAGTCGGGCAGATATGACGTTTTGCGAATTAAAGTTGTCGAAGTATTTCCCGGCCAACCTGTGCCTCCTCGCTGGGTAAAGAAAAAACCTATAATTCGTCTTTATCGGCGAGGATTTGCGGCTATGGGTGAGACCTGGTCCTGGGACCGGCCTCACGTGCTGAGGGACGATGCCCGTATCGGCACCCTCTCCTTCGATGTTTGGCACCACTCATTTCTGAGCCTTTCGAGAACTGTAGAGAAATTCAACTCATATACAGACGCCCTCCTGGAAAGTTCTCTTGCAACCGGAAAGAAATACTCTCCCTGGAGGATTCCCTTTGCCATGACAGGAAATTTTCTTCGCTATTATATTCTTCACCGGCAGTTCCTCTATGGTTTCTGGGGTTATATCAATTCAGTGAACGCAGCATGGCTCCGTTTTCTCAAATACGCGAAATATTACGAAGAAACACAAAGGACTTTCGAAGAACCTCCATCGAACGATTCAAGAGGAACCCCGAATGTCTGAGGGGGAAGAGCAGCGTGCGAATTATCCAGATTCTCCCTGCTTTGGAGGAGGGCGGAGTTGAGCGGCATGTTCTCTGGCTGAGTAAAGAACTGGTTGCTCAAGGTCACACAGTCTGCGTTGTCTCTTCGGGAGGGAGGCTCGTGAGTGCTCTACCTGATGGAGTAATACACCTGACTCTGCCTGTAGAAGCAAAAAATCCTGTAACGGCAATGTGGAGTGCCTTTCGCATCGCCTCTTTAGTAAAAGAAAAAGGATATTCCCTTCTTCATGCCCACTCAAGGGTACCCGCATGGATTGCCTGGTGGGCGTCTGCTCTTTCGGACGTGCCGTGGATCGCTACCTGCCATGGCTTCTACAGCAAAAA
>CAYZZX010000127.1:0-4165 GCA_964483085.1 uncultured Synergistaceae bacterium
TTCACCACATTCTTGGGAACTATTTATCTCGAAATATATTTACTCGTCAGAGCTGTTATTTTACTACTTGCATAAGGCTTATAAATACATTATAATTCTTATATCTTGACTTTATCTCTAAAATAAGGCTAAAAACCCACACAACTATCTTGAATCAATAGCTGTGTGGGTTTTAATGTAATCACAATCATGTAGTTCTACAATCTATCCTTTTACATGAGAAATAATATTTTTTATCTCCCCTAATTTCATGAATCGTTTAGAGAAATCATTTCCTGTTAACAGTTCAAATTCTTTTACTATGTCACTGTAATAATCAAGCATATAATAGTTTTTATCAAGATAAGTTCCAGTTATTTTATTCATTTCATCTACTAGAACTCTAGTTGAATATTTATTGTCGGTGTTCATCTGTAATAATCTAATTAGCAATAATGCTACAAAACATATCAAAAAATGAGCCTCTATATGCTCTTTTGTTGAAACATGAACAGGTCTTGTTTTAAGCTCTGTTTTTGTAATTTTAAAGCTCTCTTCTATCTTCCATAAGCTTCTATAGGCATCCAGTATTTCCTCGTTTGGCATATTTAGCTCACTGGTCACAATTGCATAATAGCCATCATATTTTTGTTCTTCATAAATCTTGTTTGAGTCTAACCAGTGGGCTTCAGATAGTTCATATAGCTCACCAGTTTTTTTATCTAATGGCTGCGATTTAATATACTTAGATGCTCCATTTTCTGAAAGTTTTCCATTCTTTGTTTTAGCTATTAGTTTCTTTGCCTTTTCAATAGCTTTATCTCTCTCATGTCCTGCCCTTTTAGCAAAGTCAGGGCTATAGAACACCACTTGCTTTTGTACTACATCCACTTTCTTGATCTTACCCTCAGTGTTTGTAACATTTATTTTAACACTTACAACTCTAGACTTAATCTTAAAATCATTAGAATCTATTGAATAGTCCTGTTGATCTAATACATATTTTTTAAATTCATCGCTACCACCTCGGATTGTTTGAGAATAAATATATCCATTTTTCTTAATTATGTTATAAGCAATATTTTCTCCAGTGTTCATACCTTTATCAGCTACTACAATAATTTTACCTAATCCATAATCATCTTTTAAATCATCAAGAACAGGCATTAAAGTTTCACAGTCATTAGTATTGCCTTCAAATAGTTTGTATGTAATAGGTAATCCATTGTTATCCATCAATAATCCCATCTGAATAATTGGGCTCTTCCTATGTTCCTTAGAAACACCCTTCTTGCGAAAATCATCAGGTTCCTTAATCTCAAAGTAGTAGTTAGTAACATCGTAGTAGACCTTCTTTGCATCTCTACTATAGTTAATTCTTACCATCTCATGTATATGAAGAAGAAGATCATCTTTGTATTTATTAAAATGGTCTAAAGACCTAAAAACATCATTCACACCAATATCTAGGTTCATAAAGAGATTATCTTTAGTTTCAAAAACTTTCTTTTTAGAACATGGATTAAGAACCCTTGAATAAACAAGAAGTTGGAAAATGTTATTAAGAGAGAATTCAATTTTTAAATTTCTTTGTCGATTGATAAGAAATTTATCGATCTCTAATTTATGATAAAAATAACTTAAAACAACAAAACCTAAATTTTTTCTTAAAGTAGTGGAAGGATCAATAACATCCTGTGGATTAAAAGTAAAAGTCAAAGGCAGATTCTTATTCTTTTCATCCAAAGTCATTTTCTTAGCAAGTTCAGAAAAATGAGAAATAGGGTCACTAAATTCTTTCTCTAAATCATCTAAATATCCTAAAGTTTGAATATTTCTTTGTTTAACTTTCCCAGTAACAGGTTCTCTATAGCCTTCAACAATAGATAAATGAAGTCTACCATTTGGACGTCTATCTTTTTTAAGAAACATAGTAATCATCCTCCTTTGCGATGATATAATTATATCACGAATCACCAAGAATAACAAGAAAAAGATTTATATTTGACATAAAAAATATCTTGAATATGAGTTGAATTCAAGATCGTAGAGTTCGATAGTTATTATTTGGGTGAGAAACTCGGGGGATCTATGGTTTTATAATGAATTCTACTTATCTTAAAAGTCTTTATTAAAGCAAAGTATATATTTGAGAAGTTGCACCCAATATAACTTGACTTTATCACTAAAATAAGGCTAAAAACCCACACAACTATCTTGAATCAATAGCTGTGTGGGTTTTAATGTAATCACAATCATGTAGTTCTACAATCTATCCTTTTACATGAGAAATAATATTTTTTATCTCCCCTAATTTCATGAATCGTTTAGAGAAATCATTTCCTGTTAACAGTTCAAATTCTTTTACTATGTCACTGTAATAATCAAGCATATAATAGTTTTTATCAAGATAAGTTCCAGTTATTTTATTCATTTCATCTACTAGAACTCTAGTTGAATATTTATTGTCGGTGTTCATCTGTAATAATCTAATTAGCAATAATGCTACAAAACATATCAAAAAATGAGCCTCTATATGCTCTTTTGTTGAAACATGAACAGGTCTTGTTTTAAGCTCTGTTTTTGTAATTTTAAAGCTCTCTTCTATCTTCCATAAGCTTCTATAGGCATCCAGTATTTCCTCGTTTGGCATATTTAGCTCACTGGTCACAATTGCATAATAGCCATCATATTTTTGTTCTTCATAAATCTTGTTTGAGTCTAACCAGTGGGCTTCAGATAGTTCATATAGCTCACCAGTTTTTTTATCTAATGGCTGCGATTTAATATACTTAGATGCTCCATTTTCTGAAAGTTTTCCATTCTTTGTTTTAGCTATTAGTTTCTTTGCCTTTTCAATAGCTTTATCTCTCTCATGTCCTGCCCTTTTAGCAAAGTCAGGGCTATAGAACACCACTTGCTTTTGTACTACATCCACTTTCTTGATCTTACCCTCAGTGTTTGTAACATTTATTTTAACACTTACAACTCTAGACTTAATCTTAAAATCATTAGAATCTATTGAATAGTCCTGTTGATCTAATACATATTTTTTAAATTCATCGCTACCACCTCGGATTGTTTGAGAATAAATATATCCATTTTTCTTAATTATGTTATAAGCAATATTTTCTCCAGTGTTCATACCTTTATCAGCTACTACAATAATTTTACCTAATCCATAATCATCTTTTAAATCATCAAGAACAGGCATTAAAGTTTCACAGTCATTAGTATTGCCTTCAAATAGTTTGTATGTAATAGGTAATCCATTGTTATCCATCAATAATCCCATCTGAATAATTGGGCTCTTCCTATGTTCCTTAGAAACACCCTTCTTGCGAAAATCATCAGGTTCCTTAATCTCAAAGTAGTAGTTAGTAACATCGTAGTAGACCTTCTTTGCATCTCTACTATAGTTAATTCTTACCATCTCATGTATATGAAGAAGAAGATCATCTTTGTATTTATTAAAATGGTCTAAAGACCTAAAAACATCATTCACACCAATATCTAGGTTCATAAAGAGATTATCTTTAGTTTCAAAAACTTTCTTTTTAGAACATGGATTAAGAACCCTTGAATAAACAAGAAGTTGGAAAATGTTATTAAGAGAGAATTCAATTTTTAAATTTCTTTGTCGATTGATAAGAAATTTATCGATCTCTAATTTATGATAAAAATAACTTAAAACAACAAAACCTAAATTTTTTCTTAAAGTAGTGGAAGGATCAATAACATCCTGTGGATTAAAAGTAAAAGTCAAAGGCAGATTCTTATTCTTTTCATCCAAAGTCATTTTCTTAGCAAGTTCAGAAAAATGAGAAATAGGGTCACTAAATTCTTTCTCTAAATCATCTAAATATCCTAAAGTTTGAATATTTCTTTGTTTAACTTTCCCAGTAACAGGTTCTCTATAGCCTTCAACAATAGATAAATGAAGTCTACCATTTGGACGTCTATCTTTTTTAAGAAACATAGTAATCATCCTCCTTTGCGATGATATAATTATATCACGAATCACCAAGAATAACAAGAAAAAGATTTAAATTTGACATAAAAAATATCTTGAATATGAGTTGAATTCAAGATCGTAGAGTTTGATAGTTATTATTTGGGTGAGAAACTCGGGCTTGGTCAAGGGTCTAAATTCTTTTTTATCATTCCTAGCAAACTTTCATAAATT
>CAYZZX010000128.1:0-4140 GCA_964483085.1 uncultured Synergistaceae bacterium
ACCCCCCGGTCGAAGGTCCTCATGATCTGCTCTCCGAGCAACCCCACCGGAAGGGTCATGACCCGCGGGCAGATGGAGGCCATCGCCTCCGTGGCCGAAAAACATGACCTCACCGTCCTGTCGGACGAAATCTACGACTCCCTCGTCTATAAGGGAGAGCACATCCCCTTCGCCACCCTTCCCGGAATGAAGGAGCGGACCCTCACCATGGGCGGCCTCTCCAAGAGCCACTGCATGACCGGCTGGCGCATCGGCTACTCCATCGGACCGGCGCCCCTCATCCGCATCATGACCCTGCTCGGCGCCAGCCAGACCTACGGCGTCAACGTCCCCACCCAGAGAGCCGCCCTCTACGCCCTGAACACCCAGGATGAAAGAATGGCGGAACGGGCGAAGATCTTCTTCTCCCGGCTCTCCTACGTCTCCGACCGCCTCAACGCCATGCCCGGAATCTGCTGTGCCAAGCCGGAGGGGGCATTCTACCTCTTCCCGGACATCCGCGGAACGGGAAAGACGAGCGAGGAGTTCGCCTGGGGGCTTCTGGAGGAAGGCCATGTGGCCACCCTCCCCGGTTCGGCCTTCGGAGCATGCGGCCAGGGGTACATCCGCATCGCCTGCACCCAGTCCATGGAGACCCTGGAGAAAGCCATGGACCGCACGGAGAACTACGTTCGAACGCTGAAGAAATAAATTTTCGATTCACCCCTTGACAAATCTCCGGATAGCACTAGAATAGTTCACCAATACCACCCAGCGGAAAATGAGAGAAAGGAGACTGACCATGACGGATTGCACGGTATTGCCGAAGGCCCTCTTTACAGAGTACGGATATTGCGGCTTCGCCTTTACCGGCGGCCAGTGGCTGTATTATTACGCCACCGGTCATATTACCCGTAGAGATCCGTCTTCGGCTTCTTCACCGATACCGCTGGCAGCAGGCTAAACGCAGCAGTAATCGGAAAAAAGAAAGGGACATTCGCCGGAACCGGGTTTCTATACCCCGCTTCCGGCTTTTTTATTGTCAAAATGAAGAAAAGGAGGAAAGGATTATGATCGTTGTTGAAATGACGAGGAACAGCACCGGAGACGATCTGAACAGGGCATGCGATTTTCTTGTGCGGGCTGGACAGAGCTTCAAAAAAGTATCGGGGGAAAAAGCATCCTATATCGTGGCCGATGCCGACGGAACATCCCCTTCCGCCTCCCTTTCCTCCCTCCCCGGAGTGGGGCGCGTTCATAGAACGGACTGCTGCTACCCCCTTGCCAGCCTGCAGATAGGGGGCCCCTGCAAACCCGTGAAGATCGCTCCGTCCCTGGAGATCGGCGGCGGAGACCCCGTGGTCATGGCCGGCCCCTGCGCCGTGGAAAGCCGGGGGCAGCTCATCGAGACGGCCCTGGGGGTGAAGCGGGGGGGCGCCCGGGTGCTGCGGGGCGGGGCCTTCAAGCCCCGATCCCACCCCTACGCCTTCCAGGGGATGGGCAGCGAGGGGATCGCCCTCCTGATGGAGGCCCGGAACGTCACGGGGCTTCCCGTGATCACGGAGGTCATGTCCTCCGAAGAGGCGGAATGGGTCACCCCCCATGTGGACATCCTCCAGGTGGGAACGCGGAATATGCAGAACTTTTCCCTTCTCAAGACCCTCGGCGGGCTGAACAGGCCCGTGCTGCTGAAGCGGGGGATGGCCGCCACGGTGGATGAATGGCTCTGCGCGGCGGAGTACATCCTCGCCGGGGGAAACAGCCGGGTCATCCTCTGCGAACGGGGAATTCGAAGCTTCGACAAAAACACCCGCAACACCCTCGACCTCAGCGTCATCCCCCTGGTAAAATCCCTGACCCATCTCCCCGTAGTGGTGGACCCGAGCCACGGCACCGGACGGCGGGATCTGGTCCTTCCCATGAGCCTCGCGGCCCTGGCCGCCGGAGCGGACGGGCTTCTTCTCGAAGTCCACTGCGCCCCCGAGAAGGCCCTCTGCGACGGCCCCCAGTCCCTCGACCTCGACGACTTCTCCCGACTCATGAGCACTGTCTCCCGAATGGCCTCCCTGCTGCGGGAGGAGCGGGCCGTTCCCGAACTGCAGATCGCCCGATGACAGTCCTCAGGGAGTTCGGAAGAACCCAGGACACCCTGCTGAAGACGGAAGGCTTTCCCACCACGGTCGTCGTCGGAAGAGGGGTGCTCTCCCGGGTCTTCCGCTACCTTTCCCCTCAGGACTCCTGGGCCGTCGCCGCCGACGAAATGACCTCCTCCCTCTTCGGGAGCTCCCTCGGCGCCGCCGGACGGACCTTTCTCCTTCCTCAGGGAGAGGAGGGAAAAACCCTCTCCTCCGTGGCGAAAATGTACTCCTTTCTCGGAGAACATTCCGTGGACCGGTCGGGCACACTGATCGCCCTCGGAGGGGGGGCCGTGGGGGATGCGGCCGGGTTCGCCGCCGCCACGTGGCTCCGGGGAATACGCCTCGTCCAGTGCCCCACCACCCTTCTCGCCCAGGTGGACAGCTCCATCGGGGGAAAAACGGGGGTGAACCTTCCGGAGGGCAAGAACCTCGTCGGGGCCTTTCACCCCGCCGAATGGGTCTTCGCCGATGTCGACTGCCTTGCGTCCCAGAAGGACGAAGATTTCCGCCAGGGGTTGGCGGAAGTGGTCAAATACGGCACCGGAGAGGACTGGGGTTTTTTCTCCTGGCTCGAGGAGAACGCCCTCGGAATTCTCCGCCGCACTCCTCCCCTTCTCGAAGAAATGGTCGCGCGGTGCGCCAAAATGAAACTGGCGGCGGCCGCCCAGGACGAACGGGAGCAAAGGGGCATCCGGGCCCGGCTCAACCTGGGGCACACCGTGGGGCACGCCCTCGAGGCTGCGGGAGGGTACGAAAAGTGGAAGCACGGCGACGGCGTGGCCGCCGGAATGATGGTCGCCTTCCGACTGGCCTGCCGGCTCGGAGAACTGGACGAGGAACATATCACCCGCCTGGAGAGGCTTTTGAAAACCTTCGGCCTGCCGACCCGTCCCGACCGCCCATGGGAGGAGATCGCCCCCTTCCTGCTGCGGGATAAAAAAAACCTCCGGGGATCCCTCGGACTCGTCCTCCCTCGAAGGGGTGCACCCTGCGAACTGAGAAGGGACATCCCCCTCTCCCTCCTTCGGGAGGCCTGCGAAAAGACGGCTCTGTAGGGGAAAGTACCCTCCAGGCTCTGGACGGAAAGCCTATTTGAATGTACTCTTGATGAACGAAGGGAGGTGAAAATATGGGAAAACTTACAGGAAAAAAATTGCTTCTCCTCGGTGAGCGGGACGGCGTTCCGGGACCCGCCATGGAGGCATGCCTCAAGAACAGCGGGGCGGATATCACTTTTTCGGTGACGGAGTGCTTCGTCTGAACCGCCGCCGGAGCGATGGACCTGCAGAATCAGCAGCGCATCAAGGATGCCGCTGAGAAGTTCGGAGCCGACAAGGTAGTCGTCATCCTCGGTTCCTCCGACGCCGAAGGCGCGGAGATCTACGCCGAGACAGTGTGCAACGGCGATCCGACCTATGCAGGGCCCCTCGCGGGAGTCTCGTTGGGACTCCCCGTTTACCACGTTTTCGAAAGCGAAATTCGGGAAGAATGCGACCCCGCAGCCTGGGAAGAGCAGATCAGCATGATGGAGATGGTTCTCGAACCTGACGCCCTCGCGGCGGCAGTCAAGGGAATCCGCGAACAGTACAGCAAGAACGCTCTCTGATTTGTGTCAAAGAAAAAGCCCCCGGCGGCGGAACATTCCGCTCTCGGGGGCTTTCTGTATTTCGGCTTTTGATCAGGAAGAACCTTCTCTAAAGCATTGCTGCAGAGAAGGGAACTATCAGGGTGTGCCGACTCTCATCCGGACAGTAAGCCCGAGAGATGCCGCGATATTGACGAGGGCGTCGATGGAAAACTTGGAGATCCTCCCCCGCAGCAGGTCGGCCGTACGGGGCTGGGTTATTCCGCAGCGGGCTGCGGCTTCGCTCTGAGTCCAGTGCCGATCCTCGATAAAGGAACTCACCTCGTTCATCAGTTCGGACCGGAGACGAAGATTTGCCCCTTCCTCCGGAGTGTCGGCCAGAGCGTCCCAGACACTCTTGTATTCTTCTGTATCAATCATTGAGTATCACCTCGCTGG
>CAYZZX010000129.1:0-4108 GCA_964483085.1 uncultured Synergistaceae bacterium
GTGCTGTGGACTACCTTGCGGCGGGACAGACTCTGACTCAGATCTATGATGTCACAGTCTCCGACGGTAATGGGGGTATGGTTACAAAACCAGTCACGGTCACCATAACCGGTACGAACGATGCTCCGGAAATTTTATTGGAGGTTGGCGTAGACAGCGACGCTGCTTCATTTATCGAAACAAATGATCCTCTTATTGGAAGCGGCACGATGACGCTGAAGGATGTTGATGTAACCAATACGATAACCACGAGCGTGGAATCGGTGACCCGGAGCGGTTCTATCGGCGGGCTCGTTCTTACCGATGAGCAGCTCATCGATATGCTGACGGCCACAAACACTATCACCAATACAGGGACAGATGGAAAGATCAACTGGACCTTCGATTCCGGAAGCGAGGCCTTCAATTTTCTTCCGAATGGTGAGGTCCTGACTCTCACGTACACGGTGCGGGCAACGGACAGTTCGGGAGCATCGGATGACCAAATCGTGACGATCACGGTGAACGGAACTAATGATTCGCCCGTGGCAAAGGCCGACAGCGGAAGCGTCACAGAAGACACAAAGCTAACGGAGACGGGTAATGTCCTTTCAAACGATACTGACTCGGACAACGGCGCGACCCTGACAGTAACCGAGGTAAATGGCAGTGCCCCACTGGTGGGAACCGTAATATCGGGCACCTATGGCACGGTGACTATTGCTGAAGATGGAACTTACACATATACATTAACCAACGGTCTTCCGGCGGTCCAGGCTCTTGCCGCAGGAGAGGCCCTGACAGAAAACTTCACCTACACCGTGAGCGATGGCCAGGGGGGTACTGCCAATGCGACCCTCACCGTCACAGTGAATGGAACGAACGACGCTCCGGTCATTTCGTTGACGGGCACAGACAGTGCCACAGCCTCCTTCGCTGAAACAAATGCCGGTCTTTACCAGATCGGCACCCTGACCCTGACGGATATTGACCTGACAAATACCGTGAGCACAAGCGTCGTCTCCGTAGCTGCGAGTGGTTTTACTAATGGACTGATTCCTACAAATGCAGATCTGCTCACCATGCTCACTGCATCGGGCTCCCTCAATTCCGCCCAGACGACTGGTTCCATCAACTGGACCTTTGATTCCGTAAGCGAGGCCTTCAATTTTCTCCCTGAAGGGAAGGTCCTGACTCTTACGTACACGGTGCGAGCAACGGACAGCTCGGGAGCTTCCGATGACCAGACCGTGACGATCACAGTTACAAGAACCAACGATTCCGGAATCATCGCCCCTGATACGGCGGTCTGCATCGAGGATGTTCCTCTGGCCGGAAACGTCCTCGCGAACGATACCCCTGACCCGGACTACAATGAACCGCTGAGCGTCACTCAATTCACAGTTGCGGGAGACCCCTCAACATACCTTGCGGGACAGACGGCGACGATACCAGGGGCTGGATCCCTTACAATGAATTCAAACGGGACCTACACCTTCACGCCGCTGCCCAATTACAGCGGACCGGTGCCTGCTATCACCTATACGGCAGGTAATTTGACGTTCTCCAGCACTGCCACATTGACCATCACTGTGAACCCGGTGTCCGACGCTCCGTCCTGGCCTGCTCACACAGGAGTCACGACGAATGAGGACACCATAGTCGCTCTTAACCTGAAAATGCCGATCATCACAGACAATACGGACAAGAACGGGGCACTTCCAGGAGACCACCCAGAACGGCTGGGTTTCATCACGCTGGAAAGCGTCGATACCGGAACGCAGATTTACAAGGGTGACGGCACAACACTCCTCTTCACGGGGGGCGACAACACGATGCGGATAGTTATCGTCGACAGCGAGGGGGGCCTGGATTCTTCTGTTCACTATACAACCCTCACCTCTGATGCCAACTATGCCTCGGCAATCAAGCTGACTCAGGCGGAGTTCGAATCACTGAGGGCGCTGCCCCCTGCCGATCGGCACAATAACATCGAAATGACCCTTCGGGTAACCAGCTACGAAACCGACGACAGCGGAAACAGAGATACAAATACCTTTGGCGCAACCGAAGTTCTTCGGGTCGACGTGGAAGTTTTCGCGGTCACCGATCCGGTGGACTTGAAAATAGCCGGCTCCGACATTTCACATACGGCTACAATCAACGAAGATTCTATTCTTAACCTGACTGATCTTTTAACAACAAGCTTCAACGATACTGATGGGAGCGAATATAGGTCAATCATATTAGAAAATCTGCCTGTTGGAACAAATGTTAATGGTAATGTGATAGGTGCTTCTGGAACTATTATAACGATACCTCTTAGAGGAGACTACACGATCCCTCCTATAAATTTAAAGCCCCCCGCAAATTTCAGCGGAGATATAACAGGTATCTCTGTTACCCTCCGGGCAAAGGATAGAGACGATGACTCCCTTGAGCATAAACCTGGTGTCGTGACCGACACAGTCACGCTGAATCTTCATGTAAACCCCGTCGCCGGAGATGTGAAATTAACGGCAACTTCAGTCTCCACCAACGAAGACACGGGGGTAAAATTCTTGAACACGATCGCCCTCACCGATACGGACGGCAGCGAGAGCATTACCGCTATTACGGTGAAGGATGTCCCGACAGGCTGGATTATCAGGGATCAAGGAGGTAACGTCCTTTTTACAGGTGATGGAACAGGGGACTATACGGTCCCTGCCGGAGATGTGGCTTCGAAGGAATATGAAAACTACACGGTCACGCCTTCTGCCCATTCGAGCCTCGACGGATCTCTCACTCTGGCAGTCACTACCAGCGATACTAAGATTGTGAACGGTAATTCCGTCACAGATGTCGCTACGAAGGAGATCCCTCTTGCAGTCGTTGTCAGTCCTGTGGCGGAAGTTGTCGGGTACGATTCAGACGGAGACGGAACTATTGATCTCACTATGAACAACGAGGACTTCAACTACACCACGCCGGCCAGCGAGGATGTCTGGTTCCCCTTGAACACGAACGGTTTCGACTTCCAAACCCCCTGGTCAAATCAGGATGCCGACGGGTCGGAGAAGACCTTCGCACTCCTGACCCCTGTGCTTACCGGAGGGAGTGAAACTGCCAACGGCTCACGCTTCAGCTATGTGGATGGCTCTGGAAATACCCAGACCCTTACCTATTTTACCGGCAGTCCCGTGGCGATCCCCATCGCATTCCTAAATACGGTCAAATTCATCGCTCCGCCAAACGTGGCTGGCTCCTTCCAGATTCAGGTCCAGGCAAAAACTGTGGATACCGATCCGGATACAAACGAGGTGGTCACAGCTATTTCCGGCAGCGCCGTTTTGACAAACCTGGTCGTGGAGCCTGTGGCCGACCTGGTTACCCTGGCTGTTTCGTCACCAGTCCGGGGAAATGAGGATACGGCCATTCCCCTGTCCATACGTCCCTCGAGTGTTGACTCCTCCGAGACCTTCAATGTCACCATATCGAAAATACCGGCAGGAAGCGTGCTTAAATACAATGGAAACGAGCAGGCAGTCACCTGGACAACTGACGGCGGAGGCATCGTTACCGGCAGCGTTACCATAGTAGATTTCAAACAGTCCGCCCCTCTGACCATCCTGCCAAATGAGAACAGCAATGTTGACTTCGCCCTGAACGTCAGCGCCGTCTCGGTGGATACTTCGGGAGGAGTGACTGTTGTATCACCCGCCCAGTCTCTGCCGATTTCCGTAGATATTCAGGGTGTCGCCGACCCGGCGAAGCTTACGATTTCCTCGCCGGTTCTTACCGAGGCTCAGGTGGACGGTGCCAGTCACGAAGTTTTGCTTTCAAATTTCATTACCGATGCTTCTCTGACGGATACGGACGGCTCAGAAACCCTTTCCCTCATCCTCACCGGCCTTGACCCCAAATTTTCGATTTCGGGGGCGACCTTTGTGGGCGGCACAGGAGAAGGCAGGCAATGGATCATCTGCTCGGCAGCCCTTCCAAACTGCAAAATCATCACGCCAGCGAACTACAGTGGAACGGTCGAATTCGATGTCCGGGCCGTCACCACTGAAAACGACGGAAACTCCCTTACGGGACCTCTCAAGCCTGTAATCGGCACCATAACACCTTCCCCCGAGGCAGCCAT
>CAYZZX010000130.1:0-4069 GCA_964483085.1 uncultured Synergistaceae bacterium
CCGGAAGGGCCTGGCTCGGAATTTGAATATACCGGATAAAGCGGTCGAGAACTGAAGACATTTTTGTTCCTCCTATCGGTCCGTGGTGAGGTAGGCGGCGAGAAGCTCCGCGCAGGCCTCCACGGCTCGTATGGTTGTACGTTCGTAGGAATGGGAGGCGTCCACTCCGGGGCCGAAGCAGCCGAAATTGGCGTCGAAGCCGGCGATGGCCGCAAGGCTCGCGTCCGAGCCGTACCGGAAGTGGGTATCCACCCGGTAGGGAAGGCCTTTTTCCCGGGCAAGGTTCGCCAGGAAATTGCGGAACTCGAAATCGTAGGGGGTCCGGCTGTCCCGGGCGACGATGGTGACGGCGTCCTCCCTCGAGTTGGCAGGAGGGGCAACGATCCCCACGTCGAGGGCGAGATGTTCACCCACTTTTTCAGGCAGATGAGAGATTCCGTGCCCGTGCTCCTCGAAGTTGGTGACGTAGAACCACGTGGTCTTGGCCGGCACAGCACCCTTCTCGACAAGGGCTTTCAGTCCGGCGAACAGGGCGGCCACGCAGGCCTTATCGTCGAGAAAACGCCCTTTGAGGAAACCCGACGGGGTGATCTCAAAGCGAGGATCGAAGAAGACGAAATCCCCCACCTCGATCCCAAGAGCACGGACATCCTCGGCGGTATAGACGACCTCATCGAGGCGCACCTCCACGTTCTCGTCAGTCCGCAACGTCTCCCTCACGGACTCGGAAAATGCGTGGATGGAACACCGCTCCGGCAGAAGGGAACCACGGATCTCCCGCCCTTCGGCGGTGCGGACGAAGAGATTTTCCGTCTCGAAGGTGGTCCAGGCGAACCCGCCGATCGGCAGCAGGCGAAGCCGGCCGTTGGGTTTGATCTCACGGACGATGGCCCCGAGGGTATCCACGTGGGAGGAGACCATCCGGTGGTCGTCATCGTTCTTTCCCTTCAAGGATGCGAGGACCGCCCCCTTCCGGGTTTTCTTCACATCCAGCCCCAGGGAGAGAAACTCCTTCTCCACCCGGAGCAGTATTTCCCGGCAGTCCCCAGCCACGGAGGGGATGGCGATCAGTTCCTTCAGAAGATCGAGCATGTAGGTACGATCAATGGTCACTTTTTCACTCTTTCCTTTCTACACCGAAGCCGGTTTGAGATTGCGGGCGAAATGGCAGGCCACGAACCGGCCGGGCTCGATCTCCCTGAGGTCGGGGGTCTGCTCGGCACACAAGGGCTGACGGAAGGGGCAGCGCCCCCGGAAACGACACCCCTCGGGGGGCTCGATAGGACTCGGCACGTCCCCCTCAAGGAGAATCCGGTCCCTCTTGTGGCCGTATTTCGCCACGGGGATGGCCGACAGAAGGGCCTTGGTGTAAGGGTGCAGAGGGTCCTGGAAGAGGATTTTGTAGTCGGAGAGCTCGACGATCTTGCCGAGGTACATGACGGCGATCCTGTCGGAGACGTGCTTCACCACGCTGAGGTTGTGAGAGATGAAGACGTAGGTATAGCCGAACTCCTTCTGCAGATTATTCAGCAGGTTGAGTATCTGGGCCTGGATGCAGACGTCAAGGGCGGAGACGGGCTCGTCGAGGACGATGAACTCCGGCGAGAGGGCCAGTGAACGGGCGATGCCGATCCTCTGCCGCCGCCCTCCGTCAAGCTCGTGGGGGTAGGCGTTGACGAGGCGCCGGGCAAGGCCCACCGTATCCATGAGCTCCCGGATTTTCCTCAGCCGCTCCTCGTTGGTGCTGTAGACCCTGTTCACGAGAAGGGGCTCTGCTATAAGATCGGAAACGGAGAGACGGGGGTTGAGGCTCGAATAGGGGTCCTGGAAGACGATCTGAAGCTTTCGTCTCATGGTCTTCATTTTACGGAGGGAATATTTCAAAATGTCCTCCCCGTAGAACTTGACTTCCCCGTCGGTGGGCTCGATAAGACGGATCATCACCCGTCCGATGGTGGACTTGCCGCACCCCGATTCTCCCACGAGACCGAGGGTTTCCCCCTTTTTTATTGTGAAGGAGACATCGTCCACGGCGTGGAGCATCCCCCGCTTCGTCTTGAAGTATTTTTTGAGGTTGTTCACCTCGACCATGGGGTTTTTCGTATGGGTCATGGGTTTATCCTCCATCATTCAGCCGGGTCGATATAGGGCTTTGCCCGGACGGGACAGGCCACGAAATGACCGGGTTCGATCTCCACCATGGGGGGCACTTCCCTCGAGCAGGACTCGATCGCATAGAGACACCGGGGGTGAAAGGCGCACCCGGGGGGGATATTCGTCGGGTCGGGCATGAGGCCGGGGATGACCTTCAGGTCCTCCTCGTCGCTCTCGAGGTCGGGGATCGAGTTGAAGAGCCCCTCGGTGTAGGGGTGGGACGGATGGTTGAAGAGGGCCTCCGTAGGTGCGTACTCCACCACCTTGCCTGCATACATGATGGCCACCTTGTCGCACATCTCGGCGACGATCCCCAGGTCGTGGGTGATCATGACGAGGGACGTGTTGATCTTGCGCCGCAGTTCGTGCATCAGCTCGAGGACCTGGGCCTGGATCGTCACGTCGAGGGCTGTGGTGGGCTCGTCGGCGAGGAGAAGGGTGGGGTTGCAGGCAAGGGCGATGGCGATGACCACCCGCTGCTTCATTCCGCCGCTGAACTGGTGAGGGTAGTCCCGAGCCCGTTCCGCCTTGATCCCCACGAGCTCGAGCATCTCCACGGCCCGGTCGAGGGCCTGTTGATCGGTGACGTCGCTGTGGAGACTCACCATCTCGGCGATCTGCTTATCCACGGTGATCACGGGGTTGAGGGAGGTCATGGGGTCTTGGAAGATCATGGCGATCTTCCCTCCCCGGATGGAGCGCATCTCGTCTTCAGTCTTTTTGAGGAGGTCCTCCCCTTCGAAGAGGATCTTGCCGGCAACGATCTTTCCGGGAGGGTCGGGGACGAGGCGCATGATGCCGAGGGCCGTGGTGGTCTTGCCCGCCCCCGTCTCCCCCACGAAGCCGAGGTTCTCGCCGTAGCCGAGGGAGAGGTTGAGGTTCTCCACCGCGTGGACTGTGCCGCTCTCAGCGAGGTAGTGAATCGAGAGGTTCTGTATGTCGAGAAGCAGTTTTTTGTCATCCATAATGTTCGTCTCTCCCGGTTATCGTTTCAGCTTCGGGTCGAGGGCATCCCGAAGGCCGTCCCCGAGGAAGTTGAGCGCGAGAATCGTGATCATGATTGAAAGACCGGGGAAGATGGTCATATAGGCATAGTCACGAATGTATTCCCTGCCGCCTGAGAGCATGGACCCCCACTCGGGGATGGGGGGCTGAATTCCCAGCCCGATGAAGGAGAGCCCTGCGGCGGTCAGAATGGCGATGGCCACCCCGAGGGTCGCCTGCACGATGATGGGAGCGAGGCAGTTCGGGATGATGTGCTTGGCGATGATCCGGAGGTCCGAGGACCCCACAGCCTTTGCCGCCTCCACGAATTCCTGGTTACGGATGGAGAGCACCGACCCCCGGACGATCCGGGCGTAGTTCGGCGTGGCCGAGATTCCCACGGCGATCATGAGGTTGAAGAGCCCCGGCCCGAGGGAGGCGGCGATGGCGATGGCGAGGAGGATGGAGGGGATGGAGAGTAGAATGTCCATGGTCCTCATGATGAAATTGTCCGCCCGGCCGCCGTAGTACCCCGCGATGGCGCCGAGAAAGCCCCCGGCGAAGACGGCGATCCCCACGGCGATGAAACCCACCTGAAGGGAGATGCGGGAGCCAAAAACGATGCGGCTGAAGATGTCCCGGCCGAATTCGTCCGTTCCGAAGATATGGGCCTTTGACGGAGGCTCGAAGGCCGCCATGAGGTCCTGTTCCGCGTAGCCGTAGGGAGCGATGACTCCGGCGAAGACGGCTACAATGACCAGGATGGTCACCACGACCAGGCCGATCATGGCCAGGGGAGAGCGGCGGAGACGGCTGAAGATCTCTGCCGGGCCGTTCTGGCTTCGCCCTATGTTTTTTTCCGTTTCAGCGTTCATTTATTTTTCCTCCTGACTCAAAGGGCGTCGGTTCTATCGGTACTGGGCTTTGATCC
>CAYZZX010000131.1:0-2444 GCA_964483085.1 uncultured Synergistaceae bacterium
CTCCTATCAGGCCCGGACGATAGCTCCCTTTGCCGCCGATGAGGCAAGCTTCGAGTAGAGGGCGAGATGCCCCTTCGTCACCTTCGGCGCGGGCTTCGTCCAGCGGGTGAAACGGCTCTTTATCTCGTCATCGGAGACATGAAGTTCGAGCTTCCCCTCGATGACGTCGATGGTGATCCTGTCTCCGTCCTCCACCACCGCCAGGGGGCCTCCCTCGGCGGCCTCGGGGGAGATGTGCCCCACGAAGCAGCCGTTGTTCGTGCCGGAGAACCGGCCGTCGGTGATGAGGCCGGTGCTTTTGCTGAGCCCCATGCCGTAGAGGTACTTCATGGCCCGGTACATCTCCCGCATTCCGGGGCCGCCCTTGGGCCCTTCATACCGGATGACCACCACGTCCCCGGCCTTGATCTTTCCGGCGAGGATCGCCTCGTTCGCCTCCTCCTCGCTGTCGAAGACCCGGGCGTCTCCGGTGAAGACGTGAAGGGCGGGGTCGATTGCCCCGGGCTTCGTCACCGCCGTCTCGGGGGCGAGGTTCCCCCGGAGGACCGAAATCCCCCCCCGAGGAGAGAAGGGGTTCTTCAGGGTCTTCATGACCTCGGGGTTTTCAGGGAAGGGGTGGGGGAAGGAGGTGACATTCTCCTCCACCGTGCGGCCCGTGCAGGTGAGGGCGTCCTTCTTGAGCAGAGGAAGCATCCGCTCGAGCATCCGGGGGATCCCTCCGGCCATCCAGAAGTCCTCCATGTTCCACTTCGAGGCGGGGTTGACCTTGACGAGCTGGGGGGTCTCCGGCCCGAGCTGAGTGAAGAGCTCCATAACGTCCACTCCGGCCTCGGCCTCGGCGGCGATGGCCGTCAGGTGCATGACAGCGTTCGTCGATCCGCTCATGGTATGGGTAGCCCGGACGGCGTTCTCGATCGAGTCGGCATTGATGATTTTCCGGGCAGTGAGCCCTTCCCGGGCCATCCGGCAGATGGCCTCCCCCGTATCGCAGGCGAGGCGCAGGCGGGCGGAATGGACCGCCGGAACGAGGGCGCTCCCCGGCAGGGTCATCCCCAGCACCTCGGCGAGGCAGCACATGGTATTCGCCGTGCCGAAGAAGGAGCACGATCCGCAGGTGGGGGCGCAGAGATCCTCGAGGGAGGCGAACTCCTCGGGGGTGATCCGCCCGGCGGTGAGCATCCCCAGGGCCTCGTGAAGGGAGGTCTCGTCGGCCTTCCGCCCGTCGAACTCAACGCCGCCGAGCATGGGGCCCCCGGTGATCATGATGGCGGGGAGGTCGAGCCGTGCCGCCGCCATGAGCATCCCGGGCACGATCTTGTCGCAGGAGGCGAGGAGGACGAGGCCGTCGAGATGATGGGCCTCCGCCACGAGTTCGATGGAGTCGGCGATGACCTCCCGCTGAGGAAGAATGTAGCGCATCCCCCGGTACCCCTCGCAGATTCCGTCGCAGGATGCGATGACGCCGAACTCCGCCGCCACGCCCCCTGCGCGGTGAATCCCCTTCTTCACCTGTTCGCTCACCATGTTCAAATTGAAATGTCCCGGCACGAGGGTATTCCACGAATTGGCGATGCCGATGATGGGCCGTCCCCGGAAATCATCGTCCCCGTACCCCATGGACTTCCACAACGCCCGGGCTCCGGCGTTCTCCTTGCCCTCAAAGACCTCGCTGCTTCTCCATTTTTTCTCCATGATTGCCTCCTCGGAAATTTTTCAGAGTCTTATTCAATTATACGAAGAGAATGAGAGAAAACCTAGAGCAGAGGGCTGAAGAGCTTCGTGATGCCGTGGATCACCCGAACGGGGAGTCCGAGCTGGCTCCACTCTTCCGCTTCGAGCCTGCGGGAGAGGGCGATGTAATTTTCCTGGGCGGAGAGGATCGAGGCTGACTCTTCTTCCCCGTAGAGGATGAGGTTCAGCTCGAAGTTCAGTGCGAAGGAGCGGATGTCGAAGTTGCTCGTTCCCAGAAAGGCGAGATTGCCGTCCACGGTCATAGTCTTGGAGTGGAGAATCCCCTCCTGATAGAGCCAGATCTCCACCCCCATGGCGAGGAAGGCGCTGAAATAGGCTTTCGCCGCGTTGCCGACAAGAAACTGGTCCCCCTTCTCGGGAACGACGAGACGGATTTTGACTCCGCCGAGGACGGCCGTCTCGATCGAGTGAAGAAGCTCCTCGTCGGGGATGAGATAGGGCGTGGTGATGGTGACCTGCTCCCGGCTGGCGTGGAGGGCCGCCACCACGAGGCGCTGAAAGTTCTGCAGCGGATAGGAGGGGCCGCTCGGCAGAACCTGCACCACCCCCAGACCGGAACAGTCGGGCTTCGAGAAGCTCTCCTGCCGGGAGAGCAGCTCTCCGGTCTCCACATACCAGTCCTCGAGAAAGACTACCTGAAGCTCCGCCACCACCGGCCCCGTCAGCCGCAGGGTGAGGTCGTGCCAGGAACG
>CAYZZX010000131.1:2544-3972 GCA_964483085.1 uncultured Synergistaceae bacterium
TCCGAGGCCGTCCGGCGGAAGGTCTTCCGCTCGGGCTTCAGACGCTTCAGCAGGGCCTCGTGGCGGACGATCCGCTCCTGAGGCAGGGCGGTGGACCCGAAGATTCCGTAGAGCAGCAACCCCATCCACGGCCACAGATAGATGGCGAGCAGCCACGACATGGCCGTCGTGGGGTTGTGCCTCTGGGGAACATAACAGAGCATGAAGAGACGGATGGCAATCGACGAGACGTCGTAGAAGGTGTAAAAAAGGAAACCGAGAGTCAACGGGCAGTCTTTCCCTTTCGTGTCTTGCCCACGGAGAAGTCGATCACCAGGGGAAGATGGTCTGAGAGGCTGATCTTCGGCACGATAAAGCTCTTCACGTCGATTTTCGGACTGTGGAGAATGAAATCGAGGGCCAGAGAGGGAATCCTGCTGGGATAGGTGGGCGTATTGGCCTCGTTCGCGTTTTTCAGTCCCGTGGCATCAAGCAGAGCCTTGAGCTCGCTCTCACCTCGATAGGTATTGCCGTCTCCCGCCAGCAGTACGGGCTTTTTCGACTTCAAAACCCGCTCGGTGATCTCGGCGATCTGAATCTGCCGGGTGGCGTAGCCGAGGGAGAGGTGGGCGAGGAAGAGTGAAAAGGCATCAAATTCCACCTCAAGGAGGGTACGCTTCATCCCCCTGCTCATATGGTACTCTTGAGCGGAGAGGATGGGGAGCTTCGACACCACCGCATTCCCCTGGGATTTCAGCAGGGGGGACCTCGAAACGAAGGAGCCGGAGTTGTATTTACAGGCGAAGACGGACTCACCGCCCATGCGGGATGCCATCATCTCCGCCTGACAGGCGCCCCGGTTCCGGTATGAGCCGGAATCAGCCTCCACAAGCCCCACAAGATCGGGGTTCAATTTCGTGACATAATCTGAAATACGGCTGAAACGGTCCTCCGTATGGCGGAGGCACCCTGAAAAGGGGACTGGAAGATGATAATCCCAGCCCGAGCCCGTTCCGTACCGTATGTTATAGAGTACAAATTTCATGGTTACCTCCATGGTGTTTAAGATGATTTTATCATTCTAACATAGGAAGAAGTTCTCCGGCAGGGTAGATTCCGCACTCTTTCGTCCCTGTGGACAGGATCCTCTGCTCACAGGGAACAGAATATGCGATACAATAATAGAAGAAGCTGCATTTCCCTGAATAAAGGAGGAGCGAAGATTATGGTGAGCAAAGTACCCCCCGAACCTTTCCGCATTAAAATGGTGGAACCGGTGCACGTCCCCGGCACGGAGGACCGTGAAAAGGCGCTGAAGGCGGGGCATTTCAATATGTTCGGCCTGCGGGCGGCGGACGTCTATATAGATCTTCTGACCGATTCGGGCACCGGCGCCATGAGTAAGCAGCAGTGGGCCGCCATCATGATGGGCGACGAGGCCTACGCCGG
>CAYZZX010000132.1:0-3956 GCA_964483085.1 uncultured Synergistaceae bacterium
CAGACCTACACATTTGACAAGCTTGTCAAATGTGTAGGTCTGACCCCTCCATTTGAATTTCTGTCGAAGGCTGTGATGAAATGAAGGTTCGGGATTTCTTTCTCGAAAGGTATTTTGCTAAATACGAGTTTACTGTGCAGCACATGCTCAGCCCTTCGGACTGTGAGACTATGGGGATGGAGGAGCTGCTTTCCGGAAGCGATTCCGAGGTTTTGGGGCTGTGGAAGAACCTGAAGCTCTCCTACACTGAAGCGAGGGGGCACCCCCTTCTTCTGAAGGAGATCGCTTTGAGAACCGGAGTTGTCGCCGAGGAGGTCCTCGAGATCAACCCCGAGGAGGGGATCTTCCTGACGATGAACGCCCTTCTCGACAAAGACGATCATGCCGTTATTCTGAGCCCGTCGTACCAATCTCTTTATGAAATCCCCAAGTCCCTCGGCTGCGAGGTGACCCGCTGGTATCTCAAGAAGGAAAACGGCTCCTGGCGGCTGGACATCCCCTTTCTCGAGGAGGCCGTTCGGGAAAACACACGGCTCGTCATCCTCAACTTTCCTCATAACCCCACGGGCTTTGTTCCTTCCCTCGACGAGCTGACGGCGGTCCTTGATTTCTGCGCGAGAAAGGGAATTTTCGTCTTCTCCGACGAAATGTACCGAGGGCTCGAGTACGATTCGGATAAAAAACTTCCCTCCGTACCGGAACTTTACAAAAAAAGTGCTGCCCTCGGTGGATTGTCGAAGACCTACGGACTGCCCGGCCTTCGGACGGGGTGGATTACCTCCAGGGACCCATGGTTTATCGACCGGGTGGCCTCTCTCAAGGACTATACGACCATCTGCGCCTCTGCTCCTTCGGAGATTCTCGCCATAGCCGCCCTTCGCAGAGGGGATGAACTTGCCAGCCGGTGCAGAGGCATCGTGATTCAAAATCTCGACCTGGCGCGCACGTTTTTTCTCGACCACGCCGACCGTTTCGAGTGGTTCGAGCCCCAGGGCGGGTCCACCGCTTTTCCGCGCCTGCTGGGAAATCAGAGCGTGAAGGATTTTTGCGAAGAGGTTGTGACGGAACGCAGCCTGATGATCCTGCCGGACTTTGTCTTCGACGTTGACTGGAATCATTTCCGGATCGGCATGGGACGAAAGAACTTTCCCGAGGCCCTGGCAGTGCTCGGAAATTTCCTCGAAGGATAAAATGCTCTTATTCTCAGGCCGCCCTTTTTCGAGGCGGCTTTTTCTTTGGATCGCCTTTTTTCCTATCTTTAAAATGGTGTTATAGTTCTTGGAGGAAGTGAAACAGATGCAGAGGGTCTGCGAAGAAAGATCTTCGCCTGACAAAAATTTATCTGCGGGGTGAGATGCATGTTCAGCCACGGAAAGATCGGCACCAGGCTTGCAGCGGGTTTTGCTCTTCTTCTTCTTATTTTTGCGGCAGCGGGATGGTACGCCTGGAGAAATCTGAACTACGTCAAAGAGCAGGTTTCCTCCCTTGAAGAGCAGTATGTTCCGGGGATTACGCTTTCGAGCGAGGTCGAAAAAATTACTCAGGATCTCATGCTCAACGTGCGCACCTATGTCCTGGGAAACAGCTTCACGGATCTTGACGCCGCCCATGAGAATTTCGTCTCCCTGGACGCTCTGCTTGAAAAGGGACAGGAGCACGGCGCGAAATACCCCGGTCTCGAACGTCTTCGGGACGGAATGGAGAGGGCAAAGGCCCAGATCTCCCGCTATTCAACCCTCCTTGAAGATTCTCAAAAACTTTTGGCCTCTATGGCCATCCAGCAGCGGAAAGCTGCGGAAGCCGGCCAGTCACTGCGCAAAATGGCTTCCGATCTTTT
This sequence comes from uncultured Synergistaceae bacterium, assembly GCA_964483085.1. Taxonomy (GTDB): domain Bacteria; phylum Synergistota; class Synergistia; order Synergistales; family Aminobacteriaceae; genus JALHFZ01. The sequence goes on from CAYZZX010000132.1 coordinate 1,838, forward strand.
TTTCGAAGAGCTCGACGCTCTAGCGGACAATAAAGACGGATATATTCTCACCGTTGATCTGAAGGGCCACCTCGGGAGAATCGAAGATATGAACGATCTCCAGACGGCGGTGCACGGAACGGAGCAGACCACCCTTGAGGCGATCGCTGACCGGAAGCTCGTGACAGTGGACGCAGCCCTGAGAACTCTGGAGGATATAGAGGCTCTGCTGCAGAAAGCCCGAAAGGGCCTCGGGGAAACGGCGGAGACGAGGAGGGTCGACAAGGCTCTTGAGGATACCTCAGCCTACAAAACGGCCCTGATAGATCTCAAGGCGGTCTGGAAGGCCCTCGACGAAAAGGGGCAGGAGCGGACTGCCGCCGGAGTATCAGTTCTCGCTTCGGCCGTGGACGTCAGGAATTTCAGCCTCGAGCGAACTCTCGAGGCCGCTGAACGGGTAGCGGAGCAGGTGGACCGTACATCATCCACCCTCCTTCTTTCTATTCTCGCTGCCCTCGGCGCGGGAATCGCAGTGGCCGTCCTGCTCACCCGCATGATCACCCGTCCTCTCAGGCGGGCTGTCGAGTTTGCAGGAAGGGCGGGAGCGGGGGAACTCACTCTCTCCCGTGAGGATTTTAATTACCGGAGGAAGGATGAAATCGGAGAGCTCGGCGACGCCCTTGCCGCCATGATCGCCAACCAGGCGGAATCAGTACGGGCTGTGGCGGCTGTTTCCGATGAGATCGCCAGAAGGGCGGAGGTCCTGGCGGCCCTCTCTCAGGAGACTAATGCTTCTATCGAGGAGATCAGAGGCTCCCTGGAACAGGTGACGTCAATCTCCGAGGGCAATTCCAACGCCCTTGAGGAGTCCAGTGCAGGAGTGGAGGAGGTCGCCGCGGGAGCACAGGCCGCGGCGAAGGATTCCGCTGAAGGGGAGTCAGCGGCAACCCGTACGGCTGAATCCGCCCGGACTGCCGGAGCGAGAATGGATGCCGTCACCCGGGATATTCATTCTGCAGGGGAAAAAGCGAAGGAGAGCATGGGGAAAATCCGCACTCTCGCAGATTCTGTGGAGAAGATCTCTGGATTCGTGACGGTCATCACGGCCATTGCCGACCAGACGAACCTCCTCGCCCTGAATGCCGCCATCGAAGCTGCCCGGGCAGGAGACGCCGGTCGGGGATTTGCCGTAGTAGCCGAGGAAGTGAGGAAGCTGGCGGAGGACTCAAGCAGGGCTGCCAGGGAGGTCTCTGCCCTTATTACGGCCCTGGAGGCGGAAGCGCAGGACTCCATCGCGGTGACGGAGGAAGCGGGAAAAATCATGGAGGCCACTGTTGCGGGAACCGGAGAAGCCCGGCATCAGCTAACTCAGGTTCTGCAGGAGATGGAGAGAATTACGAGGGTCATGGCGGGCATCGCCGTGCATTCTCAGGCGCAGGCCGCTTCAAGCGGAGAGATGGCCGAGACTGTGGACAAGATCTCCAACGCCACTATGGATGTGGTGCAGCGGACCGATGCCATAAGGAGCGCTTCTGCCGAAACAGCCAGGGCTTCAGAGGGGGTGGCGCAGGAGGCCGCCGCCGTAGCCGGAGAGGCGGAAAAGCTGAAGAACGCCCTCTCTAAATTCACCTTCACCTCCAGCGCGGATTTGGCCCAGGAGGATGACCTGCAGGCCCTCTCTTCCGGAGAAAAAAATCTCTGAAGAAGAAAAATCAGAGTACAATAGCCTGAGGGCGGATTTGACATTTGACAAAAGGTTCTCTCTTTGAGAATCTATACCCGGAACATCAGTGTTGCAAAAATAATAAATAGTAAGGGAGTGCTCGGAATAATGGGTTACAAGAACTGGAGCTACGATACCCTGCACAGGCTTTGTCTTGAGGCTTTCAAAAACTTCGGGTTCGACGAGGGAGAAAGCCAGATTATCACCGATGTACTGCTCCTGAGCGACCTCTACGGAATAGAAAGTCACGGAATGCAGCGCATGGTCCGTTACTACACGGGCATAAAAAAGGGATTGATCGACGTTCATGCGACACCGGAGATCGTCTTTGAAACTCCAGTCTCCGCAGTGATCGACGGGCACGGAGGAATGGGGCAGCTCATCGGGCACAGGGCAATGGAGATCACCATCGAAAAG
>CAYZZX010000133.1:0-3861 GCA_964483085.1 uncultured Synergistaceae bacterium
CCATCACAACGACGAAGGCGGGGTGAATGGGGGCGAAGATCAGCAGGGCGAAGGCAATAACTCCTATGGCAACGGTGGTGACGTTTTTCAGCGCGTTGGGGGCCATATCCCAGGCCGCGAAGGCGAGCATGGCCACCACCACGGGGCGAAGGCCCCGGAGCATACTTGTCACAAGGGGATTATCCTTCACGAGGGCGACGAAGCTCATCAGCACAAGCAGCACGAGGGCGCTTGGCAGAATGATGCCCGCCACGGCGGAGACGGCACCCGGCCATCCGGCCGTTCTGTAGCCTATGGCCCCTGCCATCTTGGTGACTATGGGCCCCGGAAGGGCGTTGCCTATGGCGAGGGCATCGAGAAAATCGTCGGTGGAGATCCATTCCTTCCGCTCCACCACTTCGGCCTTCAGCAGAGGAACCATGGAGGGGCCTCCGCCGTAGGCGACAGAACCAATCTTCGCGAAAGACACGAAGATGGAAAACAGACTATTACTCAATAAAACTCCTCCTCCGGTGATACCAGACTGTAAAGCCGGGGTTTATCAACCACAAAAGAACCGGGAAGAGCGTTCTTTCCCCGGGAAATTGAATGCATTTTCGATTTTAAGGGGTTCTCCCCGTTTGTCAAGACCAGTTGAGGCCCTACTTCAGCACCATTCTTTTCTCTCCCGCCTGATAGACTGCCGACAGCTCCGCGTAGAGCTGGCGGATCTGCTCTGCTCTGGCCCTGCCCTTTTCGGGGTTTTCAAGCCCCTGAACCATCTCCGCGAGGGAGTGGCTCGTGAAATAGGAGTTCTCCCTCGAGGGTGCGTCGCAGTTGAAGACCTCCCGGAGAATTCGCAGATCGTGGGGGATGGAAAAATCGTCTCGGGTCTGCTCGTAGCCGAAGAAATAGTAAATCTCAGAAAAACCAGCCCACGCAAGGGCCGAGATGCACATAGAGCAGGGTTCGTGGGTGGAGAGAAAAATGCATTCTGAAGGGTCAGGATGCCCCTGAAGCTCGTAGAAAAGCTTGATGGTGTAGACCTCTCCGTGCCACAGGGGGGAGAAGGCCTCGTGGTTCGTCCCCGCCACGACGAGGGAAAGATCCTTCTTTCGCAGAACCGCCGCTCCGAAAACCTTGCTTCCGATGGAGACTCCCCGGGCGGTGAGGGGGGCGATATCCTGCTCGATCACGTCGAGAAAACGGTAAAAAAGAACGTTCTTATCCATAAAAAAAGCTCCCTTCCTCTTTACTTCCTCTCCGCCAGAATCTCCCTGGCAGCCTGTACCAGCTTTTCCTCCACTGATCCTTCCTTTACGGGCCTCCACGAGGCCCACTCGGGCTGGACGATTCACTGGTCCACCATTCCGCCCGTGTCGAGATCGAAATCGTAGAGATCCTGTACCCGGTATTCCTCCCCGTTCAGGCGAATGTTCCACTGCTGAATTTCCTCGAGGTTTTGCGAGGGTATCTTCAGATGAACGAAGGTCTCAAGCATCCTCTCCCCCAGATCGGTCGGATACTCCACAATCTCCGTGCGGCCGGGAAAGAGGGAGTAGACGATATCCCCCTTCTCCGTTACGTAGCGTATCTCTTCCTTCCGGAAGGGGTTGGCATAAGCCGCAAGAGCAAAAAGTAAAAGAAACGTAAGGGCAAGGAATATTCTTCCCGTCTTCATATCTCCACCTCCTGAAATTTCTGCTGCACTCTCTTTTTGAAGCCGAATTTATTGTATCAGTTGACAGGAGAAAAAAGACAGAGGAACATGGAAGAGCTAGAGAAAGAGGTGGTCTCTCCATGGATGTAAAATTTCTCCGGGTTATAAACCGGGATCAGTGTATCGGATGCTTCAGCTGCATGTACGCCTGCAGCCGTATGGTGCGGAACGCCGCCGGCAGCGGAAAGGCCGCCCTGAGAGTGAAGACCTATGCCGGAGTGGAAGGGGCCTTCTCCATCCGGGTCTGTGCCCGGTGCAAAGCCCCCGACTGCGCGAAGGCCTGCCCCACGGGCGCCCTGACGGCTGCTCCGGGAGGAGGAGTTCGGCTGAACAAGGCGCTGTGCGTCTCCTGTCGGCTCTGCGTCGAGGCATGCACAATCCGCGCCCTCCAGTGGGATGAGGAGGAGCGGCAGCCTCTCCCCTGCATCTTCTGCGGACAGTGCGTCACCCACTGCCCGAACAACGTTCTCGCCATGATAAAAGAACCGGAAGGAGGCAACCCGTCATGACCGGAACCATTCTTTATGCGGACCTTGCGGCGGGGACGGGACGGATCGAAGAGGACCCCGAACTCTTCGAAAAATTTCTGGGCGGGAGCGCCGTCGGAACGGAGCTTCTTTTCCGGCACGGTGACCCGAAAGGAGACCCCCTGGCCCCCGAGAGCCCGCTCATCTTCGTCATCGGCCCCTTCAGCTCTCTTCTGCCGGTGGCCACAAAGACCGCCGCTCTCTTCAAATCCCCCCTCTCGGGTGAACTGGGAGAATCCTACGCCGGAGGGCGGATGGCCATGTCCATGCGGGACGCGGGCATCGACGCTCTTGTGATCAGCGGAAGGGCGAAGGTCCCCTCCTACCTTGTCATCGAAAACGACAAGAGCACCCTCAAGTCCGCCGCCACCTTCTGGGGAAAATCCGCTCCGGCTACGGACCGCATCCTTCGGGAAGCGGAGGGGCGGGAGGGCCGGAAGGTCTCGGTGGTCCGTATCGGCCCCGCGGGAGAACGCCTCTCCCCCATCGCCTGCGCCACCGTGGACGGCTCGCGGCACTTCGGCAGGCTCGGAATCGGAGCCGTGATGGGGAGCAAAAACCTCAAGGCCATCGTCATCAGCGGCACGAAATCCCCTTCTCTGAAAAGGGCAAAGGAATACAAGGCCGTCTACCAGATCCTCTACGACCGGGTGGTCAAATCGGGGGAGATGAAAAAATATCACGACATCGGCACCGCGGCCAATGTCCGCCCCCTCTCCCTTCTTCGGGGGCTTCCCACCCGGAATTTCAGCGAGGGGACCTTCGAAGGGGCCGACTCCATCTCCGGCGAACGGTTCGCCCGGGACTTCCTCGTGCAGCACACCGCCTGCGCTCACTGCCAGTGCGGCTGCATCCACATGGCCCAGCTTCGGGAGGAATTCGCCCCCTGGCACTACCGGACCAACCGTATCTCCTACGACTACGAACTCATCTACGCCATGGGCAGCATGCTCGGCCTCTCCTCCCCCGAGGACATCCTCAAGCTCCTCCTCGTGACGGAAAAAGAAGGGTGGGACGTCATCTCCCTCGGATGTACCGTCGCATGGGCGACGGAATCCTTCTCCCGGGGAACCCTGTCAAAGGAAGCCCTCGGCGGCCTGTCCCCTGCCTTCGGGGACGGAGAGACCTACCTCGCCATGCTCGAACGGATAGCCGCAGGGGAGGGAGAACTCTTCAGAGATCTGGAAAAGGGGTGTGCCTTCTGCGCCGAAAAATGGGGAGGGGCCGAATGGGCCATCCAGTTCGGCGGCGTGGAGCCCGGAGGGTACATGACGGGAGAAAACTACGCCGTCACCTGCCTGATGGGGGTCCGCCACTCCCATCTCGACGACTCCGGCTACTCCATCGACCAGGGGCTGATGAAAAAAAAGAAACCCCTCGAAGAACAGGTACAGGCCCAGGTGGATGACGCCCAATGGCGTCTCGTGCTCAACTCCCTCGTCCTCTGCCTCTTCGCCCGGGGGGTTTACGACGATGAGATTATCGTCCAAGGGCTCGATGCCCTCGGACACGCCTGGGACGGCCCGAAGCTGCGCGCCCTCGGCGAACAAGCCCTGAAGCGGAAGCACGAATGGAAAAAACTCTGCGGCTTCGGCCCGGCCGACCTGAAGGTGCCTGAGAAGATGTACTCAGTCG
>CAYZZX010000134.1:0-3839 GCA_964483085.1 uncultured Synergistaceae bacterium
GTCTTGCCCTCAACGGTGTGGGTCGTGGTGATGATCATGGGGTGCTCCTCCTCTGCCGCTCAGCGGCCTGTAAAATTGGGGTGGCGCTTTTCCAGAAAGGCCTGCACGCCCTCTCTGCCGTCCTCCGATGCCGCGAGGGCCGCGAAGAGATCCCCTCCAGCGGGGATCGCCCGCTCCGGAGGCAGCCCCTCCATCCGGACGAACCCCTTCTTCCCCGTGCGGATGGACGCCGGGCTTTTTCCCGCCAGACGCTTGGCCAGGGAGAGGGTCATCTCCTCAAGCTTTCCCTCGTGGGCGACTCCGTAGACGAACCCCAGCTCCTGCCCCTTTTCGGCGGGGATAAGCTCGCCGGTCAGAACATACTGAAGGGCCCGCTTCTCGCCGATCCACCGGGCAAGCTGATAGCCTGGTTCAAGACAGATCAGCCCGACATTCACGGCAGTGGTGCCGAAGACGGCGTCCTGGGAGGCCACCACGAAATCGCAGGCAAGGGCGAGGCCCGTTCCGTTGGCGAGGGCGTAGCCGTGCACCGAGGCGATCACGGGCTTTGTCATGGCATGAAGAGTGAGATTGTGAAGATCCATAAGATCGAGGAAATCCCGGAGCTCATGCCGTTCTTTTGAAAGGATCGCCCGAAGGTCGATCCCCGTAGAAAAATGTTTCCCCTCACCGTTGATGACTATTACCCTCACATTACTGTTCTTTTCCATTTCCCAGAGGGCTTCGTTCAGCTCCTTCGCGAGCTCTTCGTTGAAGGTGTTCATTGCCTCGGGCCGGGAGAGGGTGATATACCCGATTTCCTCGCTGATTCGTGAAAGTATAGACGGCATCAGATTTCCTCCTTTTTTATTCTGTCGAGACGGGGCATTTTCAGGGCTGACGGACAGAGAGCCAGACCCCCCCGAGATGTGCACCGCAGTTCCTCCGGAAGCATTCTCCCCACAGAGTCCACGGCACCGATGGTTTCGTCCAGGGGGACGGGGCTTTCATACCCCCCGAGCACAAGGTCGGCGCAGAGGAAAGCCTGAGAGGCAAGGGCCGCGTTGCGGCTGTGGCAGGGGATCTCCACGACTCCCTGGACGAGATCGCAGACCGACCCCATGACGTTCTGAAAGACCAGGGCCGCGGCATCGCACCCCTGGCGGGGTGTTCCTCCGGCGGCCTCCGTCACGGCTGCCGCTGCCATTGCGCCTGCCGCTCCGATCTCCACCTGGCATCCCGCCACCTCGGCGGAGAAGGTGCTGCGGATATCGTGGAACAGGCCCACTGCCCCGGCGGCCCACTGGGCCATCAGAAGCTTATCCCTCGATATCCCGAAATCCTCCATCAAGGTGGCCATCACCCCGGGAATCACCCCGGCAGCTCCGCCCGTAGGGGCAGCGCAGACGACACCCCCCGAGGCACACTCGTGAAGGGCGGCCATTGAGCGGATGGCCGAGCGGGCGTGGGGGCCCCCGAGAAACATCTTCCCCTTCTCTTCGGCTGCCCACAGTTTTTCAGCCAGGGGAGCCATGAGTTTCATGGAGGCGATTTTTCCCATCAGCCCCCGTTCTACAGCTCCAAGCATGATATCGAGCCGTTCTTCCATCTCCTCCATCAGAAGGGCTTCGTCCAGGTTGAGCAGGGCGCTCTCGTAGGTCAGGGCGGCCTGTCCGAGGGACAATCCCTTCTCATTGGCGAAGATCTCCATGGAGGCGGCGTCGGTAAAGAGCTCTTTTCCGCTCAGGGGGTGCATCACCGGATTGGCGGCGAAGAAGTTCCTTACTGCGGGAGAGTCGGACAACCGCCCGAAGAATCCTTCTTCGGGCGGAAGGGAGGAGGTGGCCAGGAGGACAATTCGATCTCCCCCAGGCAGAGCTTCAATACGCTGAGCCCAGGGGCGGAGAAGGCCTTCCATCTCTGCCAGTGACCCCGGCCCTCCTTCACAGAAGGCGACCCATGAGTCGCCGTTCAGAAGGAGGGGAATGCCGTTCAAAGAGGCGATCTCGAAGGAGCCGCCGCCCACGGAGCGGCTGTGAAGGACGATCTCTCGGCCGTCCTCTCCCGTCAGGGTAAGAAGGGCGCTGTTGGGGTGATCGGCCTCGGCGAAGGAACTGACTTCAAACCGGACATCGAGATTTTCCCGGGGTGCCAGGTCGAGCATATCGGCAAAGGCTGAATCCGTCAGCGGACGGGCTAAAAGCCCCGCCACATAGGCCCGGTCGCTTCCTTGGTCGGCATAACAGACCGCCAGGGAACTGCCGGGGGCGAAGGTGAAGACCGCCCTCCGGGGAGGAGATCCCAGAAGATCCCTCGCCGTCCGGCCGATCCTCCATGGTCCGGCAGTATGGGAACTGGAGGGCCCCCGCATGATGGGGCCGAGGACGGAATTGAGAATGCTCACCCGTTTCACCTGGCTGTCACCTCCGAAATGGATTGCTGAAAAAAGTATAGCAGGAGGAGAGGGGTTTTTCTTTATTTTCCCCATCTATTTGTCTGACCGGGGGGCCTTCTCCGGAAAATTCTCCCTCCGGTGATAAAATGGTCTTTGATTCCGAAGCGAACTGCGAAGGGAGCGGATAACTTTGGCCTACATACAGTACCTGACCCGGGAGGAAATACCGGAAAGCCAGCGGGTGAAGGATAGGGACAACATCATCCAGATCCACGGCGTTCACGGAAAGGTCATGAAGGGGCACTATGATCTGTATATCGAGGTGATGCGGAAGCGGAGCCCCCTCAGCAGAATTCAGCGGGAGCAGATCGCCGTGGCGGTCTCGGCCTACAACGGCTGTCTCTACTGAGTAACCCATCACGAGGCGGGGCTTCGTGAACTGCTGCAAAAGGACGGCTGGACAGGGGAGGAGCAGGATTGCCTGCTCGATGCCCTCAAGACTGACTATAAAAAAGCTGATTTGCCTCCGGCTGAGCGGGCGATGCTGGACTATGCCCTGAAATTGACGGCCCATCCGCAGAACATGAACGCACAGGATGTAGAGGCCCTTCGTGCGGAGGGGCTCGACGACAGGGCGATCCATGACCTGTGCGCCGTGACTGCCTATTTCGCCTTCGTCAACCGGATGGCTGACGGTCTGGGCGTGGAGCTCGAAGAGCGATGGAACGAGGAGGGGCAATAATGAAGGAACTGCTCACCGGCAACGAGGCGGTAGCGAGGGGAGCCTGGGAGGCGGGGTGCCATGTGGCGGCCGCCTACCCCGGAACGCCGAGCACGGAGATCCTCGAAAACCTCGCCCGGTATAAAGATGTCTACTGCGAATGGTCTCCCAATGAGAAAGTAGCCCTTGAGGTGGCTGCCGGAGCCTCCATGGCCGGAGCCCGGTCTCTGTGCGCCATGAAGCACGTGGGGCTCAACGTCGCGGCCGACCCCTTCTTCACCATGGCCTACATCGGGGTGAACGGCGGGTTCGTGGTGGTGGACGCGGACGACCCGGGGCTGCACAGCTCCCAGAATGAACAGGACAACCGTTGGTACGCCCTTCATGCCAAGGTGCCCATGCTGGAGCCCACAGACAGCCAGGAGTGCCTCGACTTCGCGAAGGCGGCCTTCGCCCTTTCGGAGAAGTTCGACACCCCGGTGCTTCTGCGCCTGACCACCCGTATTTGCCACAGCAAAGGACTGGTAGAGACGGGCGAACGGACGGAACTTCCGGTAAGGGAATATGTGCGCAATACGGCAAAAAATGCCATGCTCCCCGCCGCGGCTCGGGTACGGCACGCCCTGGCAGAGGAAAGGCTCCTCAAGCTTCAGGAATACAACGAGACGTCCTCCTTCAATGTTCTCGTCCCGGGGAACGGTTCCCTCGGAGTCATCGCCACGGGCGTCGGCTATCAGTATGCCC
>CAYZZX010000135.1:0-3833 GCA_964483085.1 uncultured Synergistaceae bacterium
GGAAAGCATGGCCGGGTTCTTCATCGTATCGGGTAGACCCGAAGAAATTATCGAAAACCGCCAAACCCTTACCCACGAACAGCTGCGGGTACTTGCCAAAACGGCCGTACAAGAGGTGAGCGACGGGAACGGAGATCTCACCCCGGACCAGCTCGCCGTCACCGACGCCTCGGGGATCGTGATCGTCCGCTCTCACACCGACAGGACGGGGGATGACCTGGCCAAGGTGAGAGCGACCGTGAGGACAGCCCTCGGAGGTAAAATGGTCTCAGCCCTGGAAGAGGGGCGGGAGATCTCCTGGACGGCATCGGCAATCAGCCCCGTGCACGATAAGGCCGGAAAGGTCATCGGCACGATTATCGTGGGGTACGACATGACCAACCCCCGTATCGTGGAGGCGGTGAAGGAAACTATCGGAGCGGAGATAACCCTCTTCCGCGGAGACGAGCGCATCAACACCACCATACAAAAAGCTGACGGAAGCCGGGCCGTGGGGACGAAGCTGGACCCTGCAGTTGCGGACGTCGTACTGAAAGAGGGCAAGACCTATACCGACGAGGCGGATATTCTGGGAATTCCCTACATCACGACATACGCTCCTCTTCGGAACAACGAGGGAAAAATCATAGGAATCTGTTTTGCCGGAGGAAATCTTGAGGCAGCCCTGGCAGAACGGAACACCGTGCTGAAGCAGGTCATCGGAACCTCCGTTCTTCTCGTCCTTCTCTTCGGAGCAGTGCTCTTTTTCGTAATCCGCCGCATCGTCTCTCCGCTGAAAAAACTTGTTCCCCTCCTTGAACGGGTTGAAAAGGGAGATTTCGCCCTCACTCCGGAGGAGCTGACCGTGAAGTCGAACGATGAAATCGGCCACGTGGCGGAACTCTTCTGTGCCATGGTCCTCTCGATCCGCGAGGCCCTGCGGAATGCCACAGAGGCGGGACGGCAGACTGCGGAGAAGTCCGACGGCCTCGCCCGGCTTGCAAGCAACACCAGCAAGGCTGCCGACCGGATCGCCGAGGCCTCCCGCTCCCTCTCTGACATGAGCCAGGATAACGCCGCATCCCTCGAGGAGGCCAACGCCTCCGTGGAGGAAATCGCGAGCGGAGCGAACTTGGGAGCCCAGGGGGCAACCTCCGGAGCTGAGAGCGCCTACCACGGAATGCAGAAGGCGAACGAGGCCGGAGAACTTGTGCAAAAGACCATCACGGATATCGCCGCCATCGGCAGGGAATCCTCGAAGACCATGATATCCATGAGAAATGTCGAAGGGGCAGTGAATACCATCACCTCCTTTGTGGGGACCATCTCGGCGATTGCCGATCAGACAAACCTTCTGGCCCTGAATGCCGCAATCGAGGCCGCCCGGGCCGGTGACGCCGGAAGAGGGTTTGCCGTGGTAGCCGAGGAGGTTCGTCACCTTGCGGAGGAATCAAACCGGGCCGCGGGGGAAGTTCGGACGATTGTCGACTCCCTTCGGCACAGCGCCGTGGAGTCCCTTTCCTCCATGGAAAGCGTGGACACCATTGTGGAGAGTACATCCCGGAACGCCGACACAGCGGGTCAAAGGCTTACCGAGGCCCTCTTCGAAGTGGAGAAAATCAACGAAATCCTACAATCCATCGCCGCAGCCACGGAAGAGCAGGCCGCCGCGAGCCAGGAAACGGCCCTGGGAATAGAGTCCGTATCCCGGGGAATGGTCAAAGAGGTCTCCACGGTCAAGGAGCTCGCCCAGATTGCAGATGAAACAAAAAGAGACGCGGAGACGGTCCTCGGTGAGGCGCAGGTCATGAAGGATATCGCCGAGACCCTGGCGTCGGAGCTGAGACAGTTCAAAATATAAAAAAGAGAGCAGATCCTTTAGAAAATCCCTCTCTGGAGTGAGAACTCAAGAGAGGGATTTTCTGCTCTTTTTTTCTTTTTTTCTTTTTTTGTTTTATCATGTAATAAGGGCAAAACAATAATCGCTCTGAGCGGAAGATCGCGGCGAATGGGGAAGATAAGGTGCATCTAAGAAAAAAAGTTTTTCTCTACATTTTAGCAACGCTTCTTTCTCTGGCTATTTTGATGGGGCTTACATCCAATCACCTGACGATGAAGGCCTTTTCAGAAGTAGAGCGTCGCTTCTTTGAACAGGATATGCGCCGTGTTCAGAGCCGTCTTGACGCTGAATATCAGACTGTAGGCCGCTACGCCCTGGACTGGGGCGCATGGGACAGCATGTTTTTTTTCATGGAAAAAAAGGATCCATCCCGATTTGACGAAATGCTCGACGGCATGAGTCTCCGGGCTTTAGGCCTTGATATTGTCATTGTCCTCGATAGCGACCTTCAGCCGGTCATTGCCCGCACCATTTCAGAAACAGGTGAGGAAAATATATTTTCCGGAGAATATCTGGAAAATCTGCGGCAAATCTCCCCTTTATTATCAAAAAGAGCCCGGGAAGGTAATTTCGAGGCTACTCTTTTTTTGGGCGAAAAAACCTTTATTGCCGGAGTCAGCCCTATACTTCTGACCAATCGAACGGGTGAGGCGAGGGGGCTTCTTCTCGTAGGAGCGGATTTCGAGAAGAAGGAAAGGGAAATAGCCGCAAGTATCGGCACGAGCTTCACTGTAGAGCCCTCCGCAGAACAGGAGGTCCCTTCCCGCTCTTCCTCCTCTATACGCATCGAACCGACGCAGCAGGGGCTCGCCAGAATTCAGCAGCTTCGGGAATGCCCTCTGAGCCCTACAAATTCTCTTATCATAAGCTTCACAGCTCCACGCCCCATATACGACGAAGGACGGAATTCCGTTCTCAATTCGTATCTGTGGATCTTTCTGAGCGGCGCTGGACTACTCGCCGTCATGATGCTGCTGCTTGATTTCCTGGTCCTTCGACGATTGAGCAGCCTTCAGTCCGTTTCAGACCGAGTTGTGGAAGAGGGAGGTATTCAATTGCGAGTTCCGATCTCGGGCAGAGATGAGATCTCAACCCTTTCGGCATCCTTCAACACCATGCTCGATACCCTCGAACATCTGCTTTCGGATATCCCCAATGCTCTTTTCATAAGCGATCTCGAAGGAAAAATTATTCGCGCGAACAAAGCCGCCTGTACCGCAATCTGTATCGAAAATAGCTGCGATCTGAAAGGAACGGAGGTATCATCCGTTCTGAAAGTGGAAAATATCCAAAAAGCACTCTTGATCGGCAGCGCCAGCAATATGCGCACCAATCTGACCTTTGAGAACCAGAATATTTTTGAGGCACAATTTCTACGCACCGATGGAAGCAACTTTCCTGTAGAAGTTCACCGGAAGGAGATCTTCTTCGGAAAACGACCTCTCATTCTGTTCCTTTCCCATGATCTTACCGAGCGGAAAACCTTCGAAAAACGGCTGGCGAGAAAGGCCTACTGGGATGATCTGACTGGCCTCCCGAACAGATACTCCTTTATTGAAGACCTGAACCGGGCGATCAAAGGAGGAAGTACCTCCGGTAAACCACTCTATACGGCGCTCATCAACATGGACAAATTCAAGCTTATCAACGCTCAGGTGGGCAATTTCAACGGCGACCGCATTCTCCTTATTATCACCCGCAGGCTGGAAGAAATCATCGCAACAGTGAACGGTCAACTGTACCGCATCGGAGGGGACGAATTCGCTCTTCTGGTCTCCGCTTCTTCCACTGAAAACCTTCGTACCGAGGCGGAAGAACTCATGGAAAGGATTCAAAAAAGCATCAAAGCACCCTGTATCGTGGGAGACGACCCCATTTTCCCGAGCGCGAGCATCGGGGTTCTCCTCGACATGGGCCGATGGAAATCATCTTCCGAGATCATGAAGCGACTGAT
>CAYZZX010000136.1:0-3818 GCA_964483085.1 uncultured Synergistaceae bacterium
GGCATCGGTCCATAATTTTTCTTCTTTACAGTCATCCAACCCCAAAAACCCCCACCATGAACCCTCGAAGAATATGGGAACCACCAGAATAGACAGGATCCCCTGAGGGACCAGCATGACTTTTTCTTCATCGCTCATGTCGGCAACTATTCCATGAATATATTGCTCGGCGGAGAGTTGTTTAACCCAGCTTTCCAGATAAATGTCCGAATAAGAAATGTTTTGTAGAAGGGGGTTGTCCAGCTGTGTGTCAACCCCTGGTGCGACCCATTCATCAAAATGAGAACAGTGTAAGCGGTTTTCAGCATCGAGATAATTTTCAAAAACGTACACGCGGCTTACGTTCGTCGCCTGCCCGATCTTACAGAGGATATCGGGGAGTGCATCCTCCCACTTTTCTTTCAACAATAGCTGTTGGCCGGCAAAACGAACGCTTTCCATAATACGGTCTCGATGAAGCAAGGACTCGATCATGATATTGACAGAATCACCGAGATCCCCCAATTCATCGTGATGGAATGCCTCTGCCCGAACGCTGAGATTTCCATCGGCAACTTTTTGCACCACATCGCGGAGGCGGTGTATTGGCCTGACCAGCTTTTTAGCATAGATCAGAGAAAGAAAAAAGCTGACAATAATACATACCAGGGCGATCAGCATTGTATTGATATACATTTTCTTAACGCTTTGATCATACTCTTGCAGTGAAAGCCCCACATGGATCCACCCCCACTCGATTCCCGAGTAATCGAAGGGCTGGGCATAGTGATACGCTCGCTTGTCCAACAGGGAAACCTTCTGGATAGCACCAAGAGCATCTCTTTTTTCAGGCAGCAGTAAATCATCAGATATCGTATCGACCCGCCAGCCTTCTTGTTCATTGATTATGGCGAAACCGTCATTCCGCACGATAATCAAAAAATCCAGGCTCTGATCTCCTCGCAAAAGAGCTTCACTGGCCTCCACAATGCTGGAAAAATCCTCATTCAGAGCGGCTCCGGCAGCCACATCGCGCAGCGATACCGCTACGCTGTTGGCCTTTGAATGAAGGTTTTGAATAAATGTTCTTCGCTGCTGGGGTATGATGACAAGAACAAAGATGACTATAGTCATGAGGGTAACAAGCCAGGCAAAAATCGCAATGCGAAAAGACATTTTCAGTCCTTTAGTTTCATTTTTACGAACGTTCATAGATAAAGGATCCCTTCTCTTTGATTAGGAAGGATTTTCCTCTTCATAGCGACCGGGCACGGCACGAGCCGGCGAGGAAGAGAGGTTCTTTGCATCGGATCAGCAATCCGTTGCCCATTGAGAGTTTTCTGATTTTCCATCGGCTGCCCCACCTCCCGGGGTTGTTTATTCGAACGTTCTTCCCGGATACAAGCCTGGGAATACAATAAGGTTTTCATCATTTCCCTAAAAGCTGCCGATGCCTGTTCAGCAGTTCCAGGCTTTTGTCCAGGCAGGATATGCTCTGCACCGTAAACGTGTCGGATTGAGCAAAATCAAGAATTTGCCGCCCAGTCGGGCTGTCTCCCAGTCGGGGCAGGGCATCTAAAATCAGCTGACGATATGACGAGGGGTTCTGCAGGAAAGCAAAACCCACCGGCACAAGGGGCGGAGAAACGGCCAGTATCCGCAGCTGCTTCTTTAGCTGCGGATTGAGGGCACTCATCACCTCGAAGCCGTCCTGTCTGACCAGACAGGCGTCAATCTTACCGAAAAACACCGGCAAAACAACCTGTGAAATCTTCTTGTCCATGGTAATTTGTCTGAAAAAGCCGGAGGCTCGCTTCAGCTTTGCTTCCAAGAGGGCGGTATCAAGCCAGATCACTGCCAGGCTCATATAGGGATTATCTACAACATTCAGACTGCGCCCCGCAAGTTGATCAAGCCGTTCAAGACCGCTGTCATGACGGACCAGAAGAAGGTACACAACTTCAAACTGCCCTCCTACCCCACCTGTGGCGAAGAGATCAAAAGTCATCTCCCGTCTCAGAACGGCATACTCCGGGGTGGTAATGCCGAACCCGTCAACGGGGTTTGTCCGGGCGAATCGCATCAAATCCTCCACTGTCGCGTGCATATTCGGATCAGGATCCAACGGAATATCATGCTCCTGAGCGAACGTATTGACCCACACCATCAAAGCGGCGCGGATATCGTTCTCGTTGACATCCGTGAAAATACTGGATGTAGTGGCCAGCCGGAAGGGGCGACGGGCGGCGTCTGCAAAGAGCTCAGTTCTTGCAGCGAAGAGAAGAACAGTGACGGCTATCACCACAGAGAGCATAAGGCGGCAGAAAGCCCTTCCGCGCTTCCTGCGTTTTGACATCGCCATGATTGGGAGATTTTCCATCTTCATTCTCCAGGCTTCTTTCGGACTTCGGCTCCGGGCAAACGAAGGGCTATTTCAAGTCCTTTAGTTTTTCTTTTTTCGACGTTCATAGTCATAATTCCCATCTATATGTTTTCTTTCTTAGAGCTGAAATAATTTTCAGGATAAAAGCTTAGTAATACCATAATGCTTTATTCGTTCCCTGAGAGCTGCCGATGCCTGTTCAGCAGCTTCAAACTATCATTCAGGCAAGATATGCTCTGAATAGTAAATGTTTCCGTTTGAGCAAGCTCAAGAACTTGCTGGCCCGCAGGGCTCTCTCTCAGCTTGGGCAGGCCCTCCAATACCTTCTGGCGATGCGGGGATGTGGAACCCTGCAAAAAGACGATGCCCGCGGGCACCACCGGCGGGGAAGAGGAGAGTATCCGCAATTGTTTTTCAATTTGCGGATTGAGAGCACTCATCACCTCGAAGCTCTCCTTTGTCACCAGGCAAGCGTCAACCTTACCGAAAAACACGGGCAAGACGACCTGCGAGACCTTCCTGTCCATAGTTACCCTTTTGAAAAAGCGGGAGGTTCGCTGCAGCTTGCCTTCCAGAAGGACGGTGTCAAGCCAGAACACCGCCAGACTCATAGCAGGTTGATCTAAAACGTTCAGACTGCAGGCTGCAAGCTGATCAAGGCGCTCAAGATTGCTCTCCTTGCGGACCAGAAGGAGGTACGCGCGCTCAATCTGCCCCTTCCTTGTCCCTGCGGCGAAGAGATCAAAAGACATCTCCCTGCTCAGGGTGACATACTCCGGGGTGGTAACGCCGAAGGCGTCAACGGGATTAGCCCGGGCGAATTCCATCAAATCCTCCACTGTTTCATAGAGGTTGGGATCAGATTCCATCAGACATCCCTGCTCTTCGGCAAGCGTCTTGATCCACAGCTTCAAAGCGATGCGGACATCGTTCTTGTTAGACTCCTGAAATATGTTATATGTCATTGCCATTCGAAATGGCCGATCGACGGTGCTCGCGTAGAGTTCGGCTTTTGCGCAAAACAAAACAGCAGCCACAGCTATCCCTGCAGCGAGTACAAGACGAAAGAAACTTTTTCCGCTCTTCCTGCGCTTTGAGATCACCGTGACCGGAAGATTGTCCATTTCTATTCTTCGAGTCTTTTCCGGACTTCGTCTCCAACTAAGTAATGAACTTGAGATTGGAGAGCAATATTTTCATAGCGAGCCCTGTAATGCTGGGCCGACATCAGCGCCTCCGCCAACTGGGCACGGATGACCTTGTCAACCTCTACCAGCTCGTATTGATATGCCCTTGTATTAAGAACGCGGTTTTCTTTGGCGGCATTCATTGCCTCGAGAGTTGCCTGATGGGATTTTTTAACGGCATTCAGGGAGAGAAATAAATCTCTGAGATGAAGACCGAGCCCATCCTTGAGGAGAAATTGCTCTTCTTTAATTTTGGCCACCCGGGCGCG
>CAYZZX010000137.1:0-3807 GCA_964483085.1 uncultured Synergistaceae bacterium
TCTCTGCCTTATCGGGGCAAACATTTTGAGGGTTCACCTCATGGGGTAGCCGGAGGAGAAGGGGCCTGGGTCTATATTCTCCGCTGCTCCGACGGAACCCTCTATACGGGGTGGACATTCTGCCCGGACGAACGCCTGGCCGTCCACAACCGGGGGAGGGGGGCGAGATATACCGCCTCCCGCCTGCCGGTGGAGATGGTCTACCTTGAGGAGCTCCCATCGAAAAGCGACGCTCTCCGCCGGGAGATGGCCATCAAGAAAATGCCGAGGAGAAAAAAAGAGGCCCTGTTCTCCTCTTCCGTACAACCGTCCGTCTCCCCGGGAGACGGAAATCTGCCGCACAGCAAAGGGGGATGCGTCCCATGATCACCGTTTTGAAAACTTTTTCCGACAAGACTACGAGAGAACTGTCCCTTTCATCCCTCGAACCCGGAGCCTGGATCAATCTTGTGGCCCCCGCCCAGGGGGAGATTGAGGAGGTCAGCCTCGCCACGGGGGTCCCCCTTGATTTTCTTCTCCCCGCCCTTGACCCGGAGGAGACCTCCCGGATCGAGACGGACGACGAGGACGGCAACCTCCTCGTGGTCATCAATGTCCCCAAGATGGAGGGGAACTACCGCTTCGACGCCCTCCCCCTGGGGATCATCATCACCAGGGATCACCTCCTCACGGTGGGCCTCGAGAAGAACGACATCCTTCCATCCGGACCCTCGTCCATGGGGGGAGTAGTCACCTATAAACGGACCCGCTTTCTCTTTCAGATCCTCTTCCGGACGGCCACTCTGTATCTGAAATACCTCGGGCAGATTGACCGGCGCTCCAACGACATCGAGGGAAATCTGCGGAAATCCATGAAAAACGAGGAGCTCTTTCAGCTTCTTGACCTCAAAAAAAGCCTCACATACTTCACGACGGCCCTCCGGTCGAACCGCTCCGTGGTGGACAAGCTCATCCGCCTTTGCGCCAACGCCCAGATGCACGAGATCATCAAGGTGCGGGAGGAGGACGAGGAGCTCCTGGAGGACGTGAAGGTTGAGTATGATCAGGCCTACGAGATGGTCCAGATGTACAATAACATCCTCAACGGCATGATGAACGCCTTTGCCTCCATCATCTCGAACAATCTGAACATCGTGATGAAGTTCCTCACCTCCATCACGATCATCCTCGCCATCCCCACTGTGGTGGCCAGCTTCTGGGGGATGAACGTCCTTGTTCCCTTTGCGGGGAAGCCGGTCGGATTCTGGACGGTCTCCGGCATCTCGGCACTCTTCGCGGCCGGAGCGGCCTTTTTTCTCTGGAAAAAACGCATGCTCTGACGATTCGCTGAATTCCGGACCGTATTCCTTCACATAGAGGGCATTTCTCCGCTGACCTCCCTCATAAATGGGAACAGTCGGAAGATGCCCTTTATTCATATGATATAATAACCCAGTCTTTTTCGGAATTTCGAAGCTGACTTCCCTTCAATATCCCGGTGCACAGCGATTTACCGCGCTTTTTCTGAAAGCCCCGACCCGGGGCTCCGCCCCTCCTGTATGGAGGATAAGCCTGAATAAAGGAGATTTTATGAATAAGAAAAAAACCGCATCCACATTATTTCTATTTTCCTTCCTCGTCGTCTGTATTTCCGTGCTCCTCTCCGGGGGCATCGCCTCCGCTCAGGAAGAAAAACCTGTCATCTTCGCAGATTTCAGCTGGGACAGCGTCCAGCTTCACAATAGGGTAGCAGGGTTCATTCTCGAGCACGGGTTCGGCCGGAAGGTTCTGTATAACTTTACCGAGGAAATGCCCGGTTTTCTCGGCCTTGAGCGGGGGGATTTTCACCTTGTCATGGAGACCTGGGTGGACAACTCCGCATCCTACTGGGAAAAGGCCGAAAAGCAGGGGAAGATAATCAGCCTCGGCAGAAACTACGAAGATGCCCCCCAGGGGTGGTATGTCCCCGCCTATGTCATCAAAGGGGATGCGAAGCGGGGAATAAAGGCTCTGGCGCCGGATCTTCGAACTGTGGCCGACCTCGCCCGCTACTGGGAGATCTTCATGGATCCTGAAGATGACTCAAAGGGACGCTTTCTCAACGGCCCCACGGGGTGGCGTATCAGCGGAACGAATGTTGACAGGCTGAAAGCCTACGGACTGGACAGCACCTTCCGCAACTTTTACGCCGGTTCCGCCGCGGCTCTCGCCGTGGGGATCGCAGGGGCCTACGAACGGGGTATTCCCGTAGTTGCCTATTACTGGGAGCCCACCCCCCTTCTCGGCCGCTACGACATGATCATGCTCGAAGAGCCCCCCTACGATGAGGCAGTGTGGAAGAAAAACGGCAAATGCGCCTTCCCTTCATCGAGGGTACTCAAGACGGGGAACAGCGACTTTTTCCACGCCGAGCCGGAGATCAGGAGATTCATAGAAAAATATGCCACCACCCTCGCTCTGACCAATGGAGCCCTGGCGTCCATGGAGGAAAAGAAGATCACCCACGGCCAGGCAGCCGAGGCCTTTCTCCGGGAGCACCCCGAACTGTGGAAGAGCTGGCTGAACGAGGACAGAGCCGCTAAGGTGCAGTCAGCCCTGGACCGCTTCGCAAAAAAATGAGTTCTTCTTACAACGCAGAGAGGGAGAGTCTGCCCCGGCTCCCCTTTTCCTCCATCGAAAAGAGCTGCTGCGGTCTTCTCCAATGGGCCGCGCCCCTGCTCACCGAAGAAGAATATTCAGCCTCCGGGGATGCCGCAAAAAAGTTCCTGACCGATGAAGGTCCCTCCCTCCAATCCCAGCTTGACCTTCTCCGGCGGGAGAGCGGCGACGCCATTCTCCGCTCAGCCCCATACTGGGAGGAGTGGTACCTCCTCTCCCGGCAGCCTCTTCCCGTGCACGTCAACCCCTTCTATCTCTTCGCGGAGGACTCCCTTCCTCCCGACGATATCCCCTGGGGCAGGGCGGCATCCCTCGCCCTCGCCGCCGTCTCCTTCTGTCTTGACATCGACCGTGGAGAGATGGAGCCCGATTATTTCAAGGGAAGCCTTCTCAATCTTCAGGGGTATTCGTCCCTCTTCCGGACCACCCGGAGGGCTTTTTTTGACCGGGACGAGCGCCACACGGGGAGAAGCACCACCCCTCAGGGGAGGAGCCTTCTTGTCCTCTCCAAAGGCAACCTCTTTCTTCTGGAGGTCGTCTCTCCGGAAGGAGAGCTCCGGGATCTGGAGGATACTGCCAGGGCCCTTGAGGCAATCGCCGGAGCGAAGGAAGGCACCTCGCCCCTCCTCGGCCTCATGACCTGCCTTCCCCGGGAGGAGGCCGCCAGGGGAAGAAAGCTTCTCTGCACAGGGGGAAAAGAAAATCTCTCCTCCCTTGTGCGGGCTGAAGAATCACTCTTCGTCCTTCGCCTCGATCCCCCCTGCGGCGAAAGCCTGGAGGAGAAGGCCCGTCATTTTCTCTTCGACGGAGGAGGAAACGGCTGGTACGAAAAATCCTTTCAGCTCATCGTGACGGCCGACGGAGCGGCGGGGATGAACTTCGAGCACTCCGCCCGGGACGGCATCCCCGTTGGTCGTCTCGTCAGGGAGATCCTTGAACGCTCTCCCGCAGCGGGAGGCAGGGCCCTTCATCTTTCCCCTCCCGACCCTCTCTCCTTCACCCTCTCTCCGGAAATGACCGCCTTCCTTGAGGAAGGGAAGGAGGCTGCCCTTCGCCTTGCTTCTTCGGTGGAGCAGCGGATTCTCGAATTTACCCCCTTCGGTACAGGGAGGATAAAAGGGGGAGGGATGAGCCCCGACGCCTTCGTGCAGATCGCCCTGCTCCTGACCT
>CAYZZX010000138.1:0-3786 GCA_964483085.1 uncultured Synergistaceae bacterium
TTTCAACGGCCTTCTTGTGATTGCCCTGCCCGTGGCAAATGTGGCCATGGACAGCAACATATCGGAAATTATGCGGGTCATCATAAGCAACGGCATCATACTCTACGCCCTTAGCCGCAAAGAAGTGGGAGGCGACGCCCGATGAGACTCTTCCAAAAAAATATCGTCCCCATAGTGTTCCTTGTTCTCTGTTCCGTGGGCTTTTACTATTCGGGGCTCTCGTGGGTATTTTTCGCAAACGACCTTGTGACGAGGCTTGCTCGAAATTCTTTCCTGGTGATCTCCCTCATCATACCGGTACTCGCAGGGATGGGACTCAACTTCGGCATCGTCCTCGGCGCTATGGCCGGCCAGTTTGCCGCATTCTTCACAGTGGTATACAACATGACAGGCATTGCAGGATTCTTCATGGCATGTGTTATATCCATACCCTTCGCTATCCTTTTCGGCTGGCTCACCGGCATCCTCTTCAACAAAGCAAAGGGCAAGGAGATGATCACGGGCCTGATACTTGGTTTTTTCGCCAACGGCTTGTATCAGCTCGTCTGCCTCATATTCATCGGTTGGATCATACCGATCTCGAACGAGGCGCTTCTTCTTCCGTCCGGAGTTGGGTTTGTCAACACCCTTGACCTGAAGATATGGCAATACGCCATCGATAAATTTTACGTATTCAGGCTGAGAGGAATTACAACACCCGGCCTGAAATACCTCAACAACATCAATTTTCCTGTATTGACGCTCATCATCGTTGCGCTTCTCTGCCTGTGCGTGTATTTTCTGTTCAAGACAAAACTCGGACAGGACTTCCGTGCTGTCGGGCAGAATCGTCACATCGCCAAGATTGCGGGAATCAAAGTCGACAGAGTGAGGATAATCGCCGTTATCTTCTCGACGGTCCTTGCTGCCTGGGGGCAGCTTATATTCCTTCAGAATATAGGCAATGTGCAGGTATACGGCTCTCACGTTCAGGTCGGCACATTCGCCGTAGCGGCCCTTCTTATCGGCGGAGCATCGGTTTCGAGGGCCACGATAGGGCAGGCGCTTCTCGGCACGGTGCTCTTCCACGCGCTTTTCATCGTCTCTCCCCTTGCAGGAAAAAACATCATGGGGAGCGCCCAGGTAGGGGAGTATTTCAGAGTCTTTATCGCCTACGGAGTCATCGGCATCGCCCTTGCACTTCACGCCTGGCAGCGTCTGGCGAAAAAGAAGAATGAATAGCGGCTCAAAAAGATAGAATACACCCAAACCGGCGAGTTCATGGGTATTTAGCATGCCTCTTTTCATGAAATGCGTCTTTTCACTTGACAAATAAGTCTAATTGCGGATAATAGATACGATTCAATGGAGGGAAAAATCGCGCGCGGATCCCCTGAAGAGGGGCCGCGCTTTTTTTGAGGGTATAAAGAAGGGACGTTCCTCTTCCGATGCCCTTAGGGCCTTCCAAATTCGAGGAGGAAATGAATATATATGAGTGACAACGGTTTCGCGCTGTATAATCTGCGGGAAGAACTGCTTCTCGCGCTGAAAAAGAAGGGCTTTTCAACGCCCACACCGGTGCAGGAAAAGGTCCTTGAAAGAGACGATTTTTCCTCGGACCTCATCGTCCGGGCAAAGACAGGCTCCGGAAAGACCCTCGCATTTCTGCTTCCCCTGCTGCAGGAGATGGAGCTTCCTCTGTCGACTCCGTCCATCCTGATCCTCTCCCCCACCCGGGAGCTGGCCCAGCAGACGGCCCGGGAGGCGGAGTGGCTTTCCCGGTATCTCGACATCTCCGTGGCAACCCTTGTAGGCGGACTCGACATGTCGGCCCAGATACGGACCCTCCGTGAGGGGGCTGTTATCGTGGTGGGTACCCCCGGCAGAACACTGGACCACGTAAATCGGGGCACCCTCAAGACCGATGGAATTCATTCCATCATCCTCGACGAGGGTGACCACATGCTCGACATGGGATTCCGGGACGAACTCGAGGGAATCCTCGACAAACTTCCCAACAGGAATCGGACCTGGCTGTTCTCCGCCACCATGCCGAGGGAAGTTCGGGATCTTTCGAAAAAATACCTCACCTCTCCCGTCTCCCTCTCTCTTGTGGAGGATGGAGAGCAGCATGCGGATATCGTCCACCGGGCGTATCTCGTTCCCTCCAGACACAAGATGGAGGGTCTCGTCAACATTCTGCTCTGGGAGCGGCCGAAACGGGGACTCATCTTCTGCCATACCCGAATCGAAACCATGCAGGTCGCCCAGCGGATCACCTCCGAAGGGTTCAATGCCGGATCTCTACACGGAGAAATGACCCAGAGAGAACGGAATGCCGTGCTCACCTCTTTTAAGAACGGGAATCTACCCCTTCTCGTCGCCACGAACGTGGCGGCTCGGGGACTCGATGTGGACGCGGTCACCCACGTGATCCAACTCGGCCTTCCTGACGACAGGGACACCTTCATCCACCGGAGCGGCCGTACGGGCCGGGCGGGGCACGAGGGAACAAACATCCTGCTGCTCTCCCCTCAGGAGGGTGAGAAATTTAAATACATGCTCGGCTCCGCCAAGGTTTCGGTGGAATGGAACAATGTTCCGGACGTGGAGGCAATCGGCCGTGTTCAGCGGGAGATCGCCGAGGAGAAGCTGCTCACCGGAAAGGAAACCGGCGAGGGGAGCGACTATTTAGAATGGGCCGAGGATCTCCTCACCCGGGTAGGTCCGAAGGAGCTCGTCGCCCGCCTCCTGGCAGCCCTGGCAGCCAAGCGGTCCGCTGGATACAACCTCAGCTCTGAACTCGAGCGGGAACTCCGCCGCAAGAGCCGCGGTCCCATAGACAAGGATCGCTCTTCAGGGGCCAGATCCATCAAGGGACGCCGTCCCAAGGGGAGCATGCTCCGCCTGAGCAAGGGGCTCTCCGACGGATGGGATGTAGGCAGGGTGCTTCACGCCGTCTGCACTTCTCTGAACGTTGACCGTTCCGAGGTCGGAGCGATACGAATGAAGGATGATCACGTGCTCGTGGAGCTTCTTCCCGTAGCTCTCTCCCGCTTCGAGGCTGACTCAAAGGGACTCGAGCGGTGCGGCCTCATCGAAGAGGGAGCCGGAGCGTCCTTTGTCTCCTCACCGTCTTCCGGTGGAAGGAGCCGCCCGGCCAGCAGCCCGCGCCCCCGTCGTAAGGGAAAACAGGAGTATCGGGGCAGATAAGAGTATATACAGAATAAAAGCAGAGTAAGAACAGGAAAAGAACGTAAGAACAGGAAAAGAACGAAAAGAAAGGCCGATCCTGAAGGATCGGCCTTTCTTAGTTCCCGCGTTTAAAAAATAATCGAGGGAAGCGCTATGCTTTGTGGACGTTTGCGGCCTGAGGGCCCTTATCGCCATCCACTACGTCAAAGGTAACATTCTGACCCTCTGCGAGGGTCTTAAAGCCATCGCCCTCGATCGCGCTGAAATGAACGAATACGTCCTTACCCTCGTCCGTCGTAATGAAACCGTACCCTTTGCTATCGTTAAACCACTTCACTGTGCCCTGACTCATCCAAAGACAGCCTCCTAAAACGTTATTAAATTTGTGGCGTAAACCACGATCAAACAATACTGGATATTTTCTCTGATGTCAAGGGATTTCAAGGATCAATTTCCTAAAAAGTAATCTTTTTCACACTTTTCCACAGAAAAAGAAGCTGTTTTTACATTTTTCATCCGCTTGCTTGAAGATTCCCCTCGAGAAACCTCTTTTGCTCTTCAATATTTCACGAGAAAGAGTAAATAATGATATCATTGATCAGGAATTTTTTC
>CAYZZX010000139.1:0-3780 GCA_964483085.1 uncultured Synergistaceae bacterium
CGAATAAAGGGCCATGTACAGCGGGGCCTGGTAAAGCTGGATAAACCCGTAGCTCTGAGAATATATCACTATTCCGGCTGCACCCATCGCACACGACAGTATGGATGCGATCAGTCTGTACTTATTGACGTTGAGGCCCGAAGCCTCGGCAAATCGAGGGTTGGATCCCACAATGGACATGGCCAGCCCGGTGCGCGTTCTTAAAAAAATCCATAGAAGGATAGAGCAAAAGGCTGTGACGAGCAAAAGTCCCGTGGGGACGTCCATTCCGTAGATAGTGAAGCTTAAAAACCGGTCGAGGAGCTGTTCCATACGGCCGTCAAGGACGACCGTTACTCTCAAGCCGTCTCCGCCGTAGGGCCAGATCATCTCGGGGCTGCTATAGGGCGCCATGAGCCAGAAGATGCACATGAGCGACACAACGGAAAAGCCCATGTAAGTACCCACGGTCATCTCCTGTCCCTTCACTCTGTTCAGCAGCAGGCCGTAGAGCCAGCCGGCGAACGCACCGAGAGGAATGGAGACCCCTATGGCGAAGAAGAAGGCTGTAAACCCGCGAAGATCCATCTCGATCGCAAGAGTGGCGCCGACAAGGCCGCAAATGATGCCGAAAGGAAGCCCGAAGTTGGGGCCTGCCCCCGCTTGAATAGTGGGTATCATGGCAAGGACCAGCAGGGCGTTCATTCCAAACCTGGTGAGCATGGCGCTGAAAATCTGTCCCATGGGAAGGCCGTAGCTGAAGGCCGCCGCAACGAGGAACGCCAGGAAAAGAGAGATGATGAGCCGGGGAATGCCAACTTTATTCAAAAGACCCTTGCCCATGTCACATAGCCTCCTTTCCGTGGAACTTGTGATATTCTCCTGCCAGCATGAGACCGAAATCTCTGTCGCTGTCCGTTGGAAGAAGTATTCCCTCAAGTGTTCCCTGGTAGACGATCGCTATCCTGTCACAGACGGAGCGGAGTTCGGCCAGCTCTGAGGATGTCATGATGATGGTGAGCCCTTCTTCCCTGTTCATTTTTACAAGGTGATCAAGGATAAGCTTTTTCGCTCCTATATCGATTCCTCTCGTCGGTTCCGATACAAAAAGAAGGTTTGGCTCAAGGGTAATTGCCCTTGCGATGCACACCTTCTGCTGATTTCCACCGGAAAGGCGCCTGGAAAGCTGTTCCGGCCCGGTGCAGCGAATGTCGAGAACCTCGATCATTTTCTTTGCGTACTCTGTCATGGATTTTGAATCGAGCATGCTTATCGCACCGGGTTTCATGAATTTTTTCTGAACCTGGATCGCTGTGGCGACGATATTGAATTCGATGGAATCGTCAAGAAGAAGGCCTGTACCGCGGCGGTCCTCCGATACAAAGGCCATTCCGTTGTCCAGAGAGGCGTTGGCATTATTCAGCTGAAAGGGCTGGTCATTTTTTCTTACCTCTCCTCCGGAAGGGAAAAGCCCCATAATTCCGTTCGCGATGCCGATTTTCCCCTGTCCGGCCAGGCCTCCGATACCGAGAATCTCTCCGCGCTTCACATTGAGGCTGACTCTCTTAACGGTCTCTCCGGGCATGGCCACCGAAAGGTCTTGAATCTGCAGGATATAATCATCCTTGATGGATTCAACGGGCCTTCCACGCATTTCTCCGCTTTCGATTTTCCGGCCAACCATGAGCTCCGCGATCTTTTCAATAGTGGTGTCAGCGGGCCTGGTCTCGGCGATCTGTTCTCCGTCCCTCAGGATGACGATCTTGTCGGATGCGGTCATGACCTCGTCAAGGCGATGACTTATGAAGAGAATGGAGATCCCCTTGTCGGTGAGAATTTTCATCGCCTCGAGAAGCTTGTCCGCATCAGATTCTGTAAGCACGGCCGTTGGCTCGTCAAGAACGAGGAGCCGGATGTTCTTTTTGTCCAGTTCGCGGGCTATTTCCACGAACTGCATGTGTCCTACGGGCAGCCCCATCACGGGGAGCATTTCGTCTATTCCAAGGCCTACAGTGTCCATAGAAAGCCGCGCATCTTTTTTCATGGCCGGCATGTCAAGCCACTTGAGAGGCTTGCCGAAAATTCTGCCGAGCAGGCTTTCTCTGGTAGTTTCTCTGTTGAGTTTAATATTCTCCGTGATAGAAAAACCGGGAAGGAGCATGAATTCCTGATGTACCATTCCGATGCCGAGCTTCATAGCTTCTTCCGGAGATCTGATTTCTGCCTTTTCTCCGTCCAGATAGATTTCGCCGTCGAATCCACCGGTAGCGTGGATCACCGGCATGCCGAAAAGGATATTCATCAAGGTGGATTTGCCGGCGCCATTTTCACCTACAAGGGATAATACCTGACCCTTTTCGAGGGAAAAGGAAACCCCCTGCAGGACGCGGTTGCCATAATACTGTTTGCCGATATCTTTCATTTCAAGGCGGGCTGTTCCGGTCAATAAAACGACCTCCTTTATCAAAAAGGCAGGGCTGCCTCTTGACAGCCCTGCCAGGATTAATCATTGATGATCGAGCATTACAGGTTTACTTCTTTCCGAATATAATTGACTCGCCGACCACCATGAGGAAATTCGGTGCCTTCTCTTCGTCAAAAGCGCGGATGCGGACTTTTCCGGCAGTGCTTTGAAGGGCTGCTTTGGCTCTTTCGATATCCTGCTTGTTCTCGAATTTGCCGTTTGCGAAATCCATGGCGTACTCAGCGCCTGCACGGATAAAGTTCATGGTGACGGGAGCTGTCCAGGTGGCAATTCTGCCTTCCATTCCAAGCTCTACAACCTTCTCTTCAATAGCCTTGAGAATGTAGGGAACGTCTCCCTTGTTCTCGACTTTCAGGCCGAGGGCGTTGGGAAGGGCATGGAAGGGGCTGGGGCAGCACTGCTCGGGATAAATCGCCTTGCCTTTGACTATGGACTTGATCAGAGGCTCCTGCATGGAGCAGTTTGTGCTGAAGAATGCGGTGTCGGGGCCGTATTTCTCGACCTGGCGGGGGGTATCCTCAAGGATGAACTGCTGGGCGCCTGCGACGCCGCCTTCGCCGGTGGGGTCAGGGGCGTTGACGAATACAAACTCGAGGCCGACTTTCTTGCAGGTCTCTTCCATGATCTCGCGGCGCTTGGCAAGGAGCGGATAGCTCATGTGGCGGGGGAAGGAGTAGTGGATGAAAGTCTTTGCGCCCATATCCTTCGCTTTTTCCACGATGGAGGTTCCCCGGGTCGGCTGGTCGATCTCGAAGAGTATGTCAGCTTTGCCGGCCATCATGTAGGGTTCCTCATGAACAGTTCCGATGAGGAAGAGGATGTCGTCACGGACTTCCCTGACCTTGTCGATGGCTGCAGCGGATCCGGGAACGCCCTGGCAGATGACGATCGCCATCACTTCCGGATCGGACGCCATTGCCATGACCTGGGATATCGTAGTTTCCTGCTCGTCCATGAACTTGTCGGGATAGGTGACGTGAATGACTCGGTCTTCTCCGTACTTGGCGACCATTTCTTCCCCTGCACGGTACTCTTCTTCTCCCTGGGAAACAGTTCCTGTCATAATTCCGATCTTCGGTGCGGCGAACGCCAGAGTACCCAAAACCAACACAAGCGTGAATGCAAAGAAAACTCCGAGTAACCTTTTCATGTACGTATCTCCTCCTTAAAGATTTTGGCAGTGCATGGAAACAGTGCATTGACAACCTGAATCAGGTGCATAGGGAAAAAAAACACTAACTATCTACTATATATGTCATAAAAGGGGTTTTGTCAAGAACCTTGTGGTCGATTTTTGGACGGACTGTTCGGAGAAT
>CAYZZX010000140.1:0-3744 GCA_964483085.1 uncultured Synergistaceae bacterium
GTGATGAAGGCCTCCGAGGCTGACGGTATCTCTGACATCAGAGGGCAGCGTTCCTCCACGTCCATGCCCTTCTCCCGTGCAAGCTGCAGGATAATCTCCCGGGTCGTCCCCTTCAGTACCCGAGTGAGAGGGGCCGTCACGAGCTTCCCGTCCACGATGAGAAAGAAGGTGCTGTGGGCAGCCTCGGTGATCTCCCCCTCCGGAGCGTAGAGAATTTCGTAGGCGTCCTTCTGAAGGGATTTTCCCGAGTAGGAGAACATGTAGTCCACGCTCTTCACTCCGGGGATAGTCCGCCCCTGCTCCACGGGGTAGAGCATCACTCCCCGGTCGTAAATCTCCGGTGCGGGTTTGACAACCTTTTCGAAGAGGATGAAAAGTCGCGATGCAGGAAAACTCCCCTCCCGGAAGATGTCCCCTCCCGTAATATAGGGACGGACCAGGCACTCCACGTCCATTCGGGCGATCCCCTCCCGGACGACGGCTTTTATCTCGTCCAGAGGAAGGGGAAGGGCGATGGAAGCCTTCTCCGCAGAACGGCCGAGACGGGTCAGGTGAGGGGTCAGCATGAGGGGGCGCTTTCGGAAGGTGCAGATGGATTCGAACACACCCACACCCCGGAGAACTATGTGGTCTGAAACCGGAAGAGCCGCTTCCGCCAGAGGAAGAAAGGACCCGTTCATATAACAAAGGGACATTCACAATCACCTCAAAGATTTGAATTTCAACCTTTGCAGTATAAAGGTATACGGGAAAATATGCACGGTTTTTTCTCTTTCCCCCGGTAATTTATACTGTATAATAAGTTCTGTTTAGACCATTGGAATCTAAAAATAGCCTACACCCAGCCGTTTCAAAAAGGAGGGGATTGTCTCGTGGCGTTCCATATTCTCGCACTAAATCCCGGTTCGACGAGCACAAAAATCGCATGGTACAAGGACAGGGAGGAGCTCTGGAGGGAGACGGTCCGGCATGACCCCGATGCCCTCGGAGAATTTCCCTCCGTGGCGGACCAGTTTTCCTTCCGCCTCGCCACCATTGAAGCGGCCGTAAAAGACCATGGAATGGCCTTCTCAGGTCTGTCTGCCGTGGCGGGACGGGGAGGACTCGTGGAGCCCGTTCCCGGAGGGACCTACGCCGTGGACGATGCCCTTCTCGCCCGTCTGCGGATGGGAAAACCCTGGGAGCATGCTTCGAACCTCGGGGGCATCCTCGCCGATGCGATCTGCCGCCCCCTCTCTCTTCCCGCCTTCATCGTCGACCCGGTGGCGGTGGATGAAATGAACCCCGTGGCAAAAATCACCGGTCTGCCGGAGCTTCCCAAGGTCTCCCTGGGGCATGCCCTCAACGTGAAGGCCACCGTACGCCGGGCCGCCGCCGACCTCGGCAAAAAATGGGATGAGCTTAACTTCATCGTGGCCCACATCGGCGGAGGCATAACAGTATGCGCCCACGAAAAGGGACGCATGATCGACCTCAACAACGCCAATGATTTCGGCCCCTTCTCCCCTGAACGGGCCGGAGGACTTCCCGCCGGAGACCTGCTGCGGATGTGCTTCAGCGGCGAGAGTACCGAAAAGGACGTCCTCAGAAGAATCGTCGGAAAGGGCGGACTCGCCGCCTACACCGGAACGAGCGATGTCCGGGAAGTGAAGACCCTCGCCGCCGAAGGAGACTCCCTGGCCAAAGAGGCCTACGAGGCCATGGCCTGGGGGGTCGCCCGGGAGATCGGTGCCCAGGCGGCCGCCCTGTCCGGCCGGGTGGACGCCATTCTCTTCACCGGCGGAGTGGCCTTCGACAGCGACTTCATCGCCCTTGTTCAGAAGAGGGTGCAGTGGATCGCCCCCGTTCTGGTCTACCCCGGTGAGGACGAGATGCCCGCCCTGGCAGGAGGAGCCCTTCGGGTGCTGAGGGGCGAAGAGGAAGCGAAAATCTATGCCCGCCATATCTCGGGAGGGGATAAATCATGACCATGCAGAGACTCGACTTTTTACTTGAAGAAAGCAAAAAAGGACGGCCCATGACCCTCGCTCTCGCCTGCCCCTACGGAGACGATGCCCTCGCGGCGGTGACCCGGGCCCAGCGGGAGGGGATAATTAAGGCCGTTCTGATCGGCGACGAAGAGAAGATCCGCCGCCTCGCAGAGCAGGAGGGGCATGACCTCTCTGATATCTCCGTCGTGGACGAACCGGACGATGACAGGGCCGTGGAAAAGAGCGTGAAGATGGTCTCCTCGAAGGAGGCGGATCTCCTCATGAAGGGGCTCGTCAAGACCTCCTCCCTTCTCAAGGCCGTGCTGAACAAGGAATGGGGTCTCCGTACCGGCTCTCTCCTCTCTCACCTCTTTCTCTTCGAAGTGCCCGTTCTTGACGGACGGGTGGTGGGGGTCTCCGACGGAGGAATGAACACCTACCCCGACCTCAGCGCCAAGGTCAAAATCATCGAAAACGCCGCCGCCTGCTACCACAAAATAGGCGTCCCCCAGCCGAAGATCGCCGCACTGGCCGCCGTGGAGACGGTCAACCCCGACATGCCCGCCACCCTCGATGCCGCCGCCCTCGCCAAGATGAACGAGCGGGGACAGATCAAGGGGTGCCTCGTGGACGGGCCTCTCGCCCTGGACAACGCCATCAGCGGGGAATCGGCCCGGATCAAGGGGTTGAGCTCCCCCGTGGCGGGGAAGGCCGACATGCTCCTTGTGCCGGACATCGAGGCGGGAAACCTCGTGGGGAAGGTCCTTCTCTACATGACCGGGGGCAGGGGAGCGGGAGTGGTCCTCGGAGCGAAGAAACCCATCGTCCTCACAAGCCGCTTCGACACCATGGAGACAAAATTGCTTTCAATCGCCCTGGGAGCTCTCGCGGCCCGGAGCTGAAACAGCACCATCTAATTTAGAGGAGGTTTTTTATTCATGGAACAGATCCGTTCACTGTCACAGCTTCTCGAATACGCAAAAAAGATCGGCGCTGAAAAGGGACCGAAGAAGATCTCCGTGGCCATGGCCGAGGATGCCGGGCTGCTCGAGGCCATCGAAGAGGCCCGCAAGGGTGGATTCGCCGAGGCGATCCTCGTGGGGAACGGCGACAAGATGAAGGCCGCCGCCGAACAGGCCGGGGTGGACCTCGCCAACTACGAAGTGATCGACGAGCGGGACGAACCCGCCATGGGGCTGACCGCCGTATCCCAGGTCTCCTCCAAAAAAGCCCATATCTACATGAAGGGGCAGATCCACACAAACAACTTCCTCCGGGCCATGCTCAATAAGGAAGTGGGCCTGCGGAAGGGAAAGAACACCATCTCTCACTGCTACTTTCACAGCGTGGAGGGGTATGACCGCATCTTCTTCCTCGCCGACGCCGCCTTCAACATGTACCCCGATCTCGCCGCCAAGGCTGACATCACCCAGAACACGGTAAACCTCGCCCGGGCCTTCGGCGTGGCCGAGCCGAAGGTGGCAGTCCTTGCCGCCGTGGAAGTGGTGAACCCGGACATGCCCTGCACCCTTGAAGCCGCCGCCCTCACCCAGATGAACAAGCGCGGGCAGATCAAAAACTGCGTCGTGGACGGCCCCTTCGCCCTCGACAACGCCGTGAGCGAGGAGTCGGCCCGTACGAAGGGGATCGACTCTCCCGTGGCCGGGAAGGCCGACGTCTTCATCGTCCCCGACATCGAGGCGGGAAATATGCTGGCCAAGGCCATCGTCTACTTCTCAAAGAACGAGACGGCTGGACTCATCCTCGGCGCCTC
>CAYZZX010000141.1:0-3701 GCA_964483085.1 uncultured Synergistaceae bacterium
ATAAAATAAAGATATTAGAATGGGATCATAATGGTTTTTGGCTACACTACAAAAGATTAGAAAAAGATACATTTAAGTGGCCTGATAAATCTACTTCTAAATCTATAGAAGTAGATCAAAGACAATTTAGATGGCTTCTAGATGGATTATCAATAAATCAAAATGGTGCTCACCTAGCTGTAAAAGAAAGAATAATCATCTAGATTTCATCCTTGAAATCAAAGGATATAAAAGCCGATAAATATTGATAAATAGAGGTTTGTTGAATATATTTTAGTATACTTTTTACTCCAAAAATGATATAATTAGTCTATGAAAACAATAGAAAAAACAACTAAAACAAAACTAAATATAAATGAAGAATATAGTGACCTTAAAAACAAATATGCTCTTTTAGAACAAACCAACGAAGAATTAACTGCAAAATTGAATTGGTATGAAGAACAATTTCGTTTAAGTCAACAAAAGCGTTTTGGAGCTTCAAGTGAACAAACTGATTCCAATCAATTATCCATCTTCAATGAAGCCGAAAAGGAATCACGTCCTGAAAAAGAAGAACCAACCATTGAAGAAATTACATACAAACGTAAAAAAAGCAAAGGATTAAATAAAAAGTCCTTTGATAATCTTCCAGTAGAAGTAATAGAATATCGCTTAGAGGAAGAAGATAAAGTCTGCCCTAACTGCGATAGTCCTCTTCATGAAATGAGTAAGGAAATCCGTAAAGAGCTAAAGATAATTCCAGCACAAGTAAAGATAGTGGAACATGTTCGCTATGTATATGCTTGTAGACAATGTGAGAAAGATAATACATCCACACCAATTATCACAGCTAATATGCCAAACCCAGTTCTAAAGGGTAGCTTTGTGTCGCCTTCTTTACTAGCATATATAATGGACCGTAAATATTCGGAGGCAGTTCCACTGTATAGACAGGAAAAACAATTTGGTAACTTTGGTATTGATCTATCCCGTCAGAACTTTGCTAATTGGATTATCCATGGAGCCAATCATTGGCTAGTACATCTTTATGATAGGATGCATTATTACCTTCTAAATGAAACAGTAATTTTTGCAGATGAAACTACCATGCAAGTATTAGATGAAGAAGGTAAAAAGCCTACAAGCAAATCATATATGTGGCTATATGGAACAAGGGCACCTGGACCACAGATTTTATTGTATGAATATCAACCTTCAAGAACAAGCAAACATCCAAAGGAATTCCTAAAAGGATTCAAAGGATTTTTGCAAACTGATGGATATGCCGGCTATAATGATGTATCAGATGTTATTCAAGTTGGCTGTTTTGCTCATGCCAGACGGGGTTTCACCGATACATTAAAAGCATTACCAAAAGACTCCACAACATCTAAGACTAATGCTCAGGAAGGAGTTGATTTTTGTAATGAACTCTTTAAAATTGAACGAGTCTTAAAAGACTTATCGCCAGAAGAACGATATGATAAACGCCTAGAACAAAGCAAACCAGTTCTTGAGGCTTTCTTGTGTTGGCTACAATCAAAAGAAAAACAAGTTCTGCCTAAAAGTGCTCTAGGTAAGGCAATTAAGTATTGTTTAAATCAATGGCCTAAATTAGAATCATTTATGTTAGATGGCCGAATTGAAATAAGTAATAATAGAGCCGAAAGAGCTATAAAGCCATTCGTAATAGGGAGAAAGAATTTTTTGTTTTCAAAGTCCCCGAGAGGAGCTACAGCTAGTGCTTTAGTATATAGTATTATAGAAACGGCAAAAGCAAATGGATTAACTCCATTCTATTATTTAAATTATCTATTTGAAAAATTACCTAATATAGATTGTGAGAATGTGGATGAACTGGATCAGTTATTACCTTGGTCAGATTCAATCCCTAATGATTGCAAAATCCCTAATAAGGATTAGATTATCATAACGCTCTCACTTTTAAAAGGTGGGGGCGTTTTGACGCTTACAAAATGAGAACATCCAATATGATAATATATAAGTTGCAAAACAAAATAAATCATATATAGGAGGATGTTCCCATGGACATAATTATACAACAAATCGCAGAAAAAATCAGTAAAAGTATTAATACAAATTTTTTAGAGTTACTTAAAGATGGAACAGAAATATCAGATTTCATAATAAATATCAACTCAACACTCGATGAAATAGGTGTTACAATAACTCAAGAAGTATTGGAAACACTAGATCTTTTAATAAAAGACGATAAAAATAGAAAAAAGATATGGGAAGTAAAAAGCAAGGCAGCACCAAAAACATTAAATACAATATTTGGACAAGTAAAATATAAAAGAACCTATTACAAAAATAAAAAGAACGGTGAATATAAATATCTATCAGATGAAAAAGTAGGAATAAGACCAGGAGACAAGATGGATATAGGTCTAAAGTCTAGACTGATAGAAGAAGCAGTAGATTCACCATATAGGAAGAGCGGAAAAAAGGCTACAGAGAATATAGAATTGACAGGTCAAACAGTTATGAACTCAATAAGAGAATTAGGAGCAGTAGAAAATAGTAAGGCAGAGATAAAAGAAAAAGGTCGTGAAGTTACAACACTCTACATCGAAGCTGATGAAGATCATGTGGCGTTGCAAAATGGTAAATGTGCAGAGCCAAAGCTAGTATACGTCCATGAAGGTAGAAAGAAAGTAGGAAAAAATAGACATAAACTACAAAATGTAAGAGTCTTCAGTGGCATGTACTCAAACAGTGAAGATCTATGGTTAGAAGTAGCAAGCTAT
Source organism: uncultured Synergistaceae bacterium (assembly GCA_964483085.1). Lineage (GTDB taxonomy): Bacteria > Synergistota > Synergistia > Synergistales > Aminobacteriaceae > JALHFZ01. Next base: position 2,754 of record CAYZZX010000141.1, read on the forward strand.
CTAGAAGAAGCATATGACACAGAAAAAATCGAGAAGATATACTTATCAGGAGACGGAGCAAGTTGGATAAAACAAGGAAAAGGCTGGATAAACAAAAGCATATATGTTTTAGATAGATTTCATTTATCTAAATATGTAAAAGTAGCCACGGCACACAAAGCACCGCTAGCAGAGCCTTTGTGGAAATATATAAATAAATTAGAACAAGAAAACGTAGGAGATCTTCTAAATGTAATAATAGAAGATACAGAAAAAGGAACGAAGAGAGAAGCGGTAAAAAATGCAAAAAGATACATTATGAACAACTGGGAAGGAATAAAGAATCAATACAATGAAGACTACCCAGGTTGTAGTGCAGAAGGGCATGTAAGCCACATACTCTCTTCAAGATTAAGTTCAAGACCACTAGGGTGGAGTACGGTCGGAATTGATGAGATGTCTAGATTAAGAGCATACAAAGCAAACGGTGGAAAAGTCTATGACTTATTAAAAGAAAAAAGGAAAAAAGAATTAAAAGAAGAAAGAATGATTGAATTGAGCAATAAGAGTGTCAATAAAATAATATCACGCCATGCAGCAGAAAGACTAGGAAACATAACAATACTAGAGATAGGCAAGCGGACTTGGGCCAGAGAAATGCTCAAGTCATTTAGAGGAGCTTAATTTTATATCATATTATAGGGGTTCTTTGTTTTTCAAAACCCCAAAGTAACTTGACACTATCTTTTTATGATTAAAACTTGTAAAAAAAAATCATAAATGATAAACTATAAGGGCTGTATCATAGCCTAAAAAGGATGGTTTAAGTTGACAAAGGGCGATAAAATATTAATTATCTTTATAGTATTGATTTCTTTGATTACACTAGCATATACGAATAGATATATTTCTTCTAATAATGAAAAGTATGTAAGTGTACAAGTAAATGGTCAAGAAATAAAAAAAGTT
>CAYZZX010000142.1:0-3675 GCA_964483085.1 uncultured Synergistaceae bacterium
CCAGCCTGCACTGAGGCCCTGCGCAGCAAATGAACGGGAAAGACATCCTCAGTACGGGGCTGATGCCGGCAACGAGGAAAAGGAGCGTGCCTGTCGTGAGAAAAGAAAAAACCTTCTGGGCGGATACCGAATTTTTCGGACTTCTGGGATCCCCCGTCAGAAAATCCCTGTCTCCTGCAATGCATAATGCGAATTTCCGGTCTCTGGGGATGAATGCCGTCTACACCCCCTATGAGGTCACTGAAGCCACCGTCGGCCATGTCATCCCCGCCCTGGAAACCCTGCGCTTCAAAGGGCTCAACATCACCATGCCCCTGAAGCAGAAAATCATAGACTATCTGGATGAACTGGACGACACGGCGTCCCTGTGCAATGCCGTGAACACGGTCTACTGGAAGAATGGCAGGCTGTGCGGAACGAATACGGACGGCCTTGGGTTTGTCAGAGGGCTCAAAGAGCAGGGGAAGTATGATCCCGCGGGCAAACACTGCCTCATTTTCGGTGCGGGGGGCGCGGCCCGGGGAGTTGCCTTCGCCCTCGCTGCGGCGGGAGCGGCCTCCATAGCTCTCTGGAAGAGGGATTCCGGAAACGAAAAGCTCAAAAAACTCGCAGGGGACCTCAACGCCTACCACTCAGGCATATGCACCGTGCAGTCCAGCGAAGCAGCCGACATACCCCGCCTCATTGCGGACAACGAACTGATCCTGAATGCCACGCCTCTGGGCATGGCGCCGAATACGGAGGCCGTTCCCTTTGACACTTCTCTGCTTGGAACCGGGCACATGATATGCGATCTCGTCTATGTTCCCCATGATACCCTGCTTCTCCGGCAGGCGGAGCAGCGGGGAGCCAGAATACTCTACGGCTACTGGATGACCATCTGGCAGGGAGTGGAAGCCTTCCGGAAATGGACCGGCAGGGAGCCCGATGTAGAGGTCATGACGAAGACGATACTGGAGCACCTCACCATAAAGGAATAACCTGTCAGGAGTGGGTGCCGCCCTGGGCCGGTACGCCCTGAAAAGCAGGATGGAGGGGGATACTTTGAAGATACTCAAATGGCTGAACGAACATTTTGAAGAATATATTCTGAGCGGTCTGCTGGTTGTTATTGCCGCTGTGATGATGCTCCAGGTGATCATGCGGTATGTCTTCAACGCGTCGCTCTCGTGGGCTGAGGAGGCTTCCCGCTATGCTTTCGTCTGGTCCGCCCTCGTGAGCATCGGCTACACCATCAAGGAAAACAGCATTCTGAAGGTAGACACCCTCGTTGAAGCCCTGCCAGGCAGTCTGAAGAACCTTCTGATCACTTTGATCAACTTCGCCGTAGCCCTTTTCTTCGGCTATCTCTTTGTCAGCTCCGTTCCGGCAGTTCTCAGGGTTATCAGCACCGGCCAGAGAAGTCCTGCCCTCAACATCCACCTGGGCTGGATATATTCCGCGGCCATTGCGGGTTTCTTTCTGGCTGCCGCCAGAGCTGTACAGAAAACGGGACAGGACATGAGAGCCTTGATCAGGAAGAGAGGTTCGTAAAGATGGTTTTGACATTGTTCCTTATCCTGCTGGGCGGTCTTGCCGTCGGAATCCCCATAGCCGTTGCTCTGGGTTTTGCCACCATTTTCCCGGGTTTGACGGATCCCGGTTTTCCGGCATCGGTGGCATATATCGTACGGAATGTGGTGAGCGCTCTCGACAGCACGCCCATGCTCGCCATCCCCCTTTTTATCCTCTCGGGCAATATCATGACCAAGGGGAGGATTTCCGACAAGCTTTTCAATTTTTTCGCCTTTTTTATCGGAAATTTACCCGCCGGAATTCCCATGACGGCAATCGTCACCTGCCTGTTTTACGGAGCGATTTCCGGTTCCGGCGTGGCGACTACCGCCGCTGTCGGCGGTATGGCGATCCCCTTTATGACTTCCCTCGGCTATGACAAGGTCTACAGCGCGGCCCTGGTGGCCACGGCGGGAAGTCTCGGGGTCATCATTCCCCCCAGCATTCCCTTTGTCACCTACGGAGTCGTCACCGGCGTATCCATCGGCAGCCTCTTTATCGCAGGAATCATCCCGGGGCTCGTCATCGGCCTGTGTCTCATGGGGTATGCCTTCTTCTACGCAAAAATTCACGGCGAAGACAGAAAGAAAATTTCTGAAAAAGTAAGATCCCTCAGGTCTGGGGGGTTCTTGTCCCTTTTCAGGGAGAGCTTCTGGGCTTTGCTCACCCCGGTCATCATTCTCGGAGGGATCTACAGCGGAATAGTGACTCCCACCGAGGCTGCGGCGGTTTCCGTCTTCTACGCCCTTCTCGTATGCCTTTTCATCTACAAAAGCCTGACAATAAGGGAAATGGGAACGGTCCTGAGGGACACGGTCAAATCCTACGCGCCTATCGTTGTTCTTCTTTCCCTGGCCATTGTATTCGGCCGGGTCCTGTCCCTGCTCCAGGCTCCCGTCGCGCTGCGGGACTTTATTCTGAGCAATTTCGCCGGCAACAAGTATATTTTCCTTATTGCCCTTAATGTCATCCTTCTCGTCCTGGGGATGTTTATGGATGTGGGGCCGGCCATAGCGATTCTCGCTCCCATGATGCTCGCTTCCGCAACGGCCCTTGGGGTGGACCCCATACACCTGGGAATCATCATGGTGGTCAACCTTGCCATCGGCATGGCGACGCCGCCCTTCGGAGTGGACCTCTTCGTCGCGGCGCCCCTCGTCAATGAACAGGTGATGAAAGTCGGCATCAAAGCCATTCCTTTCATCATAGCCTTCATCGTGGCTCTCTTTTTCATCACCTTTATACCCCAGATGAGCCTGATATTCCTCTGAGGCCGGGATCGGGTTGCCCCGGAAGTTTTCAGTCAATCCGAAGCGGTGGATTTATGAATATTCAATGCATCCGGAGGGGGTGAAGGAAAGCAAAAAATTGTGCGCCCCTGTTTTGGGGGATACCTGTTCGGTACGTTGTGGCTGAAAAGGGAGAACGAGAAAAACAATAAAAGGAGGGTATGAAATGAAGCAGATCAGGTGTTTTTCATTGCTTTTGGGAGTTGTTTTTGCCGCATCCGTCCTGTTCACCTTTGCAGGTCCGGCCATGGCCCAGGAGTACACCCTGCAGCTGGCAGGAGCCTATCCTTCAACAGGAGGAACTCCCAGGGCGCTGGCTACAGAAAAGATCAAGGAACTCATCGAGAAGAAGTCCGACGGCAAGATCAAGGTGCAGATCTATCTCGACAGCCAGCTCGGCGGCGACAGAGAGATTCTCGAAGGGTGCCAGCTGGGGGATATCGCCATGGTTTCCCAGACGACAGCCCCCCAGGTAGGATTTATCCCCCAGCTCGCCGTATTCGATATACCCATGCTGTACGACAACCTCGATGTGGCGAGAAAGGCCCTCTCCGGAACCTTCCGGACGAAACTTGCGGAATGGTACGATAAGGCCGGTCTGAAACTCCTCCTCTTTGAGCCTATCTATTACCGTGAACTGACGACCAGCAGGCCGATTCAAACGGTTTCAGACTTCAACGGGCTCAAGATCCGCACAATGGAGAACAAATACCACATGGCCTTCTGGAAAGCCCTCGGCGCTAACCCCACGCCGCTGAATTTCGCAGAACTCTATGTCGCCCTGCAGCAGGGTACTGTGGATGCCCAGGAAAAGCCCTATGAGATCATCTGG
>CAYZZX010000143.1:0-3638 GCA_964483085.1 uncultured Synergistaceae bacterium
ATGGTGGAGAGGCGGTGGGCGATCAGGAAGGAGGTCCGCCCCTTCATGGCGGCGTCCATGGCCTCCTGAACCTGCCGCTCAACCTCGAGGTCAAGGGAGGAGGTGGCCTCGTCGAGGATGAGTATCCGGGGGTTGCGCACCACCGCCCGGGCGATGGCGATCCGCTGCCGCTGCCCGCCGCTGAGGGTGACCCCCCGCTCCCCCACCTCGGTGGAATAGCCGTCGGTGAGCCCCGAGATGAAGGTGTGAATTCCCGCGATCTTCGCCGCAGACTCTATCTCCCCGGGAGAGAGCTCGGGCAGTCCGTAGGAGATGTTGAAGGCGATCGTACCCTTGAGGAGCAATGACTCCTGGGGGACGATGCCGATCTGCTTCCGCAGTTCCCGGAGGTCCACCGTCCGCACATCCGTTCCGTCCACGAGGACGGAGCCGCTGTCGGGGTCGTAGAACCTCGGGATCAGGTCCACGAGGGTGGATTTGCCCGATCCCGTGGGGCCCACAAGGGCGATCCGCTCTCCCGGAAGGACGTCAAGGGAGATCTTCGAGAGGACCGGCGTGTCCGCCACGTAGGAGAAGGAGACGTTTTTGAAGGTGACCCGCCCCTTGAGCACCCCGAGGGGACGGGGATCAGCGGGGGTGGTGATCTCCCCGGGGATATCCAGAAGGCTGAATATTCTGTCGGCGGCGGCGAGGCCAAGCTGCATGGAGCTCACCACCGAGGTGAAGACCCTGATGGGCTGAACGAGAAAGCCCAGGTAGCCGAGAAAGGCGATGAGTTCCCCCGGAGAGAGCTCCCCCCGCACGACCTCCCTGCCGCCCAGCCACAGAATTACCGAGAGGGCGGCGATGAGGACCACTTCGATCAACCCCGTGAGGACGGCCTGGACCTGGACGCCCTTCATCACCGCCCTGAAGTTGTCGGAATTCGTCCGGCGGAACCGCCCAAGCTCGAGATCCTCCGTGGCGAAGGAGCGGACGATGCGGATCGCTCCGAAGGCCTCCTGGACCACTGCGGAGAGGGCAGCCAGCTCTTTTTGAATGGCGTGCCCCACGATCCGGAGCTTTTTCGCCGCCCGGTCGAGGATCAGGAAGGTCAGGGGGAGGATGGCGAAGGTGATGAGGGTGAGCTTCCAGTTGATGTAGAACAGAAACCCCACCATTCCGAGGAAGGTGACGGACTGGACGATGAGGTTCACCACCACGGAGGTGACGAGGTTCTGAAGGATGGTCACGTCGTTGGTGATTCGGGACATGAGTTCTCCGAGGCGCTTTCCGTAAAGGTACCGCAGGGACATACGCTGAAGATGGTCGTAGAGACGGAGACGCAGATCCATGACCACATTCTGCCCCACCCAGTTCATGAGGTACTGGTGGCCGTAGGAGGCGAGCCCCTTGACGGCGAAGAGAGCCACGAGAAGGAGAGGCAGGGTATTGAGCATGGCGAGGTCCTTCTCGATGAGCACCTCGTCCACCACGTTCTTGAGAAGCCACGGGGGGACCACCGTGCAGGCCGAGGCGAGGAGCATGAAGGCCAGGGCGAGAAAAAAACGCTTCTTATAGGGTCCGGCGAAGGCCAGGAGGCGGGGGTAGACGGACCGGGGGGTAGTTTTTTCTTTGCTGTTCATCGGGGAAGGGACATCCTTTCAATTTCATCGCTCAGCCTTCGGGCTGCTCCCGGAGGTGCGAAGCGGGAGAGGGCGGTCAGGGCCTTTCTGGTTCCGGCCAGCCAGGGGCGATCCCGGAGGCGGCTCGCCGTCCTCGCGGCGGCCTCCTCGGGGGAGAACTCGCCGATCATCTCGTCCACGAGCTCCCGTCCCGCCAGCCGGTTCGGCCAGGCGAGAAAGCCCGCTTTCCGCCCCTTCGCCCTGAGCAGGCTGTTTCGAAGGGATTCCCCCACCAGGGGGAGGGAGACCGCCAGCCCCACAAGGCCGTTCAGAGGGACGGTTTTCAGGGCCGAAAAGGGGACGAGGGTCAGAAAGGGGATCCCCCGGTGAAGCAGTTCCAGGGTGTTCGTGCCGGGCTGGGTGACGGCGAAATCCACCCCGGAAAAGGCCCCTTCCTCTCCCCCCCGGACGGGGAAAAACCCCGCGTCCTTCCAGAGATGCTCCTCATCTGTCCGGGCGAAGGGGGAGAGAAGTATCCGGGATCCCATGGCGGGGAACTGCCCCTCGAGGGCCTCCTTCATCCGGCGGAAGAAGGGGAGGGCGAGGATCCTGATATTCTCCCGGCTGCCGGGGAAAAAGGCCACAAGGGGTCTTCCCCCTCCCGCGGGGACGGCAGAAGATTCCCCCTGAAGCTCAAGGTCATCGGCCACGAGATCCCCCACGGCCGTTGCTCCGGGAATCCCCTCCGCCATGGAGGGAAAGGCCGTATAGACCCCTGAGCAGCGGCCCATCCCCCGTTTTTTTCCGTAGGCGTAGCACAGAAGGGGTACCCCGCCGAGACGGGCCATCATCCTGCCCCAGAGCAGGTCCCCTCCGAGCTGCACGATGCAGTCCGTATTCCGGGCCTCGCCGGCCAGTCTCCCCAGATCCCCGAGGGAGGAGGGCGGAGGAAGCACCCTGCGGGCACCGAGGGCCTCCGCAATCCTTTCCTCCTCGCCGCAGGCGAACTGGCAGGGCAGAAGGGCGATGGTGGCGGAGATCCCCCGTTTTCCAAGTTCCCTGAGGAGGGGGCGGACCCACCCCCAGAGTTCTCCCGGGCCGTTGGTCAGGAGGGTGAGCTTTCTCATGACGCCCTCGCAGGAGGAGGCAGAAGATCGAGGACGGAGCGGGCCCAGAAGGAAAAGGCTCCGGGAGGGCCCATGGCCTCCCTTGCCTCGGCGATCTTTTCGTCCGCAGCGGCCCGGGCATGGTCATCCTCGAGATAGCCTGTAAGGGCGCGGAAGGCCTTCTCTCCCGTGGCGTTCCTCTGGAGGAGTTCGGGGTAGATTTCCCTCTTCACCAGCAGATTGGGGAGGGAGATGAAGGGGGTGGAGACGAACACATGCCAGACAAGGAAGGAGAGGAGATCCATCTTATAGAGGACGGCCATGAATCGGCCGGCCATCATGGCCTCCACGGCGGCCGTTCCGCTCGCTCCTGCCACGGCTGTGCTCTCTGCCATGAGCACCCTTCCCCCCCTTTCGTCATATTCCCTTCCCCGGAGGGATTCCCTCAGATGGTCCCCGAGGTCGGCGGGGAGCCCCGGCGCGATGGAGAAGACCGGACGGTACCCCCTCTTCTCAAGGAGATCGGCGCACTCCGTAAGGGGAGGGAGAAGCCGAGAAATCTCCGACCGTCTGCTCCCCGGAAGAAGGGCTATCTGTTTCGGAGAGGGCGGCTTTTTCCGGGGCAGAGAGAGAAACTCGTCCACCAGGGGGTGCCCTCTCCAGAGGGAGGGAACTCCCCTTTCGGCGAGGAATTCATGCTCGAAGCGGAAGAGGGGAAGGCAGAGGTCAACCTCCCGGGCGAGGGGTGCGCATCTCCCCGGCCGCCAGGCCCATACGGTGGGCGGAACGGCGTAGATGATCCTTCCCCGCCACTCTTTTTTCCGGAGGGCGGAGACGAGGGGGAGGTGAAAGTCAGGGCTGTCGAAGACCAAGAGGGCCTCGGGGTTTCTCCGGAGGATGTCCTCCGTCATCTCCTTCTTGAGCTTGA
>CAYZZX010000144.1:0-3605 GCA_964483085.1 uncultured Synergistaceae bacterium
GGCGGTCATCCCGGCCGTAAGAGCTGCAGCGAGAATGTCCACCCGCTTCGCCGACCCCTGGCCGCCGACGATCTGCCCGCCGAGAAGGCGGCCCGTTCCCTCCTCACCGAGGAGCTTGACGTGCATGGTCTCCGCTCCGGGGTAGTAGCCGGCTCTGGTCTTCGTTTTGATCATGGAGGTCTCGTACTTCAGACCCCTTGCGAGAGCTTCCTTTTCGTTGAATCCAGTGCGGGCCACTTCGTAGCCGCAGTGCTTGCTCATGGCCGTGCCGAGAACACCCCTGAGTTCGGCCTGTCCTCCGCCCATCGAGATTCCGGCAATACGTCCCATCTTGTTGGCCACAGTGCCCAGGGCCACCCAGAAGGGTTCGCCGTCGAGAAGGTGGAAGGTGTTGGCGCAGTCTCCCGCCGCCCAGACTGCGGGGTGGGAGGTCGCCATTGAGGTATCCGCTTCGATGGAGTTTCTGACTGAAAGGGTCATCCCCGCCTCGCTCGCGAGCAGAGAGTTCGGCCGGACGCCGAGGCCCATGACGACCATGTCCGTGGGGATCGTTCCGAAATCGGTGCGGACGGCGCTGACTCTTCCGTCAGTAAGGTCGAAGCCGACAAGCCCCTCTCCGAGCCGCAGTTCCGTGCCGATTCCCCGAACGGCGGAAGCGATCAGCTCGGCCATATCGGGGTCGAAGGTCGACATGACCTGAGTGGCCTTGTCGATGAGGGTCACCTTCAGCTCCCGGACGCAGGCGAAGGCCTCGGCCATCTCGAGGCCGATGTACCCCCCGCCGATGACCACGACGTGCCGGGGCTTCACGGCATCCACGTAATCTCTGGCGGCGATCCCCGTCTCGAGGGTGCCGAGGGTGAAGATCCCCTCTCCGTCCGCTCCCTCTACGGGAGGAAGGAAGGGGCTTGCTCCCGTGGCGAGGAGCAGCCTGCCGAAATGGTCTTCAAACTCCCTGCCCGACTCGAGATCCCGGACGAGGATTCTACCTTTGGACAGGTCGAGGGAGAGGACCTCGTGACGGACATGGACCTCGATGTCCTGCTTCTTCCGAAACTCCTCGGGCGTGCGGACCACGAGCCGGGTCACCGGCTCCACGAGCCCCGCCACATAATAGGGAATTCCGCAGGCGGCGTAGGAAGTGTAGCCGCTTCGTTCGTAGACGACGATCTCGGCGTCGGGCTGCAGATTGCGGATCTGTCCGGCGGCGGACATTCCTGCCGCGTCGCCGCCGACGATGAGAATTCGTTCCTTGGACATAAAATTTCACCTCCGGAGGAAAGATGCCCCATATCATTCAGACAGGGGGTTAGCTGAACACTTTTTTTCATTATACCCCAGAGGGAGGGGTAATTTGTCGGGGGTAAGGTTGCTCACTCCCTGATGACCACCTCTTCAGATTAAATTTTTTCTTTTATAGACCGGCTCGGAGAGAGCCCACATGGCCGGCCAGGAGCGCCAGAGGAGCACTCCGAGGATCAGGCTGACCCCCCCTCCCATAAAGAGGGTGGCCGGGGCGCCCAGAAAAGAGGCGATCCACCCCGCGTTCAGGCTTCCCAGGGGAGTGAGCCCCATGGCGGAGACGATGAAGAGGCTCATGACCCGGTTCCGTTTGTCTTCGTCCACGAGGGTCTGCACCAGAGTGTTGCACGAGACGAGGGTGGAGACCATGAAGAAGCCGAGAAAGGCCATGAGGACGAGAGAGAGGTAGAAGTTCCGGGAGAGAGAGAAGGCAGCCATGGAGACTCCGAGCAATATACAGGAGTAGGCCATGATCTTTCCCAGCCCCACCGGGGACCTTCGAAGGGCGAGGCGTACGGAGCCAGCAAGGGCGCCGAGGCCCGACGCTCCCATGAGGAAGCCCAGGGTCTCGGGGCCCCCGGAGAGAATTTCCCGGGCGAAGACGGGGAGCAGCACCATGTAGGGGAAGGCGAAGAAGCTGACGAGGGCCATGGCGCCGAGATAGTTCCTGAGGGGGAGGAACCCCCGGACGTAGCGAATCCCCTCCATGACGCCCTCGAGGACGGGCTTTCTCCCTTCCTTCGAGATGAGGGGGGAGGCAAAGCGCATGAAGGCGAGGGCGATGAGGGTGGCGCTGTAGGAGAGGCCGTTGATGAGGAAGCAGACCCCCTCCCCCACTATGGCGATGAGCACACCTGCGATGGTGGGCCCCACAAGGCGGGTGACGTTGAAGAGGGTGGATGTGAGGGCAATTCCGTTGCCGAGATCCAGCTCGTCCTCCACGAGGCGGATGGTAAACCCCTGCCGGGCGGGGATTTCAAAGGCATCGGACGTCCCGATGATCGCCGCCATAATGAGAATATGCCAGTATTGGACGTAGCCGGTGAGGGTCAGGACTGCCAGCGTGAAGGCATGGACCATGCTGATGATCTGGCAGATCATGATGACCTTCCGCAGATTTCGCCCCTCGAGGAAGGCCCCCGTGAAGGAACCGAAGAGCAGGACGGGGATCTGGGCCATGAAGTCCACCGTTCCGAGAAGAAGAGGAGAGCCGGTCAGCCGGTAGACAAGCCAGTTCATGGCCACCCGCTGCATCCACAGGCCCGAGAGGGAGACAACCTCTCCGGAATAAAAGAGGCGGAAATTGCGGTGGCGGAAGGCCCGGAAGGCCGTGCTTCGCTCCCAGAGGCGCATGCTGTGCCCTACCCTTTCCAGGTTGCCCGGTATTTCTTGAGAAAATGCGCCGGGTTGTAGGATTCCTTCGCCTGGCGGACTCCGTCCACCCCCATGTCCTGTTCCCGGTTGACCCAGAGAAAGGAGGAGCAGGAGTTCTCCAGGAAGATCTGGTTGATGGCCTGGTAGACTCCCTTGTAGTCGGTGAAGCCCTTTTCAAAGTGGACGACGGCCATTTCGTCCGTCACGGGCTCGCCCACGGCGTAGGCGATCATCATGTCCTTCACGTAGAGGGCGCCGCAGATAAGATCGGGGAAATGAGCGGCGTTCTTCAGCACCCGGCTGATGGCGTGGTTCTCCGCCCGGAGGCCGGGGATGTTTTTACAGCTCTTCCATTCGCACCAGAGCTGCTGCATCTCGAGAACATCCTCCAGATCATCTCGGGTCAGCTCCTTGTAGACGTATTCATAGGAGCGCTGAAACTGCTTCAGAAGGTTTTTTTTCTTGTGGAACTTATTGCCCTTCAGCTCGATGAGCTCTTCCACGGAATAGATATATTCCCATTCAGACCGCTGATCCTCGAGGGTGATCCGGTCGCCGAGCCGTTCAACCCAGAGATTGCCGAGGGTTTCGGGAACCCGTTCAAAGACAGCTCCGTCAGGGTGGAGATCCGTGAGGATACGCTCCCAGTCGGCTTCCTCCCAGTTGCCCACGGGCGCCCAGAGCACTGAAGCGGGGTGGTTCATCCGCGGCCAGTAGAGATCAGAGGCAAAGGCGAGTTCGTACTGCCGATCATCCGACCACGCCCAGATGTTCACAAAAGTGTAGTCGCTTGTTTTTTCGCTGCACAGCCCGAAATGGGCCGAATAATCTTCCTGTATTTCCAGGGTCAGTGGAGAATAATTCAAAGTCATGGCGTCACCTCCGTAAATTCCAGAATAGTATACCCCAAAAAAGCCTGCGGACAATTT
>CAYZZX010000145.1:0-3559 GCA_964483085.1 uncultured Synergistaceae bacterium
TCCTGGGCTTCCTTGCGGCGGAGATCGTGGCCATCATGCTCATCAGCAACTTCCCGGCCCTCTCCCTCGGAATTCTGAAGCTGGTGAAATAGGCCGTGAACTCCTTTGCCGTCCTCTGCGACGATCTCACGGGCTCGTCGGTGCAGTCCATCCTGCTGAAGGACCGGGGCGTTCCCGTCCGGCAGCTCATCCGCCTCACCTCTGAGCTCCCTCCCCCCCGGGAGGGGGAGGCCCTCGTGATCAACTGTGATACCAGGCGGAGGTCCCCCGCAGAGGTCATCCGCCTTTTCGGACAGATCCTCTCCTCCCTGCCGCCGGGCACACCCCTGGCGAAACGGATCGACACCACCCTCCGGGGGCATCTCTTTCTCGAGACGGCCGAACTCCTGAAGGCCCGGCCCCATGCCCTTGCCCTTGTCGTCCCCGCCTATCCGTCATCGGGGCGGACGACCGTTGGGGGGTATCACCTTCTGTCCGGTGCCCTTCTCGAACGCACTGAAGTCGCCCGGGACCCTCTCTGGCCCATCTCCACAAGCCTGGTTTCAGATTATTTCAAGGGCCCCTTTCCCCAAGGCGCACTGACCATGGAGACCGTCCGGGAGGGAGAAGAGGCCATTGCCGCGGAACTGGACAGGATGGCCAGCCAGGGGGTGCGGATTGTCACGGCCGACGCCCTGACGGATGAGGATATCGACAGGATTGCCGCAGGAGCGGCCAATCTGGACCGGGAGCTTATCCCCGTGGATCCCGGCCCCTTCTCCGCAGCCTTTCTCTCCCGCCGGCTCCTTCACCGCTCCGGGGGCTTCGTCCTTGCCGTCATAGGCAGCACGTCGGAGAAAACGGCCGGGCAGCTCGCCTTTCTTGACGGCAAGGTCCGCCGGGAGGAGTTCACCCTCTCTGCGGAGGAAGAGCCTGCGGAGGCTCTGAGCCGTTTTCAGAAATTCCTCTCCTCCCTGAGCCGGAAGGGCATGGAATTCCTTCTTATTCGCCCCGAAGCCCGGAAGGTGAAGGGGAGGGAGGACGCCACGGCCCGAACCCTCGCCCTTCTCGGAAGAAGTGCCCTCGAAATGTCCGGAGAATATATTCAGGGTATAATTCTGTCGGGGGGAGATACCGCCGCCGTCTTCTTCGAAGAGGCGGGGGCAACCCTCCTCCTTCCGGAAAGGGAGATTCAGCCCCTCGGCATGGGGGGAAGGATCCTCGACGGAAAGAGCGCCGGAAAAAAGGTGGTCACCAAGGGCGGCCTGATCGGTGAAGTTGACGGCATCTACCGCTCCGTCCTGTGGCTCAGAAAGGAAAGGGAATGACAATGAAAGATACAGTGATAGCAGTTCCCATGGGCGATCCCGCCGGGGTCGGCCCTGAGATAGCCCTGAAGAGCATGGCGGACCGGGAAGTATGGGACAAGGGGGTTCCTCTGCTTGTCGGCGACCTCACCGTCCTTGAGGCTGTGCGGAACAGGCTCGGACTGAAGATGAAACTTCGGGTAGTTGACGAAAATGCAGCTCCTTCGGGGTCCCCCGACGAGCTGCCCGTTGTCGATCTGAAGATGATCCCCGATCTTGCGGCCCTCCCCGTGGGGAAGGTCTCCGCCCTTGCCGGAGAGGCCTCCGTGGCCTACATCCGAAAGTCCGTGGAGCTGTGCGGAGCCGGAAAGGCCCTGGGCATCGCCACGACCCCCATCAACAAGGAGGCCCTCCGGGCCGCTCGAGCTCCCTGGATCGGCCATACGGAGATGCTCGCCGAGATGTCCGGTGCCGTCCGGAGCTACACCATGTTCCTCGTGGACAAGCTCAGAATCCTCTTCCACAGCCGCCATCTCTCTTTGAAGCAGGCAATAGAAACTCTGGACGCCTCGGAGGTCCTCGCCTCCATCGAGGTGGCCGCCAAATGCCTCGAGTCCATCGGCCTCCCTTCGGGGACCATCGCCCTGGCCGCTCTGAACCCCCATGCCTCTGACGGCGGCCTCTTCGGCGACGAGGAGGCCCGGTTCCTTCTCCCCGCCGTGGAGATGGCCCGAAAGAAGGGGATCAACGCCGTGGGCCCCGTTCCGGCGGACAGCGTCTTCTACTTCGCCCTTCAGGGGAAGTACGCCGTGGTGGTCTCCCTCTATCACGACCAGGGGCATATCGCCTCCAAGACCTACGACTTCTACCGTACGGTGAGCGTCACCTTCGGCCTCCCCTTTATCCGGACTTCTGTGGATCACGGCACTGCCTTCGACATCGCCTGGCAGGGAAAGGCGAACCCCGTAAGCATGAAGGAAGCGATCCTCGCCGCCTTCGCCATCGCCCCCCTGTACCGGCCCTTCTGAGCTCTCCATGGCAAAGAAGCATATCCGGAATTCACCCGAAGCGGAAGAAGAAATAGATCCTTTTGTTCTTGCGGAGAGCCTCCTTCTCGGAGGAGAGCTCTCCGACGCCGCCGCTCTCGCCTCAGAGTTCTCCGAAGCCCGTTTTTATGCCCTCCGGGGCATTCTCGCCTGGCTTGATGGAGAGGAGGAAGGCCGGGCCCTTGAGCTGTACGATGAGGGGCTGAAGCGCCTCCGGAAGGAAGAGGGGGCTCGGAAGGTAACCTTCAACACCTTTTCCGGACTTTTTCACCCCCTTCTGCTCCTGGCCCGGGAGCAGCATAAAAAGGCCGCAGCCGTCCTGAGCACAGGAATCGAAAAAAGCCGCTTCGCCTCGGTCTACACCCTCTTCCGCCTCGTGGCCGACTTCTGCGCCGGAAGGGGAAGCGACCAGCTTTTTTCCATCTATACCCCCGACCTGTGCGAAAATCCCTCCTGGCCTGAATGGTTCACAGTATTCGTCGCCCTCGCGGTCTACTGGACCGATTCCGAACACCTTGAGGAGTACCGGCCATGCCTTCTCAAAACCCTGAAATCCCTCGAGGAGAACGGGGGGGTATCCCTCCTCGCTGCTGAACTTGCGGACCTGCTGGAAGTCACCCCCGCCCATCCCGTCCTCCGGCGACGGTCCCTCGCCTCACTCCTCCCCCGAAAGGAGGAGTGGATGCACGCCCTCTCAGCCCTCGACGAACTCGGCAGAGGAGCGAAGACATCCGAAAAAAAACGACGGCTGATATGGGAATGCGACTGGGAACAGGACGATAACGATCGTTTAAAATCCGTGGATTTCTCCCCCATCGAACAGGTGCTGCAGGCATCGGGAAAGTGGAGCAGGGGGCGGGCCGTCGCCCTGAAGCGCCTCCGGAATGACCTGGTCCGGCAGGACTGGCTGACGAAGCAGGATGTGGCGGCAGCGGGAGCGGTGGAAGAAGCGGGTGGATACGACGGCTGGTACTACAAGCGGTGGTACGAATTCAACCCGGGCAAGCTCGTCAAGGCCCTGGCCGGACACCCCTTTCTTTTCCGCCGGGGGGAGGAGTGGCCGGTGGAGATCGTCCTTGAAGAACCCCGCCTTGAGATCGAAAAAAAGAGGGGTGGCTACCGGGTCAAACTTGTTCCCTCTTCCTCATCAGCCTCTTTTTCAGGCATCGTGGTCACCGAAGAGGGGCCGAATCGCCTCAAGGCGGTCGCCTTCGAAGAAAAACACCT
>CAYZZX010000146.1:0-3539 GCA_964483085.1 uncultured Synergistaceae bacterium
TTGTTGCGAGGGGCCGCAGAAAAATCTCGGCATTGTTGAATACGACCGCCTGAAGGATATGTCCGGACAGAGCGTTGTGGTCCTGTTTGTTGAAGACGGCATGCAGGTGCGGATACAGAGAGCCTTGCCTGTAGCTTACGTTGCCGCTGAGTGCGGCAAGTTCCATGATCTCGGTGATCTTCTCCGTGTTGTAGTCCCGGCCGTTGTACCAGCCGAAGGTCACAGAGGAGATCATACCCACTCCTCCTAGAACTATCGCCGAATCGATCTCGGCTTTTTTGCAGGCGAATATGATGGAGTCTGCAATATCGTCGCCTTCGGAGAGACGGATCGCGATGATCTCGTCCGTTGCGGCATACTTCATTCTTCTCTTCCCCCTTTCACGTTATGAGGCGCGAAAATGTTCCGAAAAAAAACGCAGTTGCCCTTTCTTATGATTCTATCATAGCACCTGGAGCAGAAAATGTATGAAAAAGGAGCTTAATCCTCGAGAAGATAGCTTTGCAGGGCTGATTTTCGAAGTCCCGCTCCGAGGCCGGCAGCGAGTTTGATCCTGGCCTGCATGGGCGTGAGAGGACCGCCGTCAAGCACGCCGATTTCAAGCAGACGGCTCATGGACCCCTCAAAGTTATTCGGAGCGGCCAGAGTGTGTCCCTTTTGACTGCGGCTGACGATGACCACCGGCACTTCATCCTTGCTGAGTTTTTTAATATAGGGAACCCAGGAGGGGGGGACATTGCCTCCTCCGAAGGCTGCAATGACCAGTCCGTCAAGCTGTCTTTTTTCGTCCGGTACCAGGAGTTCCAGAATGCGGTCTCCACCTCCGAGAGAAGTGTAAAGAAGCTCCACGTCCCGTGCGGGAGGGGTGGATTCATCGAGTACCTTTGTACGGCGGTACTGCCGGAGAATATCCACCCGATCGCCGATGAACTGTCCAAGGGGCCCCCGATCGGGGGAGAGAAAGGAGCATCGCCTCTGATTGGTCGTCTCAGTGACCTCAGACGCGGCGAAGAGCTGATCCTGAAGGCAGACGAGCACCCCCATTCCCCAGCATTCTCCTGAAAGGGCAGCCAGTACCGACTGGTAGAGGTTGAGAGGCGCGTCCGAACCGATGGAATCAAAGGGGCGATGGGCCGCCGTGAAGATGACCGGCTGCGGATAGGCCCAGTAGAGGTCCGTCAGGTAGGCCATCTCCTCTATGGTGTCCGTACCGCAGGTCACCACCAGGCCTCCGGCACCGTCCACCACGGATTTTGAAAGAACCTGGATAAGATCTCCGGTCATCCTGAGGGTATAGTGGCTGCTCGGCTGCCGGCTCCAATCCACGACAAAGAGTTTCTCCCGCTGCTCCTCCGGGAGCCATGAGAGCATCTCCTCTACGGGAAGGGTGGGCTGGCGGATGTCCGTCTGCGGATTTCGCCGCATACACATCTGCCCCCCTGCTATCACAAGGGCGATTTTCCCCCGGTTGGACATGAGTATTCCCCCTTTTAGAAGATCAATCCGCTGCGGACTTCTTTAAAATCCGAGGTCTTCTCCCACGAGAATCACATGGGTTTTTCTTCCGCCTGTGGCCCCTTCCAGAATCAAAAGGGCCTTGCAGACTCGTGCGTCCGATGAGCAATCCGTGCAGTACCCCGTTTTCGCGCAGGGCGTATCTATAGAAAGGCGGAGGGCGTTGGGCGGCGTCGCGGTATTACGGGTACGGGAAATCGCCTCGTCCACACTGGCGGTGATCTTGTTCATTCCTGCCACGAAGATGAGGGTGTTCTTTCCCCAGGCCATGCCGCTCACCCGGTTGCCGTTGCCGTCGATGTTCACAAGCATTCCGTCCCGAGTGACGGCATTCGACCCGGTAAGATAGTATTCAGCCAGCAGTTCGTCCTGCAGCGCCTGGGTTCTCTCCTCGGGGGTCAGCCCTGGATCCCAGTGGTGGATGACGGTGCACCCCCGTTCTCTCAGTTTTTCCAGAGCGCCGATTTCGCGGATGGTGACGCTTCCGGGAATTCCGACGGAAGCTCCTTCGGGAATTATCCGAAGAACTTCCTCGAGAGCCTCCTCGGCTGTCGGCACGTAGAGCGCCTCAAATCCACGGGACGTCAGGTTTTTCACTACTGCTTCTCCGAGAATCTGGCGATGCTTTCTTCGTGCTTCATCGAAAGGGCTTGCGGTCATATGTATTCCTCCCTGCAGGAGATTTATAATTTTTTTCTTCATAGCCTTGCGGTGCTCTGTTATGATGGCAAGAAACTCCCCCTTTGTCCAGCGAAAAAGAAGAAAAATCAGGTGTAAAGGAAAAGTTCTTGACAGCATTACTCCTCCTCGCTATAATGCCTCTGTCTGGAGGGGGATGTCCCGTGGAGAAGGCGGATCTGCTTTTTTCAAAGAGAATCTATGTCGATCAGCTGTACGATCTCTACAGCCCTCTTCTTACAGAAAAACAGAGGGAAGCCTGGGAGCTTCATAAATTCTCCGATCTCTCCCTGGCCGAGACAGCCGAGAAAATGGGGACGAGCCGCCAGGCGGTTTTTGACCTCATTTCCCGCAGCAGGGACCGCCTGGAAGAGCTCGAGGGCCTCCTCGGATTTTTCAGACGGGAAAGCGCCCTGAAGAATGAACTGGCCCTTCTCCGGATGGAGATCCGTCTGACGGAAGATTCCCGTAAAAAGAGCTGACAGTGGAGGAGAAAAATCATGTTCGATTCACTCCGTGAACGATTTGAAGCCGTTTTCGACAAACTCAAAGGGCGGGGCAAGCTCGCCGAAAGCGATGTGGAAGCGGCCCTTCGGGAGGTCCGCAGAGGTCTGCTTGAGGCGGACGTAGATTACAAAGTCGTTAAAACTCTCGTAGAGTCAATCAAGGTCCGCGCCGTAGGCCGGGATGTCCTTGACTCAATCACTCCGGGGCAGCAGGTTTCCGCCATCGTCTACGAGGAGCTCGCAGCCCTCATGGGTCCCGACCCGGTTCCCCTGACTATCGCTTCAAAACCTCCGTCGGTCTATCTCATGGCAGGCCTGCAGGGAAGCGGAAAAACCACGACAACGGTGAAGATTGCCCGTCGTCTGACGGGGAGCCATAGCCCCCTTGTGGTGGCCTGCGACCTCAGGCGTCCCGCTGCTGCTGAGCAGCTGCGGGTGCTTGCGGCCCAGTCGAAGATAGCCTTTTTCGGCCCCGAAGAGGGAGCGAAGGATGTACTCTCAGTGGTGAAGGGCGCCCTTGCCCACGCTGCAAGCCGTTTGAACGACGTCATTCTGCTCGATACTGCTGGGCGGCTTCATATGGATGAAGAGCTCATGGACGAGCTCTCAGCCATCAAAGAGCTTCTTCCTCCCACAGAGGTCCTCCTCGTGGTGGACTCCATGACCGGTCAGGAGGCGGTAAAAGTTGCCTCCGCCTTTCACGAAAAGCTCACTCTGACGGGAGTCGTCCTCACAAAGCTTGACGGCGATGCCCGGGGAGGAGCTGCCCTCGCCATCCGCCAGGTCACGGGCGTTCCCGTGAGGTTTGCGGGAGTGGGGGAGGCTACGGATGCCCTCGAG
>CAYZZX010000147.1:0-3517 GCA_964483085.1 uncultured Synergistaceae bacterium
GTCGACGACAAAAAAACGACCGGGGAGGGCTGTTTTTCCAGGGTGATATATTTTTCGTACCCGTTGTCAAGAAGATCCAGTTCAGAAAAAGAATGGATTCCGCTTTCAAGAGCAAAGAGAACATACTCACTGTGAGCATCCGGCGGCGTCGAAACGATAATGGCGTCAGGTCTGAAAGAAGAGAATCCCTCTTCAAACCCTTCGTATACCGGGCAGCTGAATTTTCGAAAAGTTTCTTCCCTTCTGTCAGCCCGACAATCGACTGCTGCGACCTGAAAGTCGGGAAAAAACTCCCTAAGAAGCCGCAGACGCCGATTTCCCATGGAACCAAGGCCGATGATTAAAACTTTCATAGGAAAGTTTTTATCGGAGCTCATTTTCCTCTTCTCCTCGCTGGTATTCCCATAACAAAAGCGTTTTCGGGTACATCGTCGATCACGACCGCTCCCGCGGCAACAAGGGCGTTTTCGCCGACGGAAACTCCTTGGACGATTGTAGCTCCCGTCCCCACGTGAACTCCTTTTTCTATTCTTACCCCTCCGGAAAGCACCACTCCCGGGGCGATATGGACATGGGAGCCAATGAAACAGTCATGATCCACCACAGCTCCGCTGTTGACGATTGAATTTGATCCCACAACTGTGCCGCACTGGATGACCGCTCCAAGCATGACTTGAACTCCGCAGCTCAGAATGACTCTGCGGGAAAGGAGTGCCCTTTTCGAGACCAGGGGAGGAAAAACATATCCGAGAGAAACAAATCGGTCGAAGAGCATTTTTCGGGCCAGGGTTGAGCCCACCGAACCGATGCCGTTTACCAGGAATATGTTCTTCGCAGGGTAGTTCAGAATTGTAGCGTCCTCTCCCAGACAGGGAATCATTCTCAGTGAATCAGCTTTTCGGGGATCTTTTTCAGTAAAGCCGAGGACGGTCTCATGGTTGTCCCGGAGCATGGCGAGCAAAACCCCGGCATGTCCTCCTCCACCGAGAAGAATATAGGGCCTGCCCATTTCAGATGTTCTCTCCTTCGTGACGGGGTGTAGCCATGGACGTGCCAAGAAGTCTCCAGTATTCCATGGGTGAGATACCGTCTCCGGGACGCTTTGCCTCAAGATGTTCGCTTTGTATGATCTCACTTCGGGAGATGGCTTTTTTCGCGACAAGGGATTTCCGCACAAGCCGTCGGTTGTCCCATTCGCAGGAAGAGACGGTTTTTCTTGTCGACCCCAGGGCCTTTTCCACGGTTCGTATCTGCTGAACCATTCGCCCGAATTCATCTGGAGGGAGGGAAGCTCTGTGATCTGGGCCTGGCAGGGTCCGGTCGAGAGTGAGGTGCTTCTCGACAACTGACGCGCCGAGGGCTGCCGCGGCGGCGGCGACAATTGTTCCCTGAGTGTGGTCTGAGTACCCGACCGGGAGGCCAAAGGTAGAGCGGAGGGTACCTATTGCCCTGAGGTTCACATCCTCCTCGGGTGCAGGGTATTCCGAGGTGCAGTGAAGAAGGGTCACTTTTTTTTCAAGAAAACCTCTTCCTGCGGGTGATGCATATGCCTGAAGGAATCGATCAAGAGAGGGTGAATCCTGAATACCGAGATACCCGAAGGCAAGGCATGAGAGGGCGGTCTCAATTTCACCGAGAGTGCTCATTCCAGTGGAGACAAGGAGAGAAACATTCTTTTTTGCTGCATGGAGAAGGAGGGGGCCATTTGTTATCTCCCCGGATCCGAATTTGATAGTTTTCAGACCGAGGCGATCCACCAGAAAATCGAGGCTCTCCTCGTCGAAGGGGCTTGAGAGGAAGTCAATTCCTCTCTCAACGCAGCGCTCAAGGAGCTCTTCATGATCTGGGAGGGAAAGTTCGAGCCGGGAGAGCATTTCGTACTGGGATTCTTCCATACCTGTTGTTTGCTTCTGGTACTGAGCCTTCGGTGTGTTCCGCCGTATGAGGCGTTCGGCCGTGAAGGTCTGAAATTTCATCGCATCCGCTCCCGCTTCTGCGGCGACGTCCACAAGAGAGAGGGCTGTCTGCAATGAACCGTTATGGTTGACTCCCGCCTCAGCGATGATGTAAACGCCCATTAGATCTCTCCTCCGGGTAGATCGAAAAAACCCTTCGGTGTCTCAAAGGGAGCCGTTTTTAACAGCTCGACCATGAGTTCTGCGGGGCTCTGGAATTCCTGAAGAGTTTTTTTCTCTGCAGGCCGTACTTTCAGAAGAGCTGCCTCAATGGTTCGGACGATGGGTTCTTCTTCGAAGGTACAGTCTTGAACCAGCATGTCTCTGATCCGGCCTTCCTGTCTTCTGCCAATATTCACCACTGGCACATTAAACAGAGGAGCTTCAAACATTCCACTGGAGGAATTGCCAACCACGGCATTGGCCAGAGAGAGCATCCCCCAGTAGCGCTTCATTCCAAGAGAGAGGGAGAAGGCTCTTTTCCGGGGATCTTCCGCGCAGAAGGCCTTTATTTTCTTGTTGATGACCTGTCCATCCCTGTCAGCATTCGCCCCTGTGAATACCATGGCGGCTGAGGGAAATCTTTGAAGGGCCTTCAGAAGCCTGTCTATCTGTTCCTCTCCTGTGAGAGAAGAGAGGGTCTCAGAATGGCAGGTGATGAGAAGGAGCGGAGAGTTAAGGGAAATGCCCATGTCTTCCTCGAGCTCTTCTTTGCCCGGAAGAGTGAGATTTCTCAGGGAGTCGAGGCAGGACGGACCGACCACAAAGACGGTATCCGGGCTCTCTCCCATCTGGATCACTCTTTTTCTATAGGTTTCATGGGCAACGAAGTGAAGTGAAGCCATCTTGGTGATTCCGTGGCGTAGAGAATCGTCCCAGGCTCCTCGGGTGACCTCTCCTCCGTGGATGTGAGCTATGGGTATTCCCGCAAGAAGTGCAGCGGACGCGGCGCCGAAGATCTCGTACCGGTCGCCGAGAAGAAGGAGCATATCGGGCTTTAAATGCTCCAGCGCGTCGGCAAAACCGAGAATTGCGAGCCCCAGGGATTTGGTGACCGCAGAGGCAGAGTCGCCCGAGAGGAGCATCTCCACCTTCCAGGATATGGGCAGCCCGTCCTTCTTTATTTCCTGAATGGTGTTGCCGAACTCAGGGGACAAATGAGAACCCGTGACGATGAGCTGAAGGTCGAGGTCCTGGTCATTTTCGATCTCTCGTAACACCCAGTAGAGCAGGCCGTATTCAGCCCGGGTTCCCGTGACGACGGCAATTCTCTTGCGTCTCATTTCTTCCCTCTTCTTCTTTCAAGGAGAACCTCTCGCAGGGTTTCGGCCGCGCGGAGAACCTCCTTCTCGCTGTTCACAGTAGAGGAAGGAAGATTGAGCCCCTGCTCGTAAATCAGCTCTGCCTGGGGGCATGGTACAGGGGTAAAACCTTTCAGGTAAGGCAGAGACGAAAGGGGCGAGAAGAGCCGCCGTGTCGGAATACCCCTTTCCTTGAGCTTTTCCTGCACCTCAGCTATGGGTCCGCCGGTGTATGTTAAGGACGAAAGCCACCAGGCGCTT
>CAYZZX010000148.1:0-3473 GCA_964483085.1 uncultured Synergistaceae bacterium
TTCTCCTCGACATGGGCCGATGGAAATCATCTTCCGAGATCATGAAGCGACTGATGCAGGCCATCAATAATGCGAGAAAAGCCGGGATCGGCTTTACATTTTACTGTTCTGAAAACGACAGGGAAAATGCTTTCCCTGACCTCGCCAATATACTTCTTCTGAGTGGAGAAATGCATTCCGCCCTGGAAAAAGAAGAATTTTTCCCTTTTTATCAGCCCATCTACTCCCTGCCAGACAGAAAAATTGCCGGTTTCGAAACCCTTGCCCGATGGAACCATCCGGGCAGAGGACTTCTCCTTCCTGCAGAGTTCATTTCCGCAGCGGAACAAACCGGCTTCGTCGCCAAGATCGACCAAGTCATGATGGAACATGCCCTCAGGTCGATCAATCGCCTTCAGAACCTCGGCGCATTCCGGCCAGTATACTTCTCAGCAAACAGCTCTCCTCTTTTCTTCCAAACTCCGTCGTCTGTAGAAATTATTGAAGACTTTCTCAAAGAGAGCGGCGCCGATCCCTCCCTTTTCATCCTAGAAGTGACGGAATCTGTTCTGATAGAAAGTCTGAAGGAGGTCTCCCGGAAGCTCCTTCGCCTGAAGGACAGCGGAATCAAGATAGCCCTTGACGACTTCGGAACGGGCTACTCCTCCCTTCAATACATAAACCAACTCCCCTTCGACTATGTAAAACTGGACAGAGCGTTCGTGAACAGGCTCTTTGAATCAGAAAAGGATGAACGGCTGCTCAGAACGATTATCAACATGGCGGAAGATCTCGGCCTCGAAGTCATTGCAGAGGGAGTGGAACGAGAGGCTGAACTCGCCTGGCTGCAGGCGGCGGGGTGCCGGAAAGTTCAGGGCTACTTCTTTTCAAAACCCGTTCCCTGGGCCGATCTCGAAAGGATGATACTGGATGGGAAATAAGGCGGAATTTTCACTGAGCAGACGGCTTCTTCTTCTCTTTGTTGCTCTATTAGTTTCACTTTTCGGTTCTTCCTGCGCTTACGGTGCGGAGAAGTCGGTGCAGATTTTATTTCTCAGCAACCTTCACAGCCAGATGCTCCCCCTCTCCTTCAAGGCCAAGCAAACCACCGTTCTCTTCGGCGGGCTCATCCATGGATCGGGAATCTTGCGCAGAGAAAAGGCAGCCGCGCCGGACTCCCTCATCATCAATGGAGGGGATGCCGTCTCCGGACTCATGTGGCGCTCTTTTTCAGGAGAGCCGGAATTCTCCGCCCTGGAAAAAGCGGGAGTACAGGCGGGCTTCCTTGGAAATCACGAATTCGACTTCGGAGCGGATCATCTGAAAAAAGGGCTGGGGCACTGCACCTTTCCCATGATTGCGTCAAATCTGAGTTTTGACGACGAGAAAATGAAGGAGAGAATCTCCCGGTACGTCCTGCTCCAGGCAGGTAAAACCACCGTGGGGCTTTTCGGGCTGGTCTCTCCGAATCTGTTCAACCAGTCGAGCCCTGGAAACAGAGTGTATCTTGAAAAGGACATGGAAAAAATCGCCCGGGAGATGGTCCAGACGCTTCTCGCCAAGGGAGCGGAAGTGATCGTTGCTGTAAGCAGCCTTTCGAAAGAGGGAAATATCGCCCTCGCATCCTCTGTGGAGGGAATTCATGCAATTCTGGGGGATTTTTCCCATGAAGAAATGACGGAGGGGCTCTTTATTTCCGGGCCACACCATTGGGAAACTTTTTATGCTGAATCGGGAGCATACAGCACCTTTATAGGAAAGTTGTTTCTTACCGTGGATAATGGAAAAGTCAGCAGAAAAGGGACCTGCTGGGATCTTCTGCGGGTCACTCCGGAAGCGGGAAGCAATCCTGAAGTGGAAAAAATTGCTTTTCTCTTCGAACAGAAGCTCAATGAAGCCCTTCTTTCAACCGTGGGTACTTTCGAAATGCCCGCCGACGGACGGGCGAAGAACGTGCGGACGGGGGAAAGTCCCCTCGGAAATTTCGTTGCGGATGCCCTCCGCTGGCGCTTCAAAACGGATATTGGGATGGTCAATGGAGGGGGAATCCGGGGCGACCGCATTTTTCCCGCCGGGCCGGTCTCCTGGAAGCTGCTCTCCGAAATCTTTCCCTTCGGCAACGCCATTCATATCCGTCGTCTGTCCGGTGAACAGATCCGCCTGATCCTGGAAATTTCTGCTTCCACTCTTAAAGGGGGCGAAGACCACATTTATAATGATAATCTAAGACCCCCTTCAGGGGGATTCCTCCATTTTTCGGGCCTTCGCGCGGAATTTTCTCTTTCAGAAAATTCCACGTTGATTGATGAAAAGGGAGAGGTCATCAGATGGGGGAACCGGGTCAGAAAAGTCTCCGTCCTGAAAGACGGAGAATGGTCTCCCCTCAACGAAAGGGAGATATACACCGTCGCGGTGAACTCCTGGACGGCTGGTGGAGGGGACAAAAACTTCATATTCACGCAGGGAGTGCTTGAACAAACCGACATCCGGGATATCGATGCCGTGGGTGAATATCTCATGGCCCAACCCGAGAGAAAAGGTTTCCTCCCGGCTGACGGGCGCCTCATCATCTCTGAATAACGCAGTTTGAATCGAAGAGGAGGATCGTCTTGTTCAAGACGATCCTCCTCTTTTTGTACTTTTACAGCAATTTTCTTCAGGGATCTACCAGGCTGCGACGCAGCCGTCCGTGCGGGATTCCGTTCCTCCCGCCAGGGTTCCTTCGGGAGTTCTCCAGATGATCTCTCCCCTGCCGAAGGAGTTCGACTCGAGTTCGAACTTCACGGCATGCCCCCTCCGGTGGAGGCTCTGGGCGACGGCGGGAGAGAAGCCCGGCTCCACGGAGACGTTCATTCCCCCCATCCACTGCCAGCGGGGGGCGTCGAGGGCCTGCTGGGGGTTCATTTCGAAGTCCACGGTGTTCATGACCATCTGAACGTGCCCCTGGGGCTGCATGAACCCTCCCATGACCCCGAAGGGACCGACGGGCTTGCCCTCCTTCGTGAGGAATGCAGGGATGATGGTGTTGTAGGGGCGCTTCCCCGGTTCGAGGACATTGGGGTGCCCGGCCGTGAGGGAGAAGCAGTGCCCCCGGTTGTTCAAAGCGATGCCCGTATCGGGGATGACCACCCCCGAGCCGAAGCCCATGTAGTTGCTCTGGATGTAGGAGATCATGTTTCCCTCGCCGTCGGCGGCGGCCAGATAGACCGTTCCTCCGGGGAGGGGGTTGCCTGCCTGGCGGTCCTCCGCCCGTTCTCTGAGCTGGGCGCGCCGGGAATCGGCGTACTCTTTGGCGAGAAGCTCCTGTTCCGGTACGGAGGCGAAGCGAGTATCGGCCACGTAGCGGTGGGCATCGGCGAAGCCCATCTTGATGGCCTCGATCTGCCGGTGGATGACTAGGGGGTCGTCATGGGAGGAGAATTCGAACTCTCGAAGGACTGAGAGGGCGATCAGGGCCACGATCCCCTGGCCGTTGGGGGGGATCTCCCAGACGT
>CAYZZX010000149.1:0-3444 GCA_964483085.1 uncultured Synergistaceae bacterium
CCTC
The DNA here is from genome assembly GCA_964483085.1 of uncultured Synergistaceae bacterium. Classification (GTDB taxonomy): domain Bacteria; phylum Synergistota; class Synergistia; order Synergistales; family Aminobacteriaceae; genus JALHFZ01. The sequence goes on from CAYZZX010000149.1 coordinate 5, forward strand.
GGAATAGGCTTCAGGCAACCCCGTTGTATCGCTCCAGAGGTAATCGTGAATCGTCAGTCGGACAGCGTCCCGGGTGGATTCCTTGTCACGCCAGTGGTTGATCCGCACCATCTCCGCCTTGAGCCTTTCGAGCAGTTCGACTGCCACAGCCTTGATGCGCTTCATCTCGCCTGGTGCAAGGTCCGGTTTTTTCAGCAGATCAAAGAGGGCGAGAGACTCCTCGTCAAGCCCCTCCCGTACGGCACGGCGCTCCTCATTGTCCATCTCGTTCATGATCAGCAGAAGCGCCTCGAAGGTCTTCTCAATGGTCACCCGGTCTTTTTCACGATTGTATTCGGTGACGATCTCCTCGTAGTGTTTTTGGAAATCAGTCCGGAGAGGATTCTGTTCTAGTAAGCGCCGGAGGCGTTGTTCGATGACGTTTTTCAGATTCTGCACCGTGGTGCGTTTGGCCGGAGTTCGCTCGAACTCCTGGCGAAGGCGGTCAAAATCGATCTTGCTTATATCGTACACCTCGGAAGTTTCACCGCCGGTGCCGACTCTGGTCTCAATGGTCTCATCAACGATTTCATGAAGCCGGCGCAGGATATCGCTGATGTCCGCCTGATCCCGGTCCTCCTGCAGGCTCTTATAGATAATGTTGATCGCCTCATAGTCCTTCCGGTGATCGTTGATGCCCTTGATCGTGATGCTTGCTTTGAATTTCGAAAACACAGCCCGGCACATCACCTCAAAGCGTTTGCGCGTCTCATCATTTTCGTTAGCCACTTCCTTTGCCGCAATGATCGCGGCATTCCTTGCGAAGCCTGTCTGATCAATGATGTTGTCCAGTGACCCCTTTCGGTCAGAAAGGAATGCCCGGACAAGCTGAATCGCCTCGGCAAGGTCGGCTAGCAGCTCTTCATCCGGCAGGGCCGGTTCGCGCTGTTCTCCCTCACCCTCCCGGCTGTCATCGGCTGTTCCGGCAAAGGTCGCCAGGGCGCTGCGCAGATTCTTCAGGATGCCGCAATAATCCACGATCAAGCCGTTGTTCTTTCCTTCATTCACGCGGTTTGCCCGGGCGATGGCCTGCATCAAAGTGTGAGCTTTGAGCGGCTTATCCAGATACAAGGTCGAAAGACTGGGAACATCAAAGCCCGTTAGCCACATGGCACAGACGATGGCGATCCGGAAGGGGTGCTCTTCCGCCTTGAAGGCATCATCCGGGGAGAGGCGCTGCATGTTCCGGAACTGCGGCTGGCTTCTCATGGCCTCGGGCAGGGCGATACCCTCTTTAATCAGCCGTCGATGAGGCGTAATGTCCAGATACCACCGGCGGAACTTTTCCACCTCTCCCTGTTCTTCGCTCACCACGACCGCCATCTGTGTCTGTTCCATCCACTCGATCTGCCGCTGCCGGTACTGCTCGTCCTGCTCGTCCGCGGCCTCGGACAGTTCCGCTTCCAGCTCGCGGATTCTCTCGTGCCAATAGAATTCGATTAACTTGTGCATTCGCACGCAGGTGATCTTGTCGATGCAGACCAGCATCGCCTTGCCGTTCTCCCAGGCAGTGGAGTAGTGCTGCACAAAATCCCGGGCTACCTGATCCAGCCGTTTCCCCGCCGTGAGAATGTGATAATCCCTTTTGAATTCCTGCTCCAGGCGTTGTTCCACATCGATATCATCGGTCTCGAGTTCTTCCAGTTTTTCGGCTATCCGTTCGTTCAGATCACCCACCGCCACGCCGAGCTTGTCCCCCCGGGCATCATAATAGAGGGGGACCGTAGCTTTGTCCTCCATGGCCCTTTGAAAATCGTAGGTGGAAACGTAATCGCCGAAGACCCGCCTCGTCATCTCGTCGTTCTTGAACAGCGGTGTTCCTGTGAAGCCTATGTAGCCGGCGTTGGGCAGAGCGTTGCGCATATTGAGGGCCAGCATCCCGTACTGGGTGCGGTGGGCCTCGTCGGTGATGACGATCAGGTCGTCCCGCTGAGTGTAGGGTTCGCCCTCGACGACGGTTTGGTTGAATTTTTGGATCAGTGTAAAAATGTGAGATTTGTGCTGAGAGAGGAGCCGAGCAAGGTGTTCTCCGTTCGCGGCCCGGCACGGGTCCCGGTCGTTGTCCACAACACCGCATCCCGCGAAGGTTTTGTAGATCTGCGTGTCCAGATCGTCCCGGTCCGTCAGGACCAGAAATGTAAAGTTGCCCCCCAGTTTGCGATGGACCTTTCGGGTCAGCATCACCATGGAATAACTCTTGCCCGATCCCTGGGTATGCCAGAACACCCCGAGCTTGCCCTTCCGGTTCCTCCGGTCTCGGACGGCTTCCACCGCTCTATTGACTCCCAGAAACTGGTGGTTTCGGGCCAAAATCTTTTTTGATTGCCCGGCCGAGTCGTCGAAGAGGATGAAATTCTCCACCAGGTCCAGGAAGTTTTTCTTTTCGCAGACGCCTCTGAGCAGCGTCTCCATGCCCACGACACCCGGCTGATTCTCATCCAGCCGCTTCCACTCGTGGAAATGCTCGAAACGGCTCGTGACCGAGCCGAGTTTGGCATCCACTCCGTTGCCCAAAACCACCAGGGCGTTGTGATGGAAAAGGTGGGGGATGGTGTCCTTATAGTCCGACAAGTTACCCTCGTAGGCGGCGCGGATATCCCGTGTGACGTTCTTCAGTTCCATGAAGAGAAGAGGCAGGCCGTTCACGAAACCGATGATGTCCGCCCTGCGGCGGTACAGATCACCCCGCACCCATAGCTCCCGTACACAGAGAAAATGATTATTCTCGGGAATATCAAAATTGAAGACCCGCAGGCGGTCGCGCACCCGCTCGCCTTCGGCGTTGCGGAAAGTGACCTGCACCCCGTCTTTGATGAGGTCGTATTTCTCGCGGTTCGTGGCGATCAATGTCTGTGAGGCAGAAATCGTGACGATCTGACGAACGGCGTCCTCATAGGCCGCGGCCGGAAGACTGGGGTTCAGTTCCTCAATCTTCTTCCGCAGAGTTCGAGTCAACACCACCTCGCGGTCTGATGAGCGCCCCAGCAGACTCTCCGGACCGAAATCCTCGCTGTTGAAGGCGAGCACAGATTCCCAGTCAAGTTCCCGCTCGAGATACTCGGCGGTGGTTTGTTGGACGAGGGTGTCTTCTGTATAGGGGGTGTGGGTCATGGTTTCCCTCTTCTTAACAACTGCTTGCCTTTACCCGTCAATCTATATCGCTGATTGGGGCTGCGCGGTTTGTCGGGAATGGTCATTTCCATCAAGCCCAGCCGAACTGCGGCCTGTTGATAATGTTCCCGAAAATGCTTTTCATCCGAAAGCTGCAAGGCACGCATAATATCGCGCCGTGTCATTTCTCCATCAAGTACGGAAAGCATCTCGTGCACTTCGGGGGTAACTTCGGGGGTATCTTCGGGGGTGATAGCAATTATTTCTTTTTCTGATTGGACGTTCGGCCT
>CAYZZX010000150.1:0-3441 GCA_964483085.1 uncultured Synergistaceae bacterium
CATTTATTTATTCCCCTTCCACGCTTCTTTCATGGGAAGGAGATTTTATATTCGGAAAAGGAATAAAAAAAACAGGTAAAGTTCCCTGATAAGGAAGTTTTCATCTATAATAGCTCTGTATCAGCACAAGTCATTTTTTACTCTTGGGCCTCCGGGTTCATCAGGCCAGAGATAGACCATCCAGAATCGGCAACGTATATAAGGAGGAAATTTCATGATCAAAAAAAAGTCCGTTCTTTTGCTGTCCCTTCTCATTTCGAGTCTTTTTGTATCCCCATCCCTTGCGGTTGAGGTTGATTCCGACGGGTTTCTCAATCTGGTAAAGGAAAACAACCCCACCCTTCAGGCGTCCTTAAACCGGGTAGAGGCCTTTTCCCACACGGTCAAGTCGAATGTGGCCACGCAGCGTCCTACGGCAGGCGTGAGGGGGAACACCGGATGGTACAGTGACAGCGACAGAGCCCGGCAGGGTTCGTACACCCTTTCTGCGGCGATCTCCTCCATAATCGACGTCAGCGGTGTGTACACGGCCCGGGAAAAGGAGCTTCTCCTTCAATACAATGTTCTGACCTTCGATCATTTTTCCCTCGTCAACAATACCCTTGCTCTCGCCGAGAATCTGTACTGGCGCTCCTTCATCGCCAGAGAGAACATCGCTCTGCAGAAGGAGATCCTGGCCCAGAGGCGGGAAGATCTCAGGATCACAGAAGAGAAATTCCGTCAGCAGCTCATTCCCCGTCTCGATGTCATCCGTGCCCAGGCGAAGATCGAGGAAGCGGACAGTCTCGTAGTGGACGCCGAATCATCCTATCAAAGCGTCCTGGCGGAGATGGGTTCCCTTGCGGGAGGAGTGATCGTGACTCCGGCCTCTGAAGCTCTTCTCATGCCGACCCTTTCGGTGAAGGCTGGAGTAGAAGAAGCCCGAAGGCAGCGAAATGATGTCCGGTCCATTGAAGTAGCTATTGAAAGAGGCAGGGTGCTTAAAACTCTTGCGGCAAAGGGAATGTCCCCTGTGGTTGAAGGATCAGTGGGGTATACACTGCTGACTGATGCCCCCGTGGCCCAGCAGCGCCAGAATGAGATTCTGCTCTCTTTGAATCTCTCCATACCGGTGTACGACGGCGGCCAGACCCGGGAAAACGTCGCGGAGAAAGCAAAAACTATCCAGGCTCTCGAGGAGAGCCTGAAAGCTCGACGGAATACAGTAGCCGAAGAAGTGGTGAAGGCGATGACTCAGTGGGAACGTGCCGTGGCGATCGAAGGCAGCAAGAGAAAACAGCTCGCCCGTTCCAACGAAGAGCTGAGAATCACTCAGCTCATGTACAAAGAGGGGATGGGCGCCCAGATCGACCTCCTCAACGCCCAGGTGGACAATCAGCGGGTGAGGACTGAGCATCTGACGGCCATCAAGGAGATGTACCTCGCCCTCGTCAGCCTGAAGCAGGCCATGAGCGAATACGAGCCGGCACCTCTGCCGTAGGGGTGGAGGAGTGGGAACATTAAATGTTCATTTCTCTTTTCATCTATCCATAACGTCAACAGCAATACATACTTCTCATAACGTGTAATCCCCGGAGTACACGTTTTGGTTGGGAGATAAAACGAGGGGCTTGTTTTCATTATGAAAACAAGCCCCTCGTTTTATTGATTTTTGTTAAATTCCTTTTACCAGGGCCCAACCACTTGGGGGCCGAGAACGAAGGTGGGCAACCAACAGGATAGTGCTGGTATATAGGTAGTTAACAGGAGAACGGGGATACCCACGAAAATAAGGAACTTCAACATAATGGGGACCAGCTCTGCGTATGAGCAGCCTGAGAGTCGAGAACCTACGAAAATAGACATGGCGAAAGGCGGTGTGACCACTCCAAGCCCAACGTTGACTATTATGATAGCTCCGAGATGGACAAGGTTCATATCAAGATGCTGCATAAGCGGCAGTATCAGCGGTACACCGAGAATGAGTATAGGGGTTCCATCCAAAAACATCCCGAGGATCAGGAAGAATACATTCATGGCCAACAATATCATGATCTTGCTGCTGAACATGCCGAGCATGAAGTTCGCGACTTCCTGTGCAGCTCCGACTCGGATAAGGTAGCGTGCAAGAACCGTTCCTCCGCCGATGAGCATTGTAATTACACCAATCGAGAGGATAGAAGTGAATGTTGCGGACCAGAAATTCTTGACCGTGAGTTCTCTGTAAACGAAAAATCCTACAAAAAAGCAATAAACAACTGCGATTGCTCCGGCTTCGTTTGGCGTGCAAAATCCTCCATAGATTCCGACGAGAATGATTGCCGGGCAGCCAAGCGCAGGAATAGCTACCCACGTGGAAGAAATCAGTTCCTTCATTCGCGCCCCAAACGTAACTGGAGCATCCTCTATTTTTTCCGTAATAAGCTCAGGGTTCATGTATTGAGGACAGATGAAATAATTCAGGGCTGCATATCCTAAGGCAAGGAGCAGTCCGGGGATGACCGTTGAGAGAAATAGAGCGGTTACAGACTGTTGAGCCAGAAGGCAGTAGATAAGCGCTGGAACACTCGGTGGAATCAGGTAGCCGAGGAAACTTGATGAGCACAGAAGGGCTGTCGTATATTTAGGTTCGTAGCCGTACTTTTTTAGACGAGGAACCAGCAGGGGGATAAGGGCTGAGATACAGGGTACGGAAGACCCGGTTAAAGCTCCGAGGAATACAGATGAGACGATTCCGACAAGGGCCATCCCTCCTCGGACGCGGCCGACCAGTGCGTAGGAAAAACGAACGATACGGTCTGCAAGTCCCGCGTAAGAGATAAGACTACCAGCGTAAACGAAAAATGCTATGGCCATTACCGTAGCACTGTTCAAAGCATGGTAAAAGGTGCCTGAGATAAATGCATAATTCATTCCGTCAGTTATCAAGCCCAGGATAGGAGCGCCGAAAAAAAGCCAGGCTATTGGAATGCCAAAAAACATGCCGAAAACAAAAACTAAAATGGCTATCATCAAACCCAGACTCATTCTTGTGCACCTCCGTGGCCAAATCTGTAAAGGTCGATCATGAGGAGAGTAGTATTATGGATGATGTGAAAGACACAGAGAACAAACATCACGAAAATTGCTTCAACGAGCCAGCTGGTATTAAACCACGGTACCAGGGTTGCCCATTCATCGAACTCTAACGCGCTCAGGAAGTATTTGTAAAAAATTGGCATGAGAAGGTAAATAATCCCAAGGCTGGCAAAGTTTATAAGGATTTTTCCAATTTTAAAGGCTCTTTTCCCTTTGAATATTCTCTCAACGAAAACATCGACGGCCGTGTGAGCATCTTCCCTCGTGGTTATTGCTATCGAAATAATAGCGGCAAAAACGAAGATAAAGAGTGCAAGATCTGAAATCCACATGATTTCAAAGTGCAGCCAATACCTGTTGATAATCTGGATCACAGTCGCTACT
>CAYZZX010000151.1:0-3433 GCA_964483085.1 uncultured Synergistaceae bacterium
ATATTATTGACAAATAATAGGTTTTTGATTACGCCCAATTGTTGAATTTTAAAAATCCCGTTGATTATTAGTCAGCGGGATTTTCATTTGGCTATCAAATCAAAAACATTGCCGCAAAGCAGCAACAAAAAGGGGGGGCATTTCTGGCGGCTTTGCCGCTCAATAAGAATAAAAACACATTTTTCCTCTTATTTTCGTCTTTTTTACCCTCAAAAATCCCCTTTCCTAAAAAAGTTATCAACAATTTGGGTTTTTGCCCTCAAACGCCTTGCCTGTGGGCGTTTCGCCCTATTCTCCTCTCTTTTTTATCCACCCTTTTCCCACAGGCGTTTGGCAGGGATGGAAAGGGGCAAAAAACACCAAAAACCCAAACAAAAAAAGCTTGCTCCCATTCTCTTTGTAATTTTATTTATAGGTACGGATATTTCCGTGTCTTTACGCAATATTTAAAGAGCTTGTTATAGCAATAGATAAAGTTGCTCCATCCGAAAACTCATCACTTTAGATTTACCAATACCACTACGGGATTGTCTGTTTCCTTAAGAGTAGTGGCAATTGTCTTTAATTCAGGAGATACTTGGTTTTCTTTCACATAATCTATAAGTTCATTGGGGTGAAATAAATTAACCATATAATTGTCTTCTGACATATACTGGGGTATAAAAGGTGGTCCATTGAGAATATCGTCCTTGAATCCAGGGATGCCTTTAATTGGGTGGTTGAGCAGCGTAAATTCCCCACTTTTCTTATTAAACAACCCGTATGCATCTCTCCTTTCCCGCATTTTTCCAACGTTTAGGATGATCTTGCCAACAAATGGCTCGTGGGCAAATTCTCTTAATTCAAAATTCAACAGAAGGAAATTGTCGGTTTCTACATATAGATCTGAAATATTTATAAATTTTCCTGATCTCGGTGTTACATCCCAAAGAGATACTTTTTCACTCATATACTTTCCGTAATCAAGTGCATATACAGGCACAAATCCATTCTCTTTGTTGTATGTATAAATGGTATCTGCCAAAAATGTGTAAATTCTAGGGGTATTTTTGAATGAATGCAAATAGGAAGATATCTTGATACCTGACATATAGATCCTCCTATTTCCTATTTTTATTATCTGGTCGCCTTCTGTTTTATAGTTTTTCTCTACTACTGGCGTTGGTATATATCCCTCAATTTTGGAAAGCGAATCGTATAAGAAACCAATATATTCTTGCCCATCTTTTTCTGTTTGAGAAAATCGCGACATATAAAGATTGGAACTTATTCTTATTGTTTTTGATATCCGTGTTATACCTGGAAATGTAAAATCCTTTATAAACTCACCCTCCCTGTTATAAGTTCTCACAATCGTATAGCCCCCTTTTGGAATGCGTACTGTAAAGTCCCCTGAACCAGGTTCTACTTGAACCAAACTTGAAGCCGGATACTCTTCTGGACCTCTACCATGTCTGTCAAAAGTAAAGAGATATTTACCCGTTTTGTCAAATACCTTACAGATTTTGGAGAAACTAATATATATCCTCTCGTTTTCATAAAATACTAACGGTGAAGAACCTACCAAAGAATTACTATCTGTCTCCAGTGGGATATATTTTATATCGGAAGCAACCTCTGAGAGCTTTACAACCCTTCCTTTACCAACACTACTTCCTACATCAATAACACTGTATTCAGGATTCGACAACTTCACATCTCTTTGTTTACCATTGCATGAGAAAAAAATTCCTATAAAAACAAATAAATATAAATAATTCATAATTACACAATTTAGAATTGAAAAAATATACCCTATCAATTTAACTAATATAAGTCATACGTGGACACTTAGATCCACTTGATTTCTAATTGTTTATAATTAAGTTCTTTGACATTTTTGTAATCGCTTTTATTAAGTATCTCTTTTACAGGGGCTTTATCGAGTAGGGAAAAGCTGAGAATTTGTAAAATTTCGTAGATTGAACGGTCTACTTTCAGTTTGTTACCTACTATGGTCACCATGCAGTATGTTATGATTGCACAATAGAGCTGAATTTTCACAGCGTTTATAGTTGTACCCCAAAAGGATTTTATCCTTAAATGCTGTTTTATCCATTTAAAAAACAATTCCACTTGCCAACGCTTCTTATATAACAATGCTATTTCTATTGCTGTTAATTCAATGTTGTTAGTAATGAAAATGAATACTTTATCGGTTTCAACGTCATAATATTTGACTCTACGAAGCTTCTCTGGATATGAATTTAAAGACTTATATGTTTCTAGTTTTCCTATTTGGTCATATATTAATCCTGTTGTTTTATCTACTTTGTTAGAGTAAATTCTACGAAATTGCATATTGTCCTTAGCTCTTGTAACAAAGTAAGCCTTGCTGCAGTTCAGCTTATACAACCTGGTAAAATCTATATATCCTTTGTCCATAATATAGAAACTCCCTGCTTCATAAGTAAGTTCGTCAAGCATGTTCACATCATGAACTTTAGCACTTGTTATCAGCACTAGAGAAGGAATAGATGTCTTAACGTCATAGAGTGTATGCAGTTTGATGCCACCCTTATGTTTGCGGAATTCTGCCCACCAAAAGACACTTAAACAAAGATCTATAGTGGAAGAATCAAAAGCATAAACGTTCCCATCTACCTTGACCTCAAAGTCATCTTTGTAGACAGTCCGACGAGCCTCTTCAATCAGAACATATGCAAACTCTTCATAGATTCTGTAATCCCGACTACGATTGGCTTTACCGAGATTGGTACGAGTGACACTTTTACTCAATCCAAGATGGTAATACTTTTTATTATGGGCTTCCAGGCTGAGCATTAAATCACGCATACTGTCACGAGCTGTGAGTTGACCGAAGATCATGCAGAGCATCTGATTCCAGCAAGTAAATGATCTAATTTTCTTATTCCCAGAATACTTCTCAACAATAGTGTCGAAAACTCGCCGAGGTAAAAAATCTGTAAGTTGAGCAAAGATATATTTCCCTTGATTCATTGTTTTATGCTTTTGAACAAAGCTAAAAACAAGTTTTCAATTCAAATCGTCACGCTCAAAAAAGAGGCCTAACTATGCGATTTACAATAATTTCAAAGAACGATTTTTAATTTAAAGTGCCCACTAGTGATATTTTTTCATTTAATATTGTTATTGAAGTTTTAAAGTCTATATGTTTTGAGCAACTAAAAAAATTTGCTTTGAAAAAAGCAATATCCTCAATAGAGAGGTGGCGCTCTAATAGCCATCTCTTAGGTATGTAATTTGCTCATTCAATCATACTATTAGTAGTCAAATGTTTATATCACAAATATATTAACAAACCCTTGATTATCTGCCTTTTCTCAAAAAAGCTTTTTCCCAAACTATAGAACAAGAAATAAAATGAGCATTTTACAAATATGATTTCACATATTCGAAACGGGGTGTAGCG
>CAYZZX010000152.1:0-3407 GCA_964483085.1 uncultured Synergistaceae bacterium
TTAGAAGCTCTGCGGACGTTCCGTCCGTAGAGCCTCTGGCGGAGAAGATGTTGGCACACCAGCCTGTCCCGGAATTATCAACCTTGAAGGAAGTAACCCATCCGAGGGGATCGTACTGATAGTTTCTGGTGAAGTTCTTTCTGTCACCGCCGACGAAGAGCGCGGGTTGACTTAAATTTGGATCGCTATAGGAGAGCCAGAAAAAACCGGAATCTCCAAATGCAGTCCCCCAACTGTTCTTTACCAACCAGGCTCCATTCTGCGGAGCTGTATACTTGAAGTTCGTTCGAGCATACGCGTCATCCCAGCCTATGATCGTAACGCAGTGTCCTCCAATATCGGGGAAACTCGGGGGGAGATAGTAGGTTGTGCCCCCAGCGTTGAAGCAATCATAATTCAACTTCATGGAGATAGAAACAGCACCATAAGACATGAGGGCTCTCTTTATAGTGTCTCCATCAAAGGTTCCGCCGAGATACCAGACATTTTCAAGATGCTTGAAGATCGGGTCCCCTGGAGTGGGGAGTGTTCCATTATTATAGGGACGATCCTCTTCCTTCACCGCACCGGTCCACCGGGCGAGAATGGCGGCCGCTTGCCAACCATGACCTCCCTGGTCAAAAATATGACTTTCTGGAGACTTGACAGGTTTTTGAGTAAACGCAGGGAAACCCGCCTTCTCGTCAACATAGGCAAAATACGCCAGATGCCACTCGGAGAAATCAAAGACCTCCCCCGTCCTCTTTTTGAAGGTGGATTCGAGAGAGGCGAGAGCACTAAAGGCCCAGCATGTTCCGTATTTGCCCTGATCCCGCACGGCCGTCAGGGCAGAATGATCTCTGAGATCATAGGTTGATGGAAGAGCTCCGTCGCCCCGATCTCTGAGAAAGAGGTCTTTGGGCGGGGTCACATGGGAAAGATCAAGGGGAGCGGGAATATATCCGAGGGGATACTTCTTCTCCCCGCCAGAGAGTGCGGTCGGTCCTGTCCGCTTCTGGCCGATCTGCCGCTGATATTCGAGAAATTCCGGATTTAAAGGTGCCATTTGCATCGTTCCGGCATAGGCACACTGTACAAATATTAAAATGGACAAAAGGATGAAACCCGCAAGAGCTGAAAGCCCACTTATTTTCGTGGTTCTTTTAAACATTGAATTCCTGCCTTTCTATTCAAATAAAAAATCCCGATAAGTACAACGTGGTAACTCAAGGATAAGCTCCCTCTTCTCAATTGTTGAATAAGACATCTATTGCTTTTGAACCGTTGCATTCCCTTCGAGGAAAAAAACTGAGATATATCTTCCCTTACAGTTTTTGTACATTATTTTTTAATACCCCCTTCCTTGCATGGGAGGCATTTTTTATCTCCTGCGAAGAAGGAACAGTGGAACAAGGAACCCAAGAACAAAGGGCGTCAGGGGAAGCGCGCTGCATCCTCCGCTGGAAGAAGAGGGTGTATCGCTGCTGAAGGCCTTTATGCAGACGTTGGCGTTTGGATAGTCATCCGTAAGATCAGTCCAATTCTCGCCGTCGGAGCTGATAAAACTCTCCCCCGCCGACGCTGTGGCTTTGTCACTGTAACCTTCAACCGGATATTCCACTGGAATCGGAGAGAGATATCCGGGGGTCGTAAGCTTTAAAACGACGGAGAAACGTTCTCCTTTTTTCAGGGTAACGGGAGAGATATTCACGGTATGATACCCTGCCGCCACAAGAGTTCCTTCTTTTTCAAGGGCGAGAGTTCCGCCTCCGGGGGCATTGGCATCTACACCAGTTCTGATTTCCGCACGATAGGATGTTCCCGCAGCACCGGCATAGAAGGAAAAGGCCTTCAGCTCTTCAGCATACCCCTCAGCTGGCCCATGGGCAGTAAAGATGTTAGCGCACCAACTAGTTTCACCGCTGTCTTGATCTGGCAGTAAAAAGTTGGTCCATCCAAGAGGATCGTACTGATAGTTTCGTGTGAAGTTCGTTTTGTCGCCGCCGATGAATACAGCTGGGGTTTGAATATGAGGGTCGCTGTAGAAGAGCCAGAAGAAACCGGAATCTCCCCATTCCGTCCCCCAACTGTTCTTAATGAGCCATGCGCCATTCTTAGGAGGCTGCGGGGGAGCCGACTCATCCGAGGGAACCTCGGGAGTGAATTTTGTCAGCTCGAAATTATCATCCCAGCCAACGATGGTGACGCAGTGTCCTCCTTCATATGACTCTCCCAGAGCAAGATAATAAGATGTACTATTTTTGTCATAATGACGTTTACTCCACTTCATGGAGACGGAAACGGCACCATACGACATGAGAGCTCTCTTTACCGTGTCTCCGTCAAAGCTTCCGCCGAGATACCAGACATTTTCAAGATGTTTGAATACCGGGTCCTGTGGAGTGGGGAGTGTTCCATTATTATAGGGACGATCCTCTTCCTTCACCGCACCGGTCCACCGGGCGAGAATGGCGGCCGCTTGCCAGCCATTACCTCCCTGGTCGAATATCTGGTTTTCTTCGGGCCTGACAGGGATTTGAGTAAACGCAGGAAAATCCGCCCTCTCATCCACATAGCCGAAATAAGCGAGATGCCATTCAGAGAAATCAAAGACCTCCCCGGTCCTCTTCCTGAAGGTGGATTCAAGGGAGGCTAGAGGGCCGAAGGTCCAACAGGTTCCGTAGGGATTCTGCTCCCGAACAGCTGTCGAGGCAGAATGATCTCTGAGATCATAGTTCGATGGGAGAGCTGAGTCGCCCCGGTCTCTCTGAAATAGACCTTTGGGCGGGGCTACGTGAGAAAGATCAAGGGGAGAGGGAATGTACCCAAGAGGGTATCCTCTGTCTCCGCCGGACAGAGGAGTCGGTCCTGCTGGCTTTTGGCCAATCTGCCGCTGATATTCAAGAAATTCAGGATTAAGGGGCGCTAATCGAATTCCTGCCAGAGCGGTCTGTGTACAGAAAAAAATCAGCAGCAAAGCGAGAATGCTGGCAATCGAATTAAGAAGCTTTCTTAACATTTTGTTCCTCCTTTCATTCTCCCGAAAAGGTGAGATCTACAATCTTTCGACCGAAAATACCCTGGTGAAGAGGGGTACCACGGAAAGAACTGACCGATACTTTTGAAACTTTAGACCTATTGCAGTCGTTTTATTCTAACCTCCCCATCAGCCCAAGGTCCTTATTAAATATTATACATTAACCAGGAGGAATAACTAAGCTCTTCAATCCCTCCATTGAGGAGAAGTCCTGTAGGGAAGAAGGACCGAATGTTGAGCACCTGCCATAGTATAAAATAGGGTAGATCAGCTCGCAAGATTGAAATTAGGCAATATTCCCTCTTTGCTTTCCGTATTGACCCCGCCTGCTATTCGGGGTAGAATATCTCGGTCAGCACGGGACGTAGCGCAGTCTGGTTAGCGTACCTGC
>CAYZZX010000153.1:0-3351 GCA_964483085.1 uncultured Synergistaceae bacterium
CGGAGGCGGCGCTCACATCTTCCGCTCTGGACAGGACATTCCGGGAGTTGGCGAGAATATCTCCCACGATGGCTGCCGTGCCGGTGATCATGCCGTTCATGGCAGCCGCCACCGACTGAATTTCCTCAATGGAAGTGTTTGCTGTCACTGTCGTAGTAAGATCTTTCGAATCCGCCACGTGCTTTGCCTGGGCCGAGAGGCGCTCGAGAGGTTTTGAAATGCTCCGGGAGAAGAGGATCACCACGACGACGGCGGCGAGGAGAACCACGGCGATCCCCATGTAGATGGCCTTCCGGAGGTTGTTCACCGCACCGAGGGATTCTTCCACAGTGGAAGCTACGAAGAGAATATATCCGTTTCCGAGGGTGGCGTAGGTCATGGACTTCTGCTGCCCCTCCCAGGGGTAATCGATCCGTCCTGCTCCTTTATTCTGTACGTCATCTCCGTACTGGGCAAAATATCCGTTGACGACCTCACGGAATCCCGGACCCTCAAAGGGGAGGGTAGGGTGATAGAGATACTTCAGGTTCCGGTTCAGAAGGAAGGCGTACCCGGTGTCGTAGATCTTCACCGATTTCAGGGCATCCCGGACGAAATCAAAGGAAAAGGTCAGCCCGGCGACGGCGACGACTTTACCCTCTATTATAACGGGCATGGTGTAGGCGACCTCGTCTTCGCCAGTCGGGGTCTTCTGGATATCCCCCCAGAATCCTCTGCCGGTGGAGAGGGGCATCCAGAACCAGGAGGTCGTCGGGTCCGATCGGTCCGTCAGCTTCGCAGCGGAGAGGTCCTTTCCGTCCATGTACATTAAATCGGATTTTTCGTCCTTTCGCCGGAAGCCGAACATGAAGACTCTGTCCATGCCGAAAGCTTCGGGGTTGAAGGTGATGAACAGGCTCCTTGCCTCCGGGGCATTGCCCACCAGGTCGGTCAGAAATTTGCTGTTCTGCACGGCAAATTGCGGAACCACAATTTCCGCTACGTCGGAGTTCAGCATATTGACGGTGAACCGGGCGGTCACAAGGGCCCCCATAGCCTGAAGCATGCCGTCAAAGCGGTTGACGGTGGCGTCGAGGCTGGACGCGATGGACTCCGTCAGTGTCGTCTCATAAAGACGGGTGGCCTCCGTCAGCCCCCTTCCTCCCTCGCGCATAGCGTAAAAGCCGATGCCGCCCACGGCAATAGTAAGAAGTATCACGACGACGGCCAGAATCCGTACACCCAGGCGATTGAACAGCATTGCAGAACTCCCCCTCTATCAATTGTGTTTTTATAATGCAAAACAGCCTTCTTATAACCGAAGGCTGTTTTGCGAAACGGCTCCGGCGGCTCGGCTGTCATAACCAAAACGGTGTTAGACCCGAAACTTTGCGTCCCTGCCTTTCGGCAGGTTTGCCCTGATACAAAAGGGAAAGATTACAACTTTTCCTTCAGGCTGTTCAGCTCCTTCGCCCTCTCGGCGGCTCTCTCGTCAAGGCCGAGCCGGTTGACCACAGCCCGCTCGTTTTCCGCAAGAAAGACCTCTCCCAGGGCGTCCGATCCGACGATGGAGAAGATCAGGCGATTTCCTCGAATTTCCTGGAGAGTTGCCTCCACCGTCACAGCCGTTCCGAGCATGGCGGGAACCCTGTGTTCCAGTTCGAGCCTGTTTCCCACGGAAAGATATCCTTCGGGAAGGCGTCCGTCAGTGATCTTCATGGCGGCGGCGACCGCGAAGGCCGCGCAGGCGGATGTGGAGAGGTAGTTGTTGAGATAGGAGGATGCGTTTGCTGAAGCGTCCTCCATCTGAACGATCTTTTTTATCCGGGCGGTCATTCCGATCTCGAGATACTCGTTGAGCGAAAGCATGACATCTCCTCCTTTACAGGTGAAAATATAATTTGCACTGATTCTTCTTTATTGTATCAGAAATCCGGCGTCCGCAGGTTCTCCGAAGCTCCTGAACGGGGAAGAACTTTCGTGAGAAAGAGCTCGGCCAGGCGGGGATCAAACTGCTTCCCCGACTCTCCGGCGATGACCTCTGCCGCCTCTTCCGGCGTCCGGGCCTCCCGATAGGGTGTGCCGCGGACGATGACGTCGTAGGTGTCCACGAGGGCGAGAATGCGCCCGAAGAGGGGGATATCCTCTCCTGAAAGTCCGGCGGGGTACCCCTCACCGTCCCATCGTTCGTGGTGGGTTCCTATGGCCTCCGCCACGTCCGCTGCGCTTCCGGTGGACGCACGGGCGATACGGCTGCCCGCTCCGGCGTGATTCTTCAGCTGAGCCCATTCCTCTTCTGTAATGGGAGTGGTTTTTGCGAGAAGGATTGGTGAAATCGTGATCTTTCCGATATCGTGAAGGGAGACTGCAAGGTCGAGGGCTGCGAGCTTCTCTCCGGAGAGGCCGAGTTCGGCGGCCAGAAGCCGGGCGTTTTCCGCCATGGCTCTGTTGTGATCCAACGATTCGGGGGTGGTCTCATGAAGGGTCTCGAGAAGCTTCTGCAGCATAGAGTTCCGAATTCCCGCACTCACCTCGTCCTTCCGCTCCCTCATGGCCTCCTCGGCTCCCTTCAGGGCATTGCTGAAATCCTGCCACCGATGGACCTTAGTGCCATGTCCCAGGGAAATACTTGCCGGCACTGGAACGTCCCGTACCTCCACTGAACGGAAGGCATCCTCGATTCGTCCGGCGATGGCCTGGGCGACATCCTGACTCGTATGAGGAAGAAGGAGAACAAACTGATCGTCCTTCCAGCGGACGAGCAGATCACTGCTCCGGCATATCTTCCGCAGAGCCTTCGCCGCAGCCTTCAGCAGAGCGTCCCCTGCCTGCCAGCCGAAGGCTTCGTTGGCCAGGGAAAGAGCGTTCAGATCTCCGAGGATGACGCTGAGGGGGAGCTGCCGGTCGCAATCCAGGCGTTTGACCTCCTCGTCGAAGTAGGCCCTGGTGTAGAGTCCCGTAAGGTCGTCCCGAAAGGCATTCCCCCCCTGCGAATCCGAGGCAGACTTCTGCCCCGTTCTGTCTCTGGCGGTGCAGAGTATTCGGGGTTTTTCTCCGGCAGAGAGGGGTATGCAGGTCAACTCCGCCGGAAGAGTCGAGCCGTTCTTTCGCCTGAGAATTCCGTCGAGAGTTCTCGGGCTCCCTTTCTCAGCGTCCTTCAGAGCAAGAGAGATGGTTGCGGAAGGATGGGTCAAAAAAACCTCTGTAACATCCAAGGAGGACAATTCATCCGCAGAATATCCCAGCATATTTTCAGCAGCCTGATTGACTTTCAGAATCCGACCGCTACTATGGGAGAGAAAAATCGGATCGAAAGAGCCGTTGAAAAGGCAGGAGAGGAGTTCCTCCTGTGCGGCGGCTGAGAGGTCCCGG
>CAYZZX010000154.1:0-3344 GCA_964483085.1 uncultured Synergistaceae bacterium
TCGGGCGAGAAAAACCTCTCCCTCTCCCGAAGTGCCTTCTCCCACGACCCAGAGAAGCTGGGAAGAAGAAACTCTCTCGGGCTCAACCCAGTACATTGAAGGAACTTTTTCGGGTGCGGGCACGCCGATCTTCCGCAGTTCCTCCACATGAGCCCGGACACCCTCCTGATCCCGTCCTGTATAGCCAGCGGCGACGCAGGCATCCCAGGCGAGCGATACTCCTTCGCTTCCGCCATTCTTGTGAAGTACAACAGTTTCCATCCGCATTATACATTCCCACCCCTTCTACTCAAATATTAAAACATCAAACTTGCGCAGAAGAATCCCTTCAGTATTGTCCAGATGATTACGAAGGGTCTCTTTTGCTGCCCGTTTTTTTCCGCTTACAACTGCCTCCACTATCTTGCCGTGTTCGGCGAGAACATCATCGTATCGTTGTTCGTTCATAGCGAGCATGCCGAGCCATATCATTTCTTCGCTGACGGAGTTCCAGAATCCACGGAGACGGGAATTTCCCGCCGCGGGAAAAAGAAGGGAGTGAAAGGACTGATCAGCGGAGATGAAGGAAAATAGATTTCCCCGGGAGCCTTTCATAACGGAGAGCATATGCTCCATGTTACGCCCTGACTCTCCGTAAAGACCGGATGAGATGAGATGATCAAGGGCGTTGAGCTCGAGCAATCGACGGGCCTGAAAAACCTCCCGCATATCGGCGGTAGTCACGGAGCGAACCTGGACGCTCTTTCTCGCGTTCACGAGGAGCCAGCCCTCCTGGGCAAGGCGATGTACGGCCTCCCGGACCGGCGTCCGGCTTACGCCTATCTCTTCCGCCAGAGTTCTCTCCTGAAGAGTGCTCCCTGGAGGGAATTCAAGGGACAGAATCCCTTTTTTGATCCTTTCATAGATCCCGGCGGCAAGATTCTCTTTTCTCACTGGTATGCCACATCCTGTTATGGTATACCACAAGGATAGTCAAACTTCAGCTTTATGTCAATAGTTGAAGGGGGATCTAATTTACATAACAAGCGCTCCGACGGCATGTTCTCCGAAGGAACGCTTGTTATTTTTTTCTGTGGTCTTTCACCGGCAGAGCAGAATGGTCAAATCGTTGACGTTCGTGCCTGTGGGTCCGGTCCGCAGAAGGCTTCCGCAGGCTTCGAGGGCATTGTAGGAGTCGTTGTCGTTCAAGTATGTTTCAAGATTCATGCCGAGGGTGGCAAGAGCATTGTGGGTAGTACCGTCCACAATTCCTCCTGCGGCATCGGTGGGGCCGTCGGTTCCGTCGGAGCCTATGGAGAGGATTACCGTATTTTTAAGTCCGCTGATGCCACCAGCTGCGGCCAGGGCCAGCTCCTGATTCCTGCCCCCTTTTCCCCTTCCTCTGAGGCGGACAACCGTCTCTCCTCCAAAGATAAGTGCGCAGGGGGGTTTGAGGGGATTTCCTGAAGCACGGATCTCCCGGGCCAGGGCGGCGATGAATCCCCCCGCCTCCCGGGCTTCGCAATCGAGGGTGGTGGTCATCAGAAGAGGGACATACCCCCGGGAAGCGATTTCTTCCATGGCTGCCTCGCAGAGGCCCTTGCCGCTGCCCGCGATGACTGTGGAGACGTTGGGAACGGTACGGGGAGTTTCCTGCCGAAGGGCCTCGAGCACCCCGGGTGGAAGGGAGAGGCCGTATTTATCCACTATGGCCAGGGCCTCCCGGACCGTGGAGTCATCGGGGTGGGCCGGGCCGGAGGCGATACTGTCCAGACGGTCTCCCAGTACGTCGGAAAGCACCACGGAGAAGACATGGGCCGGAGCTGCGGCCAGGGCGAACCGTCCCCCTTTCACCGACGAGAGGCGCTTGCGGATCATGTTGATCTCAACGATATTGGCCCCTGAAGCCAGTAGATGATCAGTGGTAGAGACAAGATTTTCGAGAGACACTCCCGGCAGTGGTTTTTCAAAAAGGGCGGACCCGCCCCCCGAGACGAGAAACAGGACTGTATCCTCCGGTGAGAAACCCTTCATCATTTCGAGGATCTTCGCGGTTCCTGAAAGGGTATTTTCGTCCGGCAGCGGGTGTCCGGCTTCGATTATCTCCAGCCCCGGTATGGGCCCGAGGGAGTGGCCGTATTTCGTGAGGACGACCCCTCTCTCGACCGCGGAGCCGAGGACGTCTACTGAGGCCTTTGCCATCCTCCAGGCGGCCTTGCCTATGGCTACGAGCAGTATCCTGCCTGAAAGTGCACGGCGTTCAGAAAAGGCAGGGCTTTTTATGGCCTTGCGAACCGCATTTTCGGGAAGAACGGCCTCAATGGCCCCGAGGGCTGCTTTCAGGGCATCCTGCCGCATTCTGTCTTCCATCTATTTCACCTCATTTAAAGTCTCTGGCTTTTTTGATTCTAAGGGCTCCGTATCCTCGGCAAAGACATAGGCGTTTTTGCCTGACTCCTTCGCCTTGTACATGGCCAGGTCGGCCTGTTTGAGCAGTTCGTCCGCGCTGAAGGTGCATAGATTCGACAGGGCGATTCCCACGGAAATGAAAACATTCACACTGGAGTCCCCGACGAAAAAGGGCGCGCGAAAGGCTCTCATAAGGCGCTGCACGACCCCTTCCACTTCCTCCCGGTCATTTATGTCGGGGAGGACGATGGTGAACTCGTCGCCGCCATAACGGCAGACCGTATCCACTTCCCTGACGGAGGCGGTCATTCTCGCTGCAGCCTCCCGGAGAACTGCATCCCCGTCGTCATGCCCCCAGCAGTCGTTGACGGATTTAAAATCGTCGATGTCGAGAAAGAGAAGAGCTACTCCCGTATTCCGGCGCCGGGAGAGAAGAAGGGCGTGGCTGAGGCGGTCGGTGAAAAGGTATCGGTTGGGCAGTCCCGTAAGATAATCATGGGTAGCCTGGTGGTGGATATGCACCTCGATGGTTTTTCGCTCCGTTATATCGGAATGAGTTCCGGCGATTCGGGTCGGATTTCCCTTTTCATCCCTGGCCACGACGCAGCCGCGGTCGTGAATCCATCGGACTGAGCCGTCTTTTGCATGTACGCGGTATTCAATACGGTAATTTTCCGTCTCTCCCGTGAGGCACTTCTTGACGGCTTCCTTCAGGCGGGGACGGTCCTCTTCCAGGATAAGCTCCTCCCATTGGGGGGAATGGGGGGAGGAATAGGAATGCCCTCCGCAGGAGAGTATCTTCCCGTCCTCGGGGGGTATTTCAGCATCGCATCCCAGAATTTCCCGGGAGAGGGAGGAAAGGTCCAGCCTGCCGGAGGGCACATCCCATATCCAGAGGCCGTCTCCCACACCGAGGAGGGCGAGCTTCAGCATCTTTTCGCTTGACATGTAATCCT
>CAYZZX010000155.1:0-3271 GCA_964483085.1 uncultured Synergistaceae bacterium
TACAGATTTTGTTTACCTATTCGGTTTCTCTTGGTATGGCTATCGGAATTTTTAACAAGTCACACCTTAATGTAGATGTCCTAGTTGAAGGTTTCTCGACAAAAGGTAAGCGCTGGTTTGGGTTATTGACAAATGTAGTGGTCATAGTTTTCCTCAGCTCAGTCTTTATCTACTCAATCCGATTCGTGATGGATAATATGGATCAGAACATGACATATGTACAAGTTCCCATGAGCCTCACATATGCTGCGATCCCTCTCACTGTGGCTTTCATGCTGATTTATCTTGTCTTGGATTTGATTCAGCAGATAAAGAACTTTACTGGACACTCAGGAGACAATGATCTCCAACAGGAAGGCCGGTGATTCTACTATGATGTGGATTTTAGGGCTTTTCGGTGTTTTCCTTTTGGGCATACCCATCGCTTTTTCTCTTGGTATCGTAAGTGTAATCGGACTCATCGGCACACAACTCCCACTTCAGGTCGTTGTACAACAAATGTACGGAGGCGTCAGCAATTTCGCATTCGTAGCTATACCTCTTTTTATTTTAGCTGGTAATCTTATGGCTGTGGGAGGGATTTCACGACGCATAACCGATTTTTCTGAGTCTGTTGTCGGTCATTTTGCAGGGGGGCTGGGTTTGGTTGTTATTGTTTCCTCCATGATCTTTGCGGCCGTTACAGGTTCTGCAATCGCAGCAGCAGCTGCAATTGGTGCACTCCTCATCCCTCCAATGGTAGAAAGAGGATATTCCAAGGAATATGCCGCTTCTCTGGTTGCTACAGCAGGTTCCATTGGTCCTATCATCCCTCCCAGTATTCCCTTGGTAATCTATGGTGTTATAGTAAGCTGTTCCATCGCAAAGCTCTTCATAGGTGGCGTGATTCCGGGTCTTTTGATGGGAATTGCTTTAATGGTCACTAACATTCTTATCAGCAGAAAGCGAGGTTATATTGGTCACGCTCAGAAAGCTTCTTCTAAGGAAATATTCCAAGGATTTAAGGATGCCATACTCGCCCTGATAATGCCAATAATAATTGTAGGTGGCATCGTAGGCGGTGTTTTTACCCCTACCGAATCTGCAGCTATCGCTGTAGCCTATGCACTTGTTCTGGGTGCTCTGATCTATCGGGAGCTAACATGGGCATCTGTTAGAAAAGCGTTTATGGACGCGGCCATAACAAACGGTATTATCCTTACAGTACTGATGACGGCTCGCCTTTTTATTTGGTTCATGACTGTTAAGATGATCCCTCAGACTGTTGCTCAATCCCTTCTCGAGTATATAACCACTCCATGGATGGCATTTGTGGTCATGAATATCATCCTTCTCATTGCTGGAACATTCATTGATACCACCAGTGCAATTACCATTTTTGTGCCTCTTTTCCTTCCGTTGGTAAAAGCCTTCAATATAGATCTTATCCATTTTGGTCTTGTTGTGGCGATAAACCTCACAATCGGCATGTGCACTCCACCTCTGGGAGTTTGTCTGTTTGTCACTTGTGG
Source organism: uncultured Synergistaceae bacterium (assembly GCA_964483085.1). Taxonomy (GTDB): domain Bacteria; phylum Synergistota; class Synergistia; order Synergistales; family Aminobacteriaceae; genus JALHFZ01. The sequence continues at coordinate 1,512 of CAYZZX010000155.1, forward strand.
AATAGCTAATACAAGCTTAAGGGAGATGTTCCATGATCTTATTCTATTACTCATCCCGCTCTTAATCGTATTACTGATGATCACCTATATGCCTTGGTTAGTAACGTTTTTACCGAATTATCTTGGTTTATAAAAAAATACATATAAAAGGAGAGGTTTTTTATGGCAAAGCAGACGATTGAATTCAGCGACACTTTTTTACTTGGGCATTGGCAGCAGGTTCCGGGAGCTCCAGAGGGCATATCGGAGAAAATTTTATCTTTTGATCCCCAATCTGGTAACCTCACGAGGCTCGTGCGCTTTGCTCCCGGGGTGAAGATTCCAGATGTTCAGAATCACGATTTCTGCGAAGAGGTTTATATCCTGGAAGGCTACATGATTGATACGGGGAAAAACGTCATTGCACCCAAGGGCTATTATGCATGCCGTCCTGTGGGAATGATTCACGGCCCTTACGACATTCCTGTAACGTGCCTTTGCTTCGAGACTAGATATCAAGATCCGCTAAAACCTCTGAACCCGGAATGCTCTTTGATGAAAACAGTTTATTCCGAATAAAGCTAACTGGTAGAGCAAAAGAGAAGCACTCAGCACTGGAGTGCTTCTCTTTTTGTACTTCCCTCTTCTTTTCTCCCGATGTCTTCGTCTGCGAGTATAATTGGAGGCAATGTATTAGGAAGGGAAGGTTTCCATGGCAAAGAAAAGATTTTTACATGAACTTGAGCTGCGCCAGTTGCAGCTTGACGATTACGATGAACTCAAACGGATCATGGACAGGGTCTATCCGAAAATGGGCGGCGCATGGACGAGGGAGCAGTTCAAGGCCATGATCACCCGGTTTCCCGAGGGGCAGCTCTGCATCGAGGACAAGGGAAGAGTGATAGCCGGAGCTTTTTCCCTGATCATCGACTATTCCCGCTTCGGAGAACGCCATACCTACAAAGACATCGTCGGCGACGGAATGCTGAAGAACCACGATCCGGAAGGGGACTTCCTCTACGGCATCGACATCTTCGTCTCCCCTGACTACCGGGAGAAGCGGCTCGGCCGCCGCCTCTATGATGCCCGGAAGGAGCTGTGCGAGACTCTCAATCTGAAGGGGATTCTCATCGGCGGCAGGATTCCGGGGTATGAGGAGTGGGCCGATAAAAAAACGCCCCAGCAGTACATTCGCATGGTGAACAACCGGGAGCTCTCTGACCCGGTGCTGACCTTCCAGATCAGCAATGATTTCCACCACCGGCGCATCATTGAGAAGTACTGGCCCGAGGATTTCAGCTCGAAGGGGTACGGCGTCATCCTTGAGTGGAACAACATTTACTATGAAGAGCGGAAGAGGCTCATCTCGAAGGTGAAGACCTACGTGCGCCTGGGAGTGGTGCAGTGGCAGATGAGGTCCTTCGATTCCTTCGATGATTTTCTCCAGCAGGTGGAGTTCTTCGTGGACACCCAGGCGGGGTACAACACGGACCTCGTCCTCTTTCCCGAGCTCTTCAACGCACCGCTGCTGGCCCAGTTCGATCAGCAGGACCCGGCGGAGGCGATGCGCTCCATCGCCGGATACACGCCGGATCTTCGGAAAAATCTCGTGGAGATGGCGGTCTCCTACAACATCAATATCGTCTCGGGAAGCGTTCCCGAGCTGCGGAATAACCGCCTCTACAACGTCTCCTACCTCTGCCGTCGGGACGGTACCTGGGACCAGCAGTACAAGCTCCACATCACCCCCGACGAATACCGGTACTGGGGGCTTCAAGGCG
>CAYZZX010000156.1:0-3085 GCA_964483085.1 uncultured Synergistaceae bacterium
TTCAAGCCGGGTGAAAAAGAAAATATTGGTGGAAAAATGATAAAATGACGGAGAAAAAGAAAAGGGGAGAGACTTCTCCCCGCCTTGAGGAGGTACCTATGGAAAATATTGTCATCCCCCCCGAGCTCGAGCCGGTCGTCGCCTTTCACGGCCATTTCTGCCCCGGAGTGCTCATCGGATGGAGAGCGGCACTGCTGGCGATGAAGCTGCTGGAGGTCTCCCGCGACCGGGACGAGGAGCTCGTAGCCATCGCTGAAAACGACGCCTGCGGCGTCGATGCCGTTCAGTACGTCCTCGGCTGCACCTTCGGCAAGGGAAATCTTCTCTTCCGGGACTGGGGAAAACAGGCCTTCACCGTCTACCGCCGCTGCGACGGAAAGGGAGTGCGCATGGTTCTGAATGCCCCTGACCGGGAGCTGACCCGGGAGGAATCGACGCAGCGCATGCTGGAGGAGACGGACGAAGCGCTCTTCACGGTCATGGAGCCTCAGGAGCCTCTCCCCGAGATGGCCCAGATACGGAAGTCCGGCTTCTGCAGCCTCTGCGGCGAGCGGGTCATGGAGACCCGCCTGAAGCAGCTCGAGGACGGCCGGCAGGTCTGCATCCCCTGCGGAGAAAAAGCAAGATAAGATATTCTCATTTCAGGAGGTGGCGAGTATGACGAATAATCTTCGCACCACTTCTCAATGGATCGGTCTTTTCCTCTGGCTTGGAGTGACCTTCGCCGCGTCAGCCATCGGCGGATATGCTTCAGTCAGCGCCCGGAGCTTTTACAGCGAGCTGGTCAGGCCCGACTGGTTCCCGCCGGGGTCGGTCTTCGGTCCCGTCTGGATGGTGCTCTACACCATGATGGGCATCGCCGCATGGCTTGTCTGGCGGGAGGGAGGCTTTCCCCATGCGTCCACAGCCCTCTGGATCTACCTGGTACAGCTTGCGGTGAATGCCCTCTGGAGCTGGACCTATTTCCGGTGGGAGAGCGGTCTCCTCTCCTTCTCTGTGATCGTCCTTCTGTGGATTCTCATTCTCCTGACTATTTTCGCCTTTTGGAAAATCCGTCCCCTCGCGGCGGGCCTTCTGGTTCCCTATCTCCTCTGGGTCAGCTTCGCGGCGGTTCTCAACTTCATTACATGGAGGCTGAACCCGACGATCCTTGGCTGACGGGCTCTCCTGTCCCTTTTGCGGGCGAGGACGGGATCAGCAGTTCGCCGTAGAGCACGGGGACGACCACGAGGATGAGGACCGTGGCGAAGGTGAGTCCGAACATGATGACCACGGCCATGGCGGAAAAAAGAACGTCGAAGTAAAGCGGAAGCATCCCCAGCACGGTGGTCAGCGCAGCCATGCTCACCGGTCGGGTGCGGCTGACGGCGGAGTCGATGATTGCGGCGAGGGGGACTTTTCCTTCGCCGATCTCAAGGTCGATCTGATCGATCAGGACGATGGCGTTTTTTATCAGCATTCCGGTGAGGCTCAGGAAGCCGAGCAGCGCCATGAAGTCGAAGGGTTTCCCCATCACCAGCAGACCGAATGTGAGGCCGATGATGGAGAGGGGCAGGCAGAGCAGGATGATCAGCGGCTGACGGAAGCCGTTGAAGAGCATGACGAGGATCACCAGAATGGCGAGGAAGCCGAGAGGGATCATCCCCATCAGACCGCCCTGGGCCTTCTGAGACCCCTCGTACTCGCCCCCCCACTCCATCTCCGTGCCCTCAGGAAGATCGAGCCCTTCAATGGGCGAACGCAGACGCGCGAAGAGGGCGTTTGACCGTTCCGTTCCGCTGTCGCACTCCACGGTGATTGCCTTCATCCGGTTGATCCGGTAAACGTACGAGTCCTCCGCCACAGTATCGATCCGCGTGACGAACTGTGAGAGAGGGATGTAGCGCCGGTTCAGGCTGCTCCATACCTGCGTCTCCTCCAGCGACTCCACACCTCCGAGGAAGTCCAGCCGCTGAGGATCGAGGGTGTCGAGCCCCGCTCCCCGGGGCCGGTCCTCCTTCGGCAGGCGTGCCACGATGGGGACCAGCTTCTCCCCTTCGCGGTAGAGCCCCGCGGGAACGCCGGTGAAGGCCATTCTGATCGAGTTTGCCACATCCCGGCGCGACAACCCCAGCAGTTGAACGGATTCGTTCAGCACCGGGCGGATGACCTTGGTGCGCTCCCCCCAGTTGGTCCTGATATTGATCGAGTCCGGATCCGAGGCGAAGACTCCCGTGGCATGATCGGCAAGGCGCCGCAGCACTGACGAATCCTTCCCCAGGAAACGGACCTGCACCTTCGCGCCGCCACCGGTTCCTTTGGAGAAGGAGCGGATGCGCGGGTCGAGATGGGGCTGTTCTGCCCGGACGAATTCACTGAGTTTTTCCTTCAGCTCCTCCGCGCCCTCGGTGTTCCGGGCGGTGACGATCAGATGGCCGTAGTTGGAGGCGGGGTCGCCGGGGGTGTAGGTCAGGATGAAGCGCAGCGCGCCCTCTCCCGCGTAGACTGCCACGGACTCGGTCTCGGGCAGGGAGAGAAGGTAGTCTTCCATCTTCCTGGCCTCGGCGAGGGTGGCCTCCACCCCCGTGCCGCGGATCGTCCAGAAGTCCACGGTAAACATCGGACTCGTGGAGACGGGGAAGAAGGATTTGTCCACGGAGCCGAAGGCGATGAAGGAGATTGCCAGCATTCCGGCAACCAGCAGCATCACGGCCTTGCGCCGGGAGAGGCAGAAGGCGAGAAAGCCCTTGTATGAGCGGTAGAAGGGCGTATCGTACGGGTCGGTCTCCGATCCCGCAGCGTTGCTCCTGAGGATGGCGATTCCGGCGAGGGGCGTCACGGTGACGGCCAGCACCCAGCTCAGCAGCAGCGAGATACTCACAACCTGGAAAAGGCTCTTGCAGAACTCGCCGGTGTTGTCCGGAGAGAGTCCGATGGGAGCGAAGGCGATGGCTGCGATGACGGTCGCGCCAAGCAGCGGTATCTGCGTCTGTTTGACTACCTCGACGGCCGCCGACGGGCCGCTCTTCCCCTCCTGCATCCGCACGAGCATGCCGTCCGCTACGACGATGGCGTTGTCCACCAGCATCCCCAGCGCGATGATAAG
>CAYZZX010000157.1:0-1102 GCA_964483085.1 uncultured Synergistaceae bacterium
CATGATGGCCTCGGCGAGGCACTTCCGGGCCTTCCAGAGCTTGTCCCGGGTGGTTCGGTTGTCCGCCACGAAGACCTCGATGGCTCCGTGGGCGAAACAGAGATCACCGATGCGCTCCATCTCGTCGGCGAGCACTTCCGGGTCATTTCCCTCGAGCTGGACGATGAGATGGGCTCCCGCGTCGTCGCAGGGAAGGGAGGTATTCAGAAACCTCTCTGCGAGGCGGATGGACTTGCGGTCGAGAAACTCGAGGGATGAGGGGATCACCTTCCCCTCGCTTTGAATGCGGGGGGCGAAGTCGATGGCCGAGGCCACGTCCGGAAAGGGGATCAGAAGGTCCACCACCCTTTCTGGAAGGGGAAGAAGTTTCAGAATGATCTTCGTCACCACCGCGAGGGTCCCCTCCGACCCCACGATCAGATGGGCGAAGTCGTACCCCGTGGCGTCCTTCCGTCGCTTCCCGCCGAACTCCATCACCGTGCCGTCCGCCAGCACTGCCTCGAGGGCGAGGACGGAGTTTCCCGTCGTGCCGTACTTCACCACCTTGTTTCCTCCGGCGTTCTCCGCCACGTTTCCGCCGATGTAGGAGGCGTCGCCGCTGCAGGGGTCTCCCGCGTAGAGCAGTCCCTCCCGGGCGGCGGCCTTCGTGATCTCGGCGGTGACGACACCGGGCTCCACCGTGATCGTAAGGTTCTGTTTGTCCAGTTCGAGAATGCGCCCCATCTTCTCGAAGGAGAGGACAATTCCTCCCGCAAAGGGCACGGCCCCTCCCGACAGGCCCGTTCCGGCCCCTCTGGGGGTGACGGGAAGAAGATGGTCGTTCGCGTACTTCATCAGGGCCGAGACGTCCTCCGTTGAGCGGGGAAAGACCACCGCCTCGGCGATATACTCTCTGTCGAAAGCGAAGGAGGGAACCTCGTCTCTGGAATAGGCTGCCCGTTTCTCCCGGTCCACCGTCACTGCCGAGGAGCCGAGGAGGGCCTGCAGGTCCTTCACCACCCCTTCGGTGACGGGGGAATAGACGGTCTGGTTCATGGGTTCCTCTTCTCCTCTCGGATTCTCTCGATAAGACGGGGGAGGATCTCGAAGAGATCTCCGCACA
>CAYZZX010000157.1:1202-3069 GCA_964483085.1 uncultured Synergistaceae bacterium
AGGGACGGCGGGATCTCGGGGAAGAGAACCTCTCCCTGCCGTTCTGAGGCCGGTGGGAGGGGGAAGGTCCTGGGACGGACCGTGGCCATCTGAGGGCGGCGGGAGGGAGTCCGTATGGTGGCCATGACATTTCCGCCGATGGCCGGGCGGGTCTGGAGAAGCTGCCCCGTCTCCTGCTCCATCTCGAGGCCGGTGCAGTCGGCCGTCAGCCCCGTCTCGAGACGGGCGGCCAGGGCGGGAAGGGTCGTCCGTCCCGATGTGGTGGCCCCGGCGAGGACGACGGCTGGATCTTCCTTCTTCAGAAGAAAGGCGAGGACATTGGTCTCAATCTCCTGATTGTAGAGGGCGAGGGAGGGGTGCTCCACCACCATCACCCGGTCGGCCCCCGAGGAGAAAAGGGTCTTCGGGTCCTCGGCGAGCCCGTCCGACAGGAGGATCACCGTGACCTCCCCTTCCACCGAGTCGGCGAGCTCTCTGGCTTTTCCGGCGAGCTCTCTGCACGTGGAGGACAGGCGGCCCCGGAAGACCTCACCCACAACGAAGAATTTCTCTTTTGTCTTTCTTTCGTCCGTCATGCTAGAGCACCGCTCTTTCCCGAAGAATGGTGACGAGCCGTTCGATCCCCTCGTTCAGGCGGCCCTCTCCGTACATCTCCGTATTTCGGGCGAGGGTGGGGTACCCGATCTTCACCACCCGGGTGGCTGACCCGTCAAGCCCCGTCTCCTCCGGAGAGAGAGCGAGGTCCGCCGCGCCGAGGGAGGGGATATCTGCCCTGCGCGCCCGTTTTTTGCCCCTCAGAGTGGGCATGGAGGGGTCGTTCAGTGCGTGAAGAACCGTGATAAGGCAGGGGAAGGGCAGACGCTGCCTCTGAACGCCCCCTTCAACGGTCCGGCGGACCTCCACTCCCCCCTCTGTGAGGGTGAGACCGCTCACGTAAGTGCTGAAGGGGATATCAAGAAGAGCGGCGACCTCGGGGCCGACCTGCCCCGTCTCGCCGTCCGTGGCCTTCTCCCCCGCGAGGATGAGGTCGAAGGGCCCCTCTTTCTCTATGGCCGCGGCGAGGACCTTTCCGGTGGCCCAGGTATCGCTCCCCGCAAAGAGCCGGTCCGTGAGGAGAATCCCCCGGTCGGCCCCCATGGAGAGACATTCCCTCAGAGCTTCGTGGGCTCTGGGCGGCCCCATGGTCATCACCGTCACTTCTCCTCCGTCAGGCAGTAATTCCTTCAGGTCGAGGGCGGCCTGCAGGGCGTTCAGGTCGAGGGGGTTGACGATGGCCCCCTTCCCCTCCCGGACCATGGTCCCCTTCTCGGCGTCCATCCGGACATCGTCCGTGTCGGGAACCTGTTTGATCAATACAGCGATCTTCATGAAAATCCTCCAGAGGGCACATCAGTTGAAGAGCGGCGGACTCTCCGGCCGCCGCTCTTCAACGCTGAATCGGCGTACTTTCCGATGCCGCCTATTCGACGGCCAGCATGACGCTGTCGGCCTTCACCACCGCGAAGACCTCTGAGCCGACGGTTATACCGAGGCGCTTCACCGAATCCATGGTGATCACCGAGACCATGGACTGGCCTCCGCAGATTTCCAGAGTGACCTGAGCCTCCACGGCTCCCTCTTTTATCTCCGTTACTGTTCCCTTGATCTGATTGCGGGCGCTTAGCTTCATGATGTTCCTCCTTTGCTCGATAGCTTCTGCAGTCTATTTTCCCAAGAAGAAGAGTTTTGCGCAACTTTTTCCAGCTTTAATCCGCAGATTGAAAAAGGTCTGCCCTCTTCTATCCTTTGGCCCGTTCCGGGGACATTTCTCATCCTTGATTTCCCCCGGATCGGGTGATAATGTATTTTGCCAGACAGAACATTTTTT
>CAYZZX010000158.1:0-3035 GCA_964483085.1 uncultured Synergistaceae bacterium
ACTTTCAATCAGCGGAAAAAATCTTTCTAAACGCTTTCTTTCAAAATTTAGCAAGACTAGATTTTCCAACCAAATCCGCAGGTTCACGGTGTGAAACGAGCAAATGAGCTTCCGAAGTGTTTATTGCAGAATAGAAACACACGCACCACCTGTTCTTCGAACAATCCCGAGCGGTTTTATATTTTTCAAGGTGCGGATTTAGAACCTTTATGAAGACTACACTCCCCCGCTTTTCGGAACAGCCGGACTATCGGAAAAGTCAGGGTCGAAGCCGGCGTCGCGCAGCAGGGGGAGCAGCGTTCCGCCGATGCCGGCATAGGGTTGCCGGTCCAGATTTTCAAGAAGGTCCCGCACTTTGTCGCTGTGCACCGGAGCATAGTCCCAGACATCCACGGAGACATTCACGAAGGGAGAGAGCGCCTTCCACATCTGATGGACGTGTCCGCAGACAAAGCGCGCTTCTATGTCCAGGGACGAGCCGTCCAGAACGATGCGGCTGTACCCCTCCGGCATGTCGGTAAATTCAGCGTCGCAGGACAGCAGGACATTCTTCGGCGAGTGGACGAAGGTGATTCCGTCGATGACCGCCTCCTCCCGGACGTCGAGAAAACCGCAGTTCAGGTAATCTTCCGGCTGCATGTAGTCATGATTGCCCAGGATGAGATATTTTTCACCGTTGAGTTTTCGAAGAAGCTCTCTCATTTTCGGCAGTACACTATCCCTCTTCGACTTTCTTCCCCAGATGAAGTCGCCGAGCATGAGCACGGGATCGTCCTTGCCGACCACGGAGTTGTGCCTCTCAACGAGGAACTCCTCCATCTCATCCCCGTTGGCAAAGGGGCGGTCGCAGTAGGTGATGATGTTCTCGTGACCAAAGTGCTGGTCGGACACAAAGTAAAATCCGGAGGAAAAAGAAAGGGAGTCTATGGAATTTCGTACCTGCTTCAATGGACAGCAACACCTTTCCGTATGATTTTTTTGACAGAACTTCGATTTTCAACCTATGATCTGCGCAAAACACTTTCCGGAAAAAGGCTGTTCTTGTCTTCCGCCTCGGGCCAACTGCTCCCTCTCAGCTCCGCATAATGTCTGCAACGAGTGTCGTTTTTTCGGCAGACTCTCGTTCTCTGACGGACGGCTTTTCCACTCAGTCCTCCTCATAGTCATCACTGGAGAAGTCATCACTGGAGAAAATTTTTTCAATCTCGTTGAGAAAAACTGGAGTATCAAAATCGTCGGGGAACATATTCAGATCGAGAATTCCCTGATCGATAACCCTCGGCCCCATCTTTTCCAGGAGTGAATATTTCTCAGCAAGAGCAGAGTCCCTTTCAACTCTTTCCAAGAAAGAGTTGATCTCAAAGGCAATATTCTTGATTGAAAAGGCCGAATCCGCAGCCGCATTCTTAAGTTTGAGACGAAAGACACTCTCAAACTCGTGGCAGTACAGGGCGCACAGATCCGCCTTATCCTCAAGATCGCTGCATTCGGCGATCCTTCTTTCAAGATCCACCATGTACTCCGGAGCGGTCTCCTCAAGAGACTGGGCAGCGATGAGGGGCAGGTCCGGCCCCTTTCCGGCGACGAGATTCTTCAACCCCTCGTAGTCCTGGTCGAACAGGGTATCGGGATCTTCTTCAAGGGAAAAAGCCGGCGCGGAGAGAAGTTCGGGCATCTCCTGGAGATACCATATCCCCGATTCGAGGACGAATGCGTTTTTAGGTTGAAGAAAGCCCGGATCTTCTGCCCCGTCCCGCGCGCTGCCCCGGATTGTGGGGGTAACGAGCTGGCCCGACTCCCCTCCCGTATATTCCCGCACAAGGGCGCGGAATTTCTGAATAACTCTTCCGGATTGGGTTGCTCCGAAGATGGAGTTCCCGGAGAAGAAATCCGTTCCCTCGCAGGTGACAAGATCCTCTCCCGTCCACCGGAAGGAGCTGTTTTCCTTCAATCCGCCGTTTTCCAGAAATCGGCTGACCGTGTCGATCTCTTTTGCACTGAAAGAATCGAGCTCGAGAGCGAAGAGATCGAAGGATTTCCACGCCTCCCCGGCCGCTGAGAGAAACGCGCCGAGAAATTCCGGTGTGACAGAGGGCGTATAGACGATGACTCTCCCTTTACCCTGCAGGACGGACCCGGTCTTTTTCTCCGGCATCCATTTACGAAAGGGGTTCAGAATAGAATAGAGCTCGCCAAAGATGCACCCCACAGTGACTCCGGCGTTGTTTCCCACGATTCCCTGAAGTACGTCACCATCCTCCGGCTGGAGGCCGCTCCACCAATCAGGGGGAGTGAACGTCTTTTTGTCGTTAGTTGAAGATGACATCTTCGCCAGAAGAAGGTCGGAGATAAACTGGAACAGCACAGATGTGAGGGAGGGAATTTCATCAGAGGGAAGCCCCCTGTGAAGGCGCCCCCAATGTTGGCATGCCCCCCGGAAGAGGGCGGTCAGGATGATTTGAGAGCTTGTGAGCCAGAAGGGGTCCCGTACCATGCTGATGCACCAGTGCGGAATGAGGGCGTCAGCGCAGGAAGTGCCGGCATCCCTGAGAGAGGAAGCGGCGTAGAAGAATTCAGATGCGATATCCACGGAACTGCTCCCCTTGTATCCGTTTGCCAGGAGAACATCATTTACAGGATCAAACATCGCCTCGAGCGATTCTTTTCCCGGGCAGAGAAGGACCTGTTTTCTTCCGGACTCGAGAGGAGAGGTACTCTCTCCGACTATCCATGCAAGACGCTGCCTTCTGCTTCCCCCGACAAATGCCTTATACATGAGAATGCCCCCTTCCGTGATACGCCGAGTTACCCTACCGTCAATTTTCATCTTTGATCAAATTTTTATATCAGGTCGAAAAACAGCCTGCTCATTAATAATGATACTTATACATCATATACATATCATTTGTCAATACCCTATCGATATTATTAAAATGCTAATCACTATATACTTATCATTATCTTTAGCTGATATCTAGCGATACGCTTATCATATTCAGCATGTATAAATTATAATAATTACATGATATCGTTTT
>CAYZZX010000159.1:0-3020 GCA_964483085.1 uncultured Synergistaceae bacterium
TGCGCTCCGATGCCGACACATTGCGGTATAGAAGTGGCAACTCCACATTGTCTAATACATTCAATGAGTTAATCAGGTGAAAGCTTTGGAATACGAAACCAAGTTTCTCGTTGCGAAACCTAGCCAGTTCTTTATCCTTCATATTAAAGGTCTCTTTGCCATCCAGTATCACTTTGCCCGATGTGGGCATATCCAACAGCCCCATTACATTGAGCAGGGTAGATTTGCCACAGCCCGAAGGTCCCATTACTGCAAGAAACTCTCCTCTTTTTACTTCAAGGTTCACATTTTCTAATGCTACCGTTTCTATCTCTTCTGTGCGATATATTTTATCGACTTTTTGTAGTTGAATCATTGGGTTCATGTTATTGTGTTTTAAAGTTTTTATCTGTTTTATGGAGACGCAATGCATTGCGTCTTTAACTATTCGTCTCGTAAAGCATCAACGGGGTGGGTTTTGGATGCTCGGTGAGCGGGAATCCATGCGCTTAATCCTACGATGATACCCAGTAAAATATAGGTTATAGGGCCTGTGATTGCGAAGAGCAGTAACTTGTTTTGCACGATATACATTTGTGTATCGCTATGATACCCGTTGGCAACTTCGATAAAGTAATAAATAATCAGAGCGGGTATGGTGGTAGCTGTAAACATAATGATTGCCTCTAGCACAAACTGTTTTTGCAGCTTGCGCCGTGTGCTGCCCATTGCCATACGCAGACCAATTTCGCTTCGCCGTGTTTGGTTGCGAAACCAAAACGTGCCGATAATACCCAACGCCATGCAGAATGAAAGGAAAACTGCCATAATTTTGCGAATACGTATATCGTTGGTTACCCCAAATGTATGTTCGATATTTCTTTTCTCGTTTTCGAAAGATTTTACATGCTTCAAATAAAAGTTACCGATTTGCATTTCGCCTTTCATATCTTTCTGAAAATCACGAATAAATTGCTGCTTTGGCGTACCATCCAGTACGCGAAGGCATATATTGAAGCTCATTATATTATTTACTGTAAGGGGGCTGGCCGCTATAAATACGGCATCGGTAGGAAGTATGTAATCGAATCGCTTTTGGTCGTTTAGTACGTCTGCAACTATATACTCTTTAAGCTTATCTTTGTCCCTATCTATGGACATTTTGACCGTTTGCCCAATTGCAGCGGCATCTCCAAATAGCCGTTTTGCCACACTCCGAGTGATAAGGATAGCGTTATCTTGGTTTAAATCGATATTTGCAGGACGCTGCCACGTATTATCCTTAGCAGAGGTAATACGGAAAATTCGGAAATAATCGCCAGAGCTTATCCGCTTTACTTGAGTACCCATCTCTACGCTATCCCGCATAATATTTCTACCATAAGAACTCCCTGAATAGGGCAAGGTACCCCAACCTCCGTAGGTAAGTGCGGCAATTTCTACATTTTTATACTGCTGCACCTTGCTTACAATTTTGTTTAGATTCTCTAACGCTTTTACAGAATCCGCATCCTCTGCGCTATATCTACTCGTTCTGGGTGGGTAAGTACCGTAGGTTACGACAAAAGTGTTTGTTTCATCAAAGCCCCCAGGGATACTTCTGTTGTGCAATATGACAAAACCGTAAGCAACAATAAATTGCATGAGTATAAATACTAGTAGCAGCTCAACAAAAATCCACACATTGTACTTCCGTTGTGCCCAAATCTGTTTTAAAATATGATGTATCATGGCTAGTTGTATTTAATATGAAGAGAGTTGACAATACTTTTGCGAAGAGAGCGAAAAACAGGCACAAATGCCGATAGTAGATTCATGGCTAAACAGGCCAAAACAACCATAAAGAATATCTTAAAGCTAAAGAGCATAGAGAAAGAGAACTCAAAGGATGTTTCATTCGGCATGGTTTCGATAAAATGAGTTCCTAGGTCAAAAACCCATTTTTTTGAAGCCCATATAAAGATATAGGAAAGCAGCAGCCCCACAAAGCCACCGATACCAGTGAGCAGCAGGTTCTCTATCAGCACCTGCTTAAGCAACAACATGCGCGATGCGCCGAAAGCTTTTCGCACTCCCATTTCGCCCATCCGTCGCTCCATGCGCATGCTATTCATCCCCGATAGGTTGATGGCCGGAATCATTAGAAGCAGCAAAACGATTAATGCAATCATCGTCCTTATCATTACCATATTAGGCCCTTCATTCGACCACTGACGATGAATCTCAACAGACTTCTCGTCAGGCTGCCCCAATAAATCCATTCTCCATGTTTTGGATTGAGCATTATAGCGCGCAACGCAGCTGCCCACTTCCGTTCGGATAGCCGAAAAGTCGTTTTTTGAATAGGCCAAAAGATATATATTCCCCACATCACCCAAAACGCCATCGTATTCAGCATTCCCCGCCTCATCATAATCAGCGAATGAAGTGAATGGCATCCAAATTTGGGCGTAGGTGCCGGGCATTGCATAGGAAACGTCCCGTACCACGCCAGTAATACGGTATGGCTTGAATCCATACTCTATCTCTTTGCCCACGGCATCCTCATTGCCAAACAGTGTTTTTGCCAACGAACTTGTTATCACGGCAACATTTAGCCCCGATTGAAATTCGGCTTCAGAGAACGGTTTTCCCGACAAGAACACGAAGTTGAACACTTTCCAGTAGTTGACATCAACAAACCGACTTTGTCCCTCAACCATTTCATCATCGTTAGGTAACGATATTAAATCCGTATTCGGCTCCATTTCTACCGAAACTAATTCTGGCGTTTTTAGGGTGAGGAAAAACTGTTGTATTGCTGTATATGAAAACCCACCAGAAGCTTGCCACCTATCAGATTCGACATCTTTTGGGGAAAGACATAGCGATTTTACGTATAGCGTTTTATCGCGATTTGTTTCGGGGTAGATATTGGCGGTTTTCACATAGTTCAGTATCGCCAACACCATCACCATCGAAATTCCCAAAGCCGTTCCGGCTATGTAAATGGTGCTGAAAAGCTTGTTTTGCTTTATCAGCTGCCATGCTTGTTTGAAATA
>CAYZZX010000160.1:0-3019 GCA_964483085.1 uncultured Synergistaceae bacterium
AACCCTTTTTTCCTTCATCTCTGCGGACCAGTCCTTTCACTCCCTTCTTTTTTCTGCCGCGGGAAATTCCCGTCTCCGGGGATTCTGGAATTCCGTCAGCGAAGAGATGATATGGCTCGGCATGCTCGCCATGAATGAAAAGCGATACGACGATGTTCTCGCCGAACACGGCAAAATTGCGGAAGCAATTATAAACGGAAAAAAACGGGCCGCAAAAGAAGCCCTTCTGGACCATCTGGACAATACTGAAGGGATTCTTCTGCGCAAGTTCGATGTCTTGACATTCGAGTAGAAGGGAAGGGAATGCGAAATGCGGATGGAAAAGGTAGTGCTGCACAAGAATGGCGGCAGCGAAGGGGTTGCTCTCGCCTGGGACGCCTGTGTCGCCGCAGGCTATACGGGGAGAGATCAGGAGGGTGTACGGGCTCATGTGGAGGAACTGCGAAAAATCGGCGTGCCTGCTCCCGAAAAAGTTCCCTCCATGTACTGGGTCGAACCCGAGAGGGTTTCTTCTTCTAATGTGCTCTGGGTTGTGGGGGAGAGCACCTCAGGAGAGGGAGAGGTCTTTCTCGCCAGGAGCGAAGAGGGGAACTTGTATGTAACTGTCGCCAGCGATCATACCGACCGTGCCCTGGAAACAGTCTCCGTGGCGAAGGCAAAGCAGATCTGTTCAAAGATCGTCGGGTCCGTCTTCTGGAAAGTGAGTGAAGTGCGGGACCACTGGGATTCCCTTGAACTCCGCACCTGGGTGGATGGGAAGCTCTACCAGGAGGGGACACTAGGAAAAATGCTGCCTCCGGAAAAGCTCTTTGAGCTGGCCCGGGAGGATGCGCCGCTTCCCGGATGCAGACTCTCTCTCTTCAGCGGAACTCTTCCAGTCCTCGGAGAAGGGCTGGTTTATGGCAAAGCATATGTTCTTTCACTGAAGGATCCCGTACTCGGCAGAGAAATACGCCATGAATATGAAGTCCGGGTTCTTCCCGACAGAAATTAGGAGGTGCTCTCATGAAGATTCGCGCAGGGGTGCTCCAGCTTGACATCGCCCTTGGAGACAAGAAAAAGAACTACGAAAATGTGGAGCGATGGATGGGAATGGTCTCCCTTCCCTCTGACCTTCCCACGGTAATCGTATTGCCGGAACTCTGGGATGTGGGGTACGCCCTGAACAGGGCTGAAGAACTGGCTGATCCTGAAGGTCGGGGTGCAGCGGCCTTTTTGGGGGGCCTCGCCCGTAAATATGGAGTCTGGTTCGCTGGCGGCTCGGTGCTCGCCTCTTCAAAAGGAGAGTATGTAAACCGCGCCCAGGTGATCAATCCTAAGGGCGAGCTCGTGGCCTTCTATGACAAGGTTCACCTCATTCGTCTGATGGACGAGGAAAAGTATTTAATCGGCGGTAGAAAAGAGTGTCTCTTTGATATCGAAGGAGTAACTTCAGGCTGTGTGATTTGCTACGACATCCGCTTCTGCGAATGGCTGCGCACCTACGCTCTCAAGGGGGCAGAGATGCTCTTCGTAAGCGCCGAGTGGCCCACAGCCAGAGCTGACCACTGGAAGACTCTTCTCCGGGCTCGGGCCATAGAGAACCAGATGTTTGTGGTGGCATGCAACCGCTGTGGTATCACTGAGGATACAGCCTTTGCCGGCGGCTCTCTCATTCTCGGGCCAAAGGGGGAAATCTTATTCGAAGGAGGGGATGGCGAAGAAGCGGGATTTGTGACCCTCGACTTGAAAGAGGTCTCGGATATTCGGAATTTCCTTACGGTCTTCAATGACAGAGTCCCTGAAATCTACGGGACCCATCTCAAATAGGAGGTATAGAAAATGAGAAGAAGTGGAGTACTTATTACGGCGGTTATAGCGTGCATGGTTCTTTTGAGCGGAGCGGCCTTTGCGAAAACAGTGGAGTTCAAGTTTGCCCACTCCGGAAGTCTTGAGCACCAGTACCACATAGGAGCCGAGCAGTTCAAGAAGCTTGTGGAAGAAAAGTCCGGCGGAGAGATGAAAGTGACCATCTTCCCCCAGGGACAACTGGGTGGCGAACGGGATCTTGCAGAAGGCGTCCGTATGGGAACCGTAGAGATAGGTAGCGCCAGTCCTGGTAATATGGCTGGCTTCGCTCCTGAACTTGAACTGTTCGGCGTCCCATTCCTCTTCCAGACAAGGAAACAGGTTTATACTGCTTTGGACGGCGAGGTGGGGGAATATTTCAACAAAATTCTTATGGATAAAGGATTCACGAATCTCGCATATTGGGAAGTTGGTTTCAGGAACATGACCAATAACGTCCGTCCGGTCAAGACCCCCCAAGATATGGAAGGTCTTAAAATACGCGTCCAGGAGTCCAAGATTAAAGTTGAGCTTATAAAGAGCTTAGGTGCTATCCCCACGCCTATTCCCTTCGGAGAACTGTATTCTGCTCTACAGCAAAAAGTTGTAGATGGTCAGGAAAACCCCATCGCCACTATTTATTCTATGAAGTTTTATGAAGTACAGAAATTTGTAAGCCTGACAAATCATACTTATGAACCCGCTCTGGTTTTTGCTAATCCTAAATGGTTCAATTCCCTTTCCCCCAAGCATCAGCAGATTCTTAGGGAAGTAGCCATGGAAACAGCCATTTATCAGCGAGCAAAGCTTGCCGAACTAGATGCGGAGCGCATGGATGTAATGAAGAAAGACGGAGTTGAGATCGAGGAAAAGCCTGATCTCAAGGCCTTTGCAGAGGCTACAAAAGATTTGTATAAAGTTCTTGGAGATGTGATACCTCTTGAAATGATGGAAAAAATCAGAAACATTCCTCTAGAATAACGTAATTCTAAAAAAGCTGGGGCTATGCTGATAAAGGTAGCCCCGGTTCTTCTAGCGACAGGGAGGAGCGATTGTCGTGAATTCAGTACGGAAAATATTCTCAGTGCTTGGTGGCGTCAGCCTTGCAGGAGTGTTTATTATTGTCTTTGTCCAAGTAATCCAGCGTTATGTGTTTCAGCTCTCCATGCCTTGGGCGAGGGATGTAATACAG
>CAYZZX010000161.1:0-3000 GCA_964483085.1 uncultured Synergistaceae bacterium
CCTGGGACTGAGAGAAGACCTGGTCCCGGATGACCTGAAAATCCTTCATCTCCGTAACGCCCTGAACGTAGGCTCCTATGCCCTTTTCGAGGGCGTCCCGGTAGAGCTGCCCCTTGGCCTCTTTTCGTGCCCGGTCGACATTGCCGTTCTCAATCGCAGCCATTCCCTCCGCCTCAACCGTAACAAATTCCTGAGCGGCGGCGGGGAGAGCAAGGAGGAGGAGAAGAAAGATGCAGAGAAATATTCGGAGGATCGGCAGTTTTTTCATGGAGTTACCTCTTGACCACGGTCACGCGGCAGGGGATGCGGAAGTCGAAGGAATTTCCCCGGATTCGAGCGGCATCGCTGTTTGAGACGACGATGTCCACGTTTTCCGGCGAGAGAGTCCGCACTGCCTTGATCACGAGCGGAGCGGCGGCGATCCGGGGAGCTCCCTTTGCGTAGGCGATATTGGTGTGGTAGTCGCACAGCCCTGAGGAGAGAAAACGCTCCTGGTCGGCGAAGGCGAGCCCGTAGACTTCCTTTCCCTTTTCATCGACAACGCGGAAAGTGAGGGCGGGAATGAGGGGAAGATGGCGCACGTCCACGAGAAGGCCCGAGGAACCGCCGGACTTCGGCTTTTGGGTGGGGACGGTCTTTACGGTGGGTTTTACAGGGAGTGCCGGAAGAATTGCCGCCCGGATCTTTTCGAGTTTCACCCGCCCCTTCACAGTATAGACTTCGCCGTCCCAGGACCCCTCTTCGATCTCTACCGCCTTGATGAGCCCCTGCACTGAGGTGCGGACCACATCCCGGACCATGAAATCCGTCATGGTTGTCTTTGAATCCACCCGTACTCCCTGGATGAACTCGAGAAGATTTCGTTGCAGGTCCACCACGGCACCCCGGCGGGCGAGAAGCTTCCCCTGGGCCGTGTTCTCTTTGCCGTCGGGGGGAACTGCCTGGCCGGAGGCCTCCACGTAGTCCTCCGTCCAGTTGATACGGGCGAATTCCGTTTCGTCCACCACCAGGGTCTCTCGGGGAGGCGGCTGATACGAAGGAGCCGGTTTTGATGGTTCATCGAAGGCCGTCTTAACGTCCAGGGCAGGTTCAACCGATGGAGCCGTCTTATCTTGCGGGACATCTTCGATGGGAGGAAGGACAATATCCGTCGCCCCCGCGGCTATACAGGAAAAAAGAAACAGAATGAGCGTCCACAGCAGTGTTCGTCGATTCAAGAGAAGCCCTCCTTTTTTTGGTACAGGTTCTGAGAGATAATACAAAAACGAAATTACTCAGTACATCAAAAGTAAAGAGTTAGCGTAGAGCACAATGTAGTATAATTCTAATGGTTCAGTAAGCATTCGGCAACCCTTTTTTCAGAAATCGGCACGAGCGCAGAGAAATCATCCGTCGGAATCCTTCTATTGCAGGATCCGAAAATATGAAGAAGGAGGTATGTTCATGAAAAATTGGTTGAAAGTCTTTATTCTGCCGGCAGTTCTGATCTTTTGCCTGGCGGCTGGCGCGGAAGCGGTGACCTTCGGCAGCTCCGGCGGAAGTGCTCCTCCAGTGAAAAAAAGCGGCAAGCCTTCGGCCCAATCCGGGGGCAACAAGGGAATAATAGCTCTGCTCGACCTTCCTCAGGCCCAGAAGACCCGCCTCGCCGAGAGCGTTGAGCTGACGAGGCTTTCGGCCATTCAGGCCAGTCTCGCCATGAAAAAACTGGAGGATCTGAACAATCGGGATGCCTCCTACGAAGAGATGAAGGCTCATCTTGACTACGCTCAGGAGTCTATGGAGGCCCTGGGGCGAGCGGGTGACCGCCTTGAGGACTCCGTCAAAATTATCCGCATAGCTCTGACCGGAGCGGAGGGAAAAGAGGCCCTTCTCGCCGCTGCGGAGGAGCTGATGGAGGTCTTCCCATCCCTGAGGGAGCTGGCGGCAGCCACTCCGGCTTTTGCATACAGCGGAGTTCCGTCTGCGCAACAGGTGGTGGAGCATGAGGTCGCCAAGATCAGCAGAGGGATGAAAACTCAGTTCGACAAGGCTATGAACGCCCTTTCCAGCGGGGCGAAGGCGGTGAAGAGCGGTGCGGCCGCGGTGGGAAACTCTCTGAAGAATGCCGGATCATGGATAGCCGGTAAAATAACCGCCCCCGTAAAGGCTGCTCATCACAAAATCGGCAACGCCCTGGGACAGAAAAACTGGGCCAACATGATGGCGGGTACCAAGTTCGTATCCGCTATTACCCTTGCGGGAGCGGGTCTTGTTGTGGTCTTGAGTGCACCCGCAATTTCCTCAGGGGCGGCTGTCGGGGCCGTGGCCATATACACTGTATCGAATATCGGGGCGGCCGTCGGCCTTGTGAATGACCTGGAAGCAATCAAGGGACGAAGCAATGCGTCCTCAGGGATGAACGATACTCTATCGAATATGAATAAGGCGACAAGCCTCATCGGCCTCGCCGGAGGGGGCAGCGCGGGTGAAATTGCTGTCAACGTCATCGGACTTGCGGGAGACGAGATCGCCAACGCCCCCGGGGCTGTGGAGATGACCCCTGAGGAACTCGCGGGATACCTTGATCCGAAGGACCGGGATGATTTTCTTGAGAAATTCGGCAACAAGGCGGAATACAAAGCCCCTGCACCGACCAGCTCCGGCGGTGAAGGAGGCAACGGTAGCGGAGGCTCCGGAGGGTGCAGCGACGGCTGCGGCAATTAAGCCGGGAGCTTGAAATCTAGGAGAAAATAAGAAAAGAACAGAAAGGGAGTTCTCCAAAAGAGGCTCCCTTTTTTTTCGTAATTCGCTCAGGATAAAAATCTTCGAATGGATTAAAAAAACACTCCGTTCATTTCCGGGGGATAGGCAGCCTTGAGGAAGTATGATAGACTTTACCGTTGGAAATAAGTATGAAATCGGTTGCATAGTTTTCAGGAGAAGGGGTTGAGACAGGGAAGGAAAAAGGGCGCTCACAAGGCTTTTTTCTATTCTTTTCAGGAGGTGCATTCACGGATGGCA
>CAYZZX010000162.1:0-2977 GCA_964483085.1 uncultured Synergistaceae bacterium
ATGGAACCGATACATAACATAGCAAGCACAGCGTTCACCTCCGGGTTATATTAAAAAGATACTCTCTACCCATGGGACTTATTTGACTCCTTCCACACCACCTCCATTTTCATTCTTTCGCGTCCTGACCAGCTCAAGGGCCTTTTCAACGAGAGGAGCAAGGTCCTTGATGCGCTTGTCGAAGCGTCCGCCGGGAGTGAAGGAATGGACTTCAACGAATCCCCGGAATCCGAGAAAAAAGGACTTGACTATCCCCTTATCATTCGATTCCTGTGCATCCACAAAAAGATACCGCTGCGTCATGAGATCCGGCTGAGGACGGCAGATCTTCAGAATTCTCTTCCGATCTTCCCTTCCGCCGTGGTTCCAGAGGATATAATCGTCCGCATAATATCTACAGACCTCTCCGATAAGGGCACTTTTTACGAAGGTCACGCGGCGATACACGCCCTTCAGACCGTCCCTGTTCCAGGAAGAAAAGCCCCAGTATTCCCAGAGGTCAGAGACTTTTTCCAAATCTGAAATATGCACCAAATTACCATCACCTGCCACGGATGATTATACTCCAATGGAGAAAAATGTGAAGTGATAGTCTGTTGGATTAATTTTAAAATGAACTATCTCAATCTTATTTCGAGCAGACGGACAGTATAGAAAAACAGTCCTGAACAAGGGGGGGTGAGAAATTGCAATTTCACCCTCTTGATGCCAAAATATAGAAGTTGCTTGAAAGATGAGGGGAAAGACTATGGATATTGCTCGAGACATCATCATCGTCATCATCGCGGGTCTGTTCGGAGGGTTGGCCGCGAAAAAACTTAACCAGCCTCTCATTTTGGGGTACATTCTTGCGGGAATAGCCGTGGGAAGCTACACCGGAGGAATCACCATCAGCAACATCAGCCAGATTGAAAGCCTTGCGGAGATCGGCGTGGCCCTTCTCCTCTTTTCTCTTGGCCTGGAGTTTTCCCTCAAAAGCATTCTGCCCATCCGGGCGGTGGCCATCGGAGGGGCAACCCTCCAAATACTTCTCACCGTAGGCTTGTGCATACTTATCGGAAACTTCCTCGGCTGGACAATTCTGCCCTCCCTCTGGTTCGCGGGAGCGATTGTCTCCTCAAGCACGGCGATCATCATGAAAACCCTCTCCTCCCGGGGACAGATGGGTACCCTTTCAAGTCTCGTCATGCTGAGCGTTTCCATCGTCCAGGACATTCTCGTGATTCCCTTCATGGTCCTTCTGATCAATCTTGACTCCTCGGGCTTTTCCGCAGGGGGGATGCTTTTCCCCGTGGTAAAAGTCCTGCTCTTCGTGGGAATCATGTTCTACATCGGCGCCCGCATCATCCCCATTCTATTGAAATGGGTAGCGCGATGGGAATCAGGAGAGCTCTTTCTCCTCGCCGTGACAGCCATCGGACTCGGCATAGGCTATCTCTCCTATTCCATAGGGCTCTCCTTCGCATTCGGTGCGTTTCTCGCCGGCATTGTGCTCAGCGAATCTGACTATGGCCGGCGCGCCCTCAGTGACCTCATCCCCGTTCGGGATGTCTTCGGCCTTCTCTTCTTCGTGACCATAGGGATGCTCCTCGACCCCGTCAACCTTGCCTCCACCCTCGGAGTGACCCTCGGACTTGTGGCCGTAGCCTGCCTCGGAAAGGGAGTTATTCTCGCCGGTGTCGTGCGCCTCTTCGGATACGGAAACGTCATTCCCCTCGCCGTCTTCTTCGGAATGATCCCCATCTCGGAAATTGCCTTCATCGTCCTCCAGGCGGGACTTTCCTCCGGTGCCCTCTCAAGGGAGATCTACTCCCTCTTTCTCAACACCGTCATTCTGTCCATGCTGCTGGGGCCCCTGATCTCGGGCCTCACCGCCCCTGCCTACACACTGTGGAAAAAGATGTTGAGAACCTCTGAAATTCAGACGGTCAATATTCCCGGCAAAGAAATGCAGCGCCATGTCATACTCACAGGAGGCGCACTGCTTCACCAGACCGCGGCAATCCTCAGACACCTGCGTATGCCCTATGTCGTTATTGAACCCAATCACACGGCCTTTCTCAAAGGGCGCGAACAAGGATACCCCCTCATCCTGGGAGATCCCTCTCAGGATGTGATCCTCGACGCGGCCGAAACCCCCTCGGCCCGCCTCGCCGTGGTCACCGTCAGAGACAGAATAAAATCCCATGAAATCATAAAGGCTCTTCGCAGAAAGAACAAAGACATGAGAATCCTCGCCATCTCCGTGGGGGACACTCCCACAGGCCCCATAGAAAAAACAGCGGTCCAGGGGATCGTCAACCCCGACGTGGAGGCAGGGCTCGAGATGGCCCGGCAGGTACTCCTCTCCCTCGAATTTCCCGCCACATCGGTGCAGAACGAACTCAATGCCCGTCGGCGAACCCTCTATGCCCCTCTCATTGAATCCATACCGGAATACGAGGCGGCAAATCAGCTTCGGGACGCCGCCTGCCTGATGGATATGGAGTGGGCTTATCTAAAAAAAGGGAACCCCTTCACGGGAAAATCCCTGGCGGAAACAGCCCTGCGACAAAAACACGGCGTATCCGTCGTGGCCGTGGGCAGGGACGGACAGGTCATTTCAAACCCCGCGGGAGATTTCGTCTTTCAGGATAAAGATTACCTCGGAATCATAGGGGACCCTGAACGGAACCTCGATTTCCTGGCCTTCCTGAAAAAATCAACGCCCTCGCCGGAGGATACTGCCCCTCGATCCCAGAACCCTTCGTGAGGAGCCCGCCTCGGCAGAAGACCTGGCGTAAAGATTTATCCGGCCGGACCGCCCTTCAGAATTATGGGGCTGCAAACAGGAGAAAAAGATCAGGGGAAAAAATATCGGGTTGCAAAGGGACGGAAGGCAGGCTATAATACTTTTTGCTTTCGGGCGATTAGCTCAGCGGTAGTAGCGCTTCCTTCACACGGAAGAGGTCACTGGTTCGAACCCAGTATCGCCCAC
>CAYZZX010000163.1:0-2966 GCA_964483085.1 uncultured Synergistaceae bacterium
ACTTGAAAAGCTTGAAGGAAAAATTGTAAGAGGATCGACGTAACTTTTCCTACCAGACGATATCCGTCGATAACTCCCAGCGATATAATCTAAAAGATCTTGCAAACACGGGTTTTTTTAGTAGTGACGTCCAATGAAATTAGGTCGTACACAATAGCAGAGCAGAGATTATCATCGAATTTGAATGATAGCATGATAGCAGAAGTCTCTTCAGATTTGCAGATCAGACGATAGGGTTCGAAATCTCACCTCTTCGTCATGATGTCCCTCTAAACTCATGTCCCTGCGGAGTTTGGTTCGTCGCTCTTTAACGCTGATCTCTGGACCGCAAGCACTGGATGCAGTACACTTTTCAAAGGCTTATCACCACCTGTCCCAACCGTACAAAATAAGAGTAAGACCCGCAGCGAAAATATTGTTGAGAGGAAGAACAGCCATGGCCCAGCTCGAACACATTGAAGCCATTGAAAAACGGCTCTGGAGCGCGGCGGACACCTTGCGGGCGAATTCTAACTACGCCAGCAACGAATATTTCCTGCCCGTGATGGGACTGGTTTTCCTTCGTCATGCCTACAGCCGCTATCTTTCTGTCAAGGACGCCATCGAGGCGGGCCTTCCAACGCGCGGCGGCAGACCCCGAGCCCTGACAAAAGAGGATTTTTCTCAAAAAAGCGCAATCTTCCTGCAGCCTGAGGCCCAGTTCGATTCCCTCGTAGCCCTTTCCGACAGCGCCGACCGTGCCAGGGCCATTATCGGCGCCATGGATTCCATCGAGGCCGACTATGAAAGCCTGCGGGGTGTCCTTCCAAAAAGCGAGTACCAGGAACTCGACAACGCTGTGCTCGGCCAGCTTCTTCGTACCCTTAACCCCGAGGAGCTTAAGCGCGTCTCCGGAGATGTTTTCGGCCGCATTTACGAATATTTTCTGACCCAGTTCGCCGACCAGAAAGCCCATGACGGAGGGGAGTTCTTCACCCCTATTTCCCTCGTCTCGCTGATCGCCAACGTGATCGAACCAACGGGCGGCACGGTACTTGACCCTGCCTGCGGTTCAGGCGGTATGTTCGTGCAGAGCGCCCGGGTGGTGGAACGACGGCACGAAAACCCCACTGAGAAGCTCACCTTCTACGGCCTCGAAAAGAACGCCACCACGATCCGCCTCGCGAAGATGAATCTCGCGGTGCACGGTCTCGAAGGGGATATTCAAAAATCCATCACCTACTACGAAGACCCACACGAACTGCTGCGCAGATCCGACTACGTCATGGCCAATCCGCCCTTCAACGTGGACGAGATCGACGCCGACAAGGTGGGGACCGACCCGCGCCTGCCCTTCGGCCTCCCCGGCGTCAACAAGAAGGGAAAGGTCTCAAACGGCAACTACGTCTGGATCAGTTATTTCTACAGCTACCTCAACGAACAGGGACGGGCCGGGTTCGTCATGTCGTCTCAGGCTTCCAGCGCCGGGCGTGATGAGGCCAAAGTACGCCAGAAACTGATCGAAACCGGCGACGTGGATATCATGATCTCCATTCGCTCCAACTTCTTCTACACCCGAACAGTGCCCTGCGAACTCTGGTTTCTCAATCGCGCCAAGCCGGAAGAGCACAGGGACAAGGTGCTGATGATCGATGCTCGCAGCATCTACCGCAAGGTCACCCGCAAAATCTATGACTTTTCGCCCGAACAGGAACAAAACCTCTTAGGCATCGTCTGGCTCTACCGGGGCCAGACCGAGCGTTATCTCGACCTCGTGGCCGGGTATTGCGAACGCATGCTCGCCGAAGGCGAGGGCTGTTTCACGACGAATGATGACGAAGGCGAAACCATCGAGCCGCTGCCCGATTTCACCGGTGCACTGGCCTCGCTGCGCAGCAATGTGGAACCCTTCCTCAAGACACTGGCCAAGGACGCGCCCACCGCGGAAGCGCTCAAGGAGCTGGATGACGCTATTCCGCTGTTCAAGGCGGACGTGGAGGCATTCCGAAAGACCGTCACCGGACTACAGGGGGCACGGGAACAACAGAAAACTACCAACGGCGAACTCAAGAAGGCCGTGGACCGCCTTGCACCTCTGGCCGAAACCAGCCGCGATCTGGTCAAACAGACCGACCTGCTCTACAAGCTCGCCTGCCGCCTGATCGAAACCTGCGAGACCGAGTGCGACGCCAAGGACAGTGACGGATGGTCGAGCCGCGACATCACCCGCGCCCGCAAGGCCGCCGACGAAGCTCGGGCTCTTGCCATCGTACAGCTCAAACAGGTGCGCTACTTCTGGAAACAGGCCCACTGGCTCACCGAACGCTTCCTCGAGGCGGAACTCCGCGATGTAGAAGGCCTGGTCAAGCTGGTGGACAGAGCGGAAATCGAGGCCAACGACTGGAGTCTCACTCCCGGCCGCTACGTCGGCGTCGCTCCGGAAGAAGAGGACGAGGGTTTTGATTTCGAGGAGGCTCTGCGTGACATACATCTGGAACTGGAGGGCCTGAACACCGAGGCCGTGCAGCTCGCCGCGACAATCAAGAAAAACTTCGAGGAGCTGGGGATATGACTATCGCTGAACTGATCAAAAGCCAAGGGCCCAGTCCGGGGGCCCAGTCAGGGGCCCAGTCGACTGCGATCCTTCGTGTGCTTTCCGATGCCCCTTTACCAGCGGCTGAGATTGCGACGACTCTCGGGTTGGATACAAAGACGGGAGCGTTGAAGCGCACTCTTAAGGAGTTATTGCTTCAAGAATTGATCGTTTATACCCTTCCTGAAAAACCAACCAGCCGCCTTCAAAAGTATAGCCTCACCGAAAAAGGGAAAACAGGCTCTGGAGGACGGGATATGAAGAATCGTGAAACAGGTAGTTTCGCTACTTTTGCGGCGATCCACAGTCCATTTCTCAGGATAAAGCATTTGACTGCTGCAGCCGTTCGCGATGTATGGCAACGCAATTGAGGAGCTGGTGTTATGAGATGGCC
>CAYZZX010000164.1:0-948 GCA_964483085.1 uncultured Synergistaceae bacterium
TGTTCGGGAGCATGAGGACGTCCGCTCCCTTGTCACGGATGTCCGTGAGCTGGGCCCGGAAGTCAACGTCCTGCCCACCGCGGAAGCCGTGGTCGGCAACTACCTTACCGCCGTATTCGCCGTAGCTCTTCATAAAGAACTCACGAAGGCCCTGGGAGTAGTCGTTCCCTACGTCGTAGAGAATGGCGGCGTTCATCCGCTTGAGCTCCTTCGCCGCAAAGTTGGCGATGAGTTTGCCCTGGTAGGGGTCGGTGAAGCAGATTCTGAAGGAATAGGGACGGACGTGCCCCTTTTCGTCAACGGTTACAAGGGGGTTCGTCGAGACCGTTCCTACCTGAGAGACGCCGAGGCGGTTCACAATCGGGGCCGTGGCAATGTTGATTCCGCTGCCGTTGGCACCCACGATGGCGAGGACTTCGTCCTCCTCGATCATTCTGCGCACGGCGTTTACAGCGTCTTCTGCACGGGTGCGGAAGTCGTAGACCACGAGCTCGAGAGGTCTGCCGAGGACGCCGCCCTTTGCGTTGATCTCCTCAACTGCAAGAATGGCGGTTTTCTCTTCCGTCTGGCCGTAGGCCGCCCAGTCGCCGGTCAGGGCGGCGAGGTAGCCGATCTTCAGGGGCTCTTTGCCCGCGAGGACGGGAGGAACCACCATCGCTGCGACGGGCGTCTCCTCCTTCGGAGCTTCGGAAACTGCGGGTTTTTCTTCGGGCTTCGGAGCTTCGGGAATTGCAGGCTTTTCTTCATACTTCGGAGTTTCTGTAACAGCGGCTTTTTCTTCAGGTTTCGGAGTTTCCGGAACTGCGGGCTGAACATCTACTTTCGGAGCCTCCACAAGGGCGGGAGCAGTAACGGGTACTGGCTCAGGTTTCGGAGCCTCAGTTGCAGCGGCGGGAGCCTCTTCTACTTTCGGAGCTTCGGGAGCTGCAGGCTTCTCCTCAGGCTTCG
>CAYZZX010000164.1:1048-2962 GCA_964483085.1 uncultured Synergistaceae bacterium
GAGCCTCTGCTGGTGCGGCAGGAGCCTCTTCTACCTTCGCTGCTTCGGGAGCTGCAGGCTTCTCCTCAGGCTTCGGAGCCTCTGCTGGTGCAGCAGGAGCCTCCTCTACTTTCGGAGTTTCGGGAGCTGCGGGCTTCTCCTCAGGCTTCGGAGCCTCTGCTGGTGCGGCAGGAGCCTCTTCTACCTTCGCTGCTTCGGGAGCTGCGGGCTTCTCCTCAGGCTTCGGCAAATCAGGAGATACAGGCGCTGGTTCAGGAGCTGGAACAGGCGCTGAAGCCGGTTCAGGTGCCGGTGCGGGAGCAGGTGCAGGTTCAGGAGCAGGAGCAGGTTCAGGTGCCGGTGCAGGAGCAGGTTCAGGTGCCGGTGCGGGAGCAGGTGCAGGTTCAGGAGCAGGTTCAGGTGCGGGAGCAGGAGCCGGTACTGGTGCAGGAGCTGGTGCTTCCACTTTCGGCGCTTCCTTTGGCGCTTCGGGAGCGGGTTTTTGCTGCATCATAAAATATCCTGCAATGACAACGAGTATAACGATCGCGATGATCCAGTTGCGTTTCAAAATATGCCACCTCCTGAGTGTTTTTCAGACCTCAACCTCTGTCATATTCTACTACGTCCTACTCTATCTCTCAAACTCTTTTTAGTATTTTTCATTCTATCCGAACTTTCGTACCTCCGCTTTACCCTCTGAGGTATAATCAAAAATAAGAAGAAACGTAAAGTTCGAGTTTCAACCCAAATACTGTTATTGGAGGGGAGTTTCATGGCTTTTGAGCTTTCGCACTACAGACATCCGGATTTTCAGCGGGAACCCTTTACCTCTTCCCCTGAAGCTGTAACTGGCGAAGTGGTCCTTTCAGGAGTTGCTCCAGAGGAATATCACGCTATGTCAATTTTCCCCGAGTATTTCAAAATCGATGGAAAATGGCGTCTGGCAGAAGAAAGCCGGATGGACTGTGTTGCCGTAGTTCAGGAAGACGGAACTCTCCAGATCGTGGAATTCCGCAATCTCAAAGCCGGAAATAAGGTTGTGGTTGGCCGGAAGGATGACGGCTCGGAGGGGATTTTCGTCCACACCGACGGGTTCGACCAGTGCGATGAATGCGGCGACGCCTTCGCCTTCCGGACGGGAAGATCTCGAGAAACTGCCTATTCACGGGATTACGACACTCTTTATGATGTCCTCCGCTACGAAAAGGACAATGGCTATATTCTCTGGGTCCTCGGCCCGGCTGTAGTCTTCGACTACGATTCCCGGGCATCTCTGGCGTCACTGATACGGATGGGGTATGTCGATTCCATCCTCGCTGGAAACGCCCTGGGCACCCACGACCTCGAGGGAGCTCTGTACAAGACCGCCCTCGGCCAGGATATTTACACCCAGGAACAGATACCCAACGGGCACTACCACCATCTGGATCTTCTGAACCGTGCACGAAAGTATTCCTCCGTGAAGGAGTTCGTAGAAAAAGAGGGGATTACCGACGGCGTCATGGCCGCTGCCGTGGAGACGGGAATTCCGCTGGTGCTCGCCGGCTCCATCCGGGACGACGGCCCTCTGCCTGGGGTCATCGGCAACGTTTACGAAGCCCAGGACGCCATGCGGGCGGAGGTCCGCAAAGCCACGACGGTCATATCCCTTGCGACACAGCTCCATACCATCGCAACGGGGAATATGGCCCCCTCCTACCGGGTGCTCAAAGATGGAACGGTGCGTCAGGTCTGCTTCTACACCATAGACATATCCGAGTTCGCCGTGAATAAACTTCGTGACCGGGGATCCCTCTCCGTGACCTCCATCGTTGCGAACGTACAGGACTTTCTCGTCCACCTCAAAAACAACCTCTGCAAATAAGACCTTCTCTCTCCCAAGGAAAACGGACCTCCGGTCAAGTTGACTGGAGGTCCGTTTTTTCTCGCTCT
>CAYZZX010000165.1:0-2936 GCA_964483085.1 uncultured Synergistaceae bacterium
ACCCATCGCCCTGCCTGGGTCTCCTGAAACTCCCCCTTCGGCAGAGCGGGAAGGCCGTCAAGATACTCCCTCAGCCGGGAGGCGAGTTTCGGCTGGGACCTGCCTAGGGTCTCGAGATTTTTTGTCAGAAGGGGCGGGATTTCTTTCATTTTTCTTCTCCTTCTTCCTTCAGTTTTCCCGAGAGAAGGCTTTTGAGAATTCCCTCGGCATCCCGGGCGGTGGAGACGGCCTCGATATTGGTTTTGGCCACCTCGGCAAGCAGCTCCTGCCGCAGGATGGTGATGTTTCGGGGGGCGTTGATGCCGATGCGTACCGTGTCGCCCCGCACCTCCACGATGGAGATCTCGATGTCGTCGCCGATCAGGATGGTCTCGCCGGGTTTGCGGCTGAGTACGAGCACGGAGCTACGCTCCCGCTGCGGCTGGAGGGGAAGCTTCGGCGGCCGCTTTTCTGCCCATGGACTCGCGCATCCCTTCGCCGAGGACGAAGGCCCGCACTTCGTACTCCTCGTTGGAGGCGATCACCTGGGCGCCTATCCGTTTTTTGTGGTTGATGACGAGGGGTGCCCGCAGATTGGCCGTCATGTCCCAGGCGGAGGCGGCGGGGATGGAGAGGACGAGGAGCAGGGCGAGATCTTCCGTTTCATCCGCCTTCAGCTGGGCGAGGTCCCCTTCGGAAATTCGGGCGTTGTAGTCCGCCCGAATGGTCCGGGGGTCCGCCACGGGCAGGGCTACATCCCCGTCGGCCAGGCTCTGGAGCCACTTGATGGGGCTGTCGTCGTCACCGGCGAGGGCCCATTGACGATGGGTTTCGAATCCGGGGATTCCTTTGGGAAAGGTGAGAATATCCTCGTCGCTGACGGTGAGGAGGCCGAAACGGCTTGTTTCTCTTTCTATGGACACTATGAAGCACCTCCGGAAAATTAGAAATTCTATGGGTGAGAAAATGTGTTCTGACCGGAAAACAGTATTCCCGCTTCTTTACCTCAGGAAGTCCACCAGTGTTGGCTGAACGATCTTCGCGATGACCGCGAGGCTCGACTGATAGACAGCCTGGGCCATGGCGAATTTCGTGCTCGTCTCGGCCAGATCAACGTCGGAAATTTTGCTGTAGAGGTCGGTGAGATAGATGTCGTTCTGTTTGAACCGGGCCTGATTGTTCTCATAGCGTCTCAGAAGGGCACCCTGGGAGGTTCTGCACTTCAGCAGATTCTCCATGAAGGCGTCTACCTTGCCGAGCATGATGTTGCTGAGCCCCTCACGATCCTCCGCCTTTATGGAATTGACGAGGTTGTCCAGTACGCCGAAGAAATCGGTTTTCTGCCCGTTGGATGCCGTGCGGACCACCACGTTCTGGGTGTACCGGGCCGAGGGGGAACCCGCCCTTGTTGGGTTGGTGACTGCCGTGCCGAGAAGAGCGGCCCGGGCGCTGCCTCCCGCCTCGATACTGTACCCTCGGGGGGACGTCAGCACGAGATGCTGCCCTGTAGTGTCGTTCACAAGGGTTGCCTTGATGTCCTGCCCCTGGAAGCGGCTGTTGATGGCCGCAGCCACATCCTCCGCGTCAAGCGTACCGGAGGAGTTGCTGTCGAAGATGCCGTTGAGGTCGAGGGTGTGGGTGTAGCCGTCCACCGTCAGGGAGAGGGTGTCCCCCGCAGCAGGGGTCCAAGCCGTCACATCCGCATCTCCCCTCACCGCGTTGTCGAGGGAGAGGACCGTGGATGCCACATCCCCTTCCACATCATAGATAGAGAGGGGGGAACCGTCCTTTGAGGCGAGGCCGATCCGGGCGCCGGACCCGGCGGCGGGAAGTTCGGGGTCGAAGTAGGTGACGTCGAGCCAGCCGCCCCCCGCTATTCGAATCTTGTCAGCTATGGCCAGGGGAGTATCCCCTGCCGAGATGGCCACGTCGAGGGTGCGGCCGGGGGATTCGATCCGTATCGTTCCTGCGCCGGAGAGGAGATTGTCCGCTATGGGCGGGCTTGTCACCCCCGAGGCAATCCCCATCTGAAGGGCTATGCCCGCGCTGTAGGAGGGGGAAAAGGAGGGGTCAGAGAGGGGAAGGTCCGCGATTCGGAGGGATTCTCCGTTTTTCGCGTAGAGAGCTCCTCTCCCTGCGGCGGCATCGAGGACGGAATAGCCGAGCACTTCGCCCCCTGAGGCTGCGTTCACCTGTTTCACAATCTGCGCCATCACCTTGAGCTGGTCCACCTTCGGCGGTGTGCTCGAAAGGACATCATCGGGGTAGATCTTCACCCGGAAATTCTCCCCCCCTAAGGTGACCGACAGGAGAGCAGCCATGTTGGGGTCCACACAGGGGATGGAGGGAAAGAGGGTGTCCCCGGTGCTGTCGTCCCGGCTCTGAATCGCCGTGGACAGGCCGAGGTCGTGGGCGTACCCTGCGGTGTTCTTGTCGAAGACCACGAGGGGGGCGTTGTCCACAGGCCTGAGAATCAGCCGGGATGTCATCTCTTCAAGGCTGCCGGTCGTTCCGTGCCCCGCTTCAGTGGCGTCTTCCCGTACAACGACCTCGAGCCAGTTCCCCGCCACCTGGCGGATGCGCTCGGCGAGCTCATCGACCGTGAGGCTGACTCCGCCGTTGATCTTCAGCTCGGCCACATTTTTTCCGCTTTCAAAGTGCAGGTGAAGGTCAGTCGTCAGGGGAAGAACTTCCCCTGATCCGAACTGGCGGCTCTTGAGGGCCGTCTCGATGCCGAGGAAGGCGGCGAAATCGATGTGGCTGTGATCCACCGGACGGCCCGAAGGCTGGGAGGAGATTAAAACCGTGTCCTCTGTGGAGGCCGAAAAAAGCGAACGGGCTGAACCGGTGAGCTCCAGGATGAAGGGTTTTCCGGGCTCCTGGGAGGTGACGAGAAGACGGGTTCCGTCGGGAGAGAGCCTCGCTGCCACGCCGAGGACCGTGGTGAGCTTGTCGGC
>CAYZZX010000166.1:0-2925 GCA_964483085.1 uncultured Synergistaceae bacterium
CCTCGAATGCTTTTATGATTTGCAGTATAGTTCTGTTTATACTGATTGTAGCTCTGGAGGTATACTTTCGAAGCGAACCAACAGGGTGGTATGTTTAAGCGGATTTTGGTTCCCTGTGGACCATTGAAGAGCGGGGCGCTTCGGCGTAAAATGACCGGAGATAATTTGTCAAAAAACGGATGACGGAACGGGAGAATAATATGGCTGGAGTACTGGATTTCCTGAGAAGCGATCGGAGAATGGGAAAAGTCGATCTTCCTGCACCTCCTGAAGAGAAGGGGGAGAGGTTCATCCATATCCCTCTTGAACTGATCCGGCCGAATCCGGCCCAACCCAGGCTCTACTTCGACGAAGAGGAACTGAGGGAATTGGCAGTCTCCATCGCTGAGGTCGGTGTCATTCAGCCGGTGGTCGTCCTCTCCGTGGAATCAGGGTACGAACTCGTGGTGGGGGAGCGCAGGCTCCGGGCGGCAAAAATAGCCGGAATGAAGACCATCCCCGCCATCGTCACCGAAACGGCTCCGGCCGAACAGCAGATGATGGCCCTCATGGAAAATATTCATAGAAGCAACCTTTCGCCCCTTGAGGAAGCGGCCAGTTTCCGCGATATTCTCGAACGGTCGGGGTGGAACCAGTCCGAACTTGCGGAGAAGCTCGGGCGCTCGCAGTCCTCCATCGCGAACAAGCTGCGTCTGCTGAAGCTGGACGAGTCGGTTCAGATTCTCGTCCTCGAGGGAAAACTCAGCGAACGGCAGGCACGGGCACTCCTTTCCCTTCCTCCCGACGAGCAGGCTGCCCTCGCCTTCTCCGCCGTGGAGGAGAACCTCGCCGTGAAGGAGCTGGAACAGCGGATCAAAGAGGGTACCCCTCCATCGACCAAGGGGCCGAAAATAAAGAAGAAGAGCTCTCCTCTTTCCTTCACCGGTCCTGACGGCCCCACGGGGGAGATCCTCCGGGACGTGGCAGACGTCGTGGAGCGGAACCGAAAAAAGGGAATTTCAGTGATGTGGAAGGTGAAGGAGCTGGCTCAGCGCCAACTTGTGGTCGAATTGGTGGTGGACCTCAGAGGGCAGACGGACGAACCCGACCGAAAACCCTGAGGATAAAAAAATGAAACACGCCTCCTCCGCTCCTCTCCGGCCTGACCGTCCTTTTAAAAAGCTGCCCGTTCTTCCGAAATGGGCAGCCCTTCCGCTTTTCTTCCTTGCCTTTGTTCTTCCCAACCTGGTCTTCTCGGGGCCGTGGTTTTACTCGACTCTTCACCTGATGAAATGGGCCGTGGTCTTCTTCCCCCTCGCAATCGCCGGCATGGCGGCGGGATACATGATCATGAAAAGGGGAACGAAGGTTACAGGCTTCCGTCTCGACGGCTTTGCGATCCTGTGGCTTTTTCTTCTTCTCTATGTTACGATGCAGCCCTTCTGGTCCGGGCTCCGATCTCCCGGAACGTTTTTTTCCGAGTGGTTCTTCTTTGCCAGCCTATGGCTTGTCTACGTTCTGGTCTCTTCCATCGAGAGGGAGGATATCCTCATCCCCCTCCTCTGGGGTGCCCTTGCGAACTGTGCCCTCAGCGTCCTCTTCGCCGAACTCCAGATTCGGGATCTGAGCGAAGGGTTTTTCTTCATCCTGCCGACTCCAGGCCACTATATCGCCAATACGGGACAGCAGAATATGTTCTCCCTCTGGCTCGCCATAGGGGGATTGAACGGCGCGGCCCTCATGCTCCGCGGAGAACGGCGGAACCTGAAGGGCGCTCTTCTCCTGTTCCTTCTGGCCGTCGATTTCTGGGGGCTTATCTCCACCACGAGCCGCTCGGGTATTCTCGCCTTTGTCTGCGGATTCATCGCCCTCGCCGCTTTGAATTTCAGAAACCGGGCGGGCAAAGGAGGGCGGCGCCTTCTTGCGGTGGGGCTCCTCTTCGTCGCGGTCTTCGGAATGAATATCTTCCTGAATGCAGGGCGCTGGGGCATACTGCTCTACAAGATGGACGATATCGTAAAGAACCCCCTCTCCATAGCCAACCGGGACAGCATCTGGGCCACATCCTGGACGATGTTCACCGACAGGCCCCTCCGGGGTGTCGGCTTGGGGCAGTACAAGTGGCACTACCTCGACGCTCAGCGGGAGATGCTGAAGCGGTGGCCTCATCTGAAGTGGCAGTATACCCACTGGGCTCACAACGAATTTCTTCAGTGGTTCGCCGAGTCGGGACTTATCGGAGGGATTCTCTTCCTCTTTCTCTGGCTGTGGTGGGGACTATCGGCTCTTCGGCTGTTTTTGAAAAAGAAAGCTCTCTCTCCTGAGGCTCTGTGGGGAAGCGCCATGATCTGTCTTTTTCTCTTCAATGCCCTCTGGACCCGCCCCTTTCACCGTATTGAGAACGTCCTGTGGCTTTCGCTGGCCTTCGCGGTGACGAACCGGGAGGTCCTCTTTCCTCTCTTCCCGGCCCCTTCGCCCGAAGAATTCGAGAAGGGAGGGCGTCTTCTCGGCGGAGTGATGTGCCTCGTCTCCCTTCTGGGAATGATCTACCTCGGCAGCGGAATGGCGGGAGACCGGCAGTTCCGCCTGGCGAGCAGCCCCGATCTATCGGGAGAAGCGCGTCTGCTTTTTATCGAAAAAGCCTCCCGGAACCCTATGATCACCGAGCAGGCCCAACAGCAGCGTGGCTATGCCCTCATCGCAGCGGGGCAGGAACGAAAAAAAATAGAGCTGGT
This sequence comes from uncultured Synergistaceae bacterium, assembly GCA_964483085.1. Classification (GTDB taxonomy): domain Bacteria; phylum Synergistota; class Synergistia; order Synergistales; family Aminobacteriaceae; genus JALHFZ01. The sequence continues at coordinate 2,715 of CAYZZX010000166.1, forward strand.
CTCCGAGGGATTGAACGAACTGATGGTTTTTTTCCAGAAACAGCCCCATGTCAAGGAGCTGGGATATCTGACCGGGTGGAGCAAAAAACTCGAGAACGAACCCCTCTATCAGGAATTTCTATCCTACGGAATGGCCCTCTCAGGAGAACAAAAAGAATGAAAAAAAGCCCTTCGCACGCGAAGGGCTTTTTTTGTAATCAGGTACTTCTTC
>CAYZZX010000167.1:0-2832 GCA_964483085.1 uncultured Synergistaceae bacterium
TGTCCCTTCGCACCCGGAGCATCGGGAAACGTCGCCTCGGAGGATCTGCTCCACATGATGGATGAAATGGGGATTGAAACGGGCGTCGACCTCAGGAAAATGATCGCCCTGGCCAGGCAGCTTCAGGAGTGGGTGGGACACCCGACCGACAGCTCCATTCTGAGGGCCGGTACAAACGCCGACCTCGTTCCCCTGACTGCCGCCAGAAAACAGGACTGAACCGGAGAGTCTTCTCTGTATTGAAGAAAGCCCCGCCTCAATGTGAAAAGCCCATCAAAAATAGGACGTATACTCAACTTTGGATGGGCTGTGCAATGTCGGGAGGCAGGGGATTTTCTTCTTAAATTTCAGCGGTCTAAAAACCGGCAGGCTGTCTCGTACATGTACTCAGCGGGGGGCTCAATCCCCGTCCAGAGGCGGAAGGCCTCCGCCCCCTGGTTTACCAGCATCCACAGGCCTCCGAGCGTTTTGCACCCCTTCTCCTTCGCCTCGAGGATCATTTTGGTTTCTCTGGGGTTGTACACCACATCGCACACCGACTGGGACGGGCTTAAAAGGTCCGTATCGAATAGGGTCTGGTCGGCGTAGGAGCCCATCCCCACCTTCGTGGCGTTGATAATCACCTCATGAGCTGGCACAGCCCTGCGGAGCACGTCCTCGCTCATCTCGTCGATGGCGCACACTCCCGGAAAATGCTCATCCATCCTTTTTTTCAGCCCCTCCACCCTGTGAAAACTACTTTTGCGTGACAGGATGAGAATCCGCTTCACGCCTTTGGATGAAAGGGTGCAGGCTATGGCCGACGCCGCGCCGCCTGCGCCGAGGATCAGATATTCCTTCGATGGGACATCCAAGCCAAGAGGAGAGTAAAGGGACTGTACGAACCCTTCTCCATCGGTGTTATGCCCGGTCTTTCGGCCGTTTTCGCCGAGAACGATGGTATTCACCACTCCGGTGTACCGGGCGGAATCTGCAAGATCGTCGAGATAGGGCACGATCTTCGCCTTGTAGGGCATGGTGACGTTCGCTCCGGCGCAGTGCCACGTCTCCATGGTCTTCACCGCGGTTTCAAGTTCTCCTTCGGTTACCTCAAGGGGAGAATAAAGACAGTCCATCCCCAGCTTTCGAAAGACGTGGTTGTGCATCCAGGCCGACACGGAAAAGGAGAGAGGATCTCCGAAAAGGACGAAAAACTTCGTATGTACGGAGGGAACGAAAATCGGAGCCGCTGCGTTTTCAACTGTCATGGAAATTCAAATCCTCCCTTTTCGTAAAAATCTTATCTCAAAGTCTCAAAAGGAAAATTCGCAAGAGTATCGACGTAACCTTTCCTAACAGACGATATCCGTCGATAACCTCCAGCGAAATAATTTAGAAAACCTTGCGAACACAGGCTTTTTTAATAGTGACGTCCTGTGAAATTGGTTGGCACACAACAGCAGAGCAGAGAGCATTATCTAATTTGAATGATAGCATGATAACAGAAGACTCTTCAGGTTTGAAGGTCAGGCGATAGGGTTCGAAATCTCACCCCTTCGTCCTCCCGGCAAGAGGCACCACAAAGTCTTCAGATGGCCACAGATACCGCAATATCTGAAATACTATAAGGGAAAATTAACCCTGCTCCCCCCCGTCCATCTTGATGATGAGCCTCTAAACTCTCCTCCCGGCAGAGTTCGTTTAGTCGCTCTTTGACAGTGATCTCTGGACCGGAGTCACTGAATACAGTACACTTTTCAAAACCTTCAATGGAACTGGAGGGCCTGAACTTCGAGGAGTTGGTTATGTGAGACCCCATCTCTCCAGGAATCACCGCCGTTCCATCCGGGTAAGAGGGTACGACTATTCACAGGCAGGAGCATATTTTATAACCATTTGCACCTACGAACGGGCATGTTTATTCGGAAAAATTGTTGATGGAAAAATGACGTTGAATGACGCAGGACGTATGGTGGAATCATGTTGGCAGGATATTCCTGACCATTTTCCCCACGCAGATTTGGATGAATTTGTCATCATGCCCAACCATATTCACGGGATTATAGCGTTGAGGGACATGGATGAGACGAATGGTTATCGTAGGGGCGAAAAATTTTTCGCCCCTACGATAACAACGGCGTATGTTCAACCAAAAAAGACATCAAAAACCGTCGATTCGATTGTTCGTGGATTCAAGATCGGAGTAATAAAATGTATGTGGCAAAACACAGCCGTTCGCGATGTATGGCAACGCAATTGAGGAGCTGGTGTTATGAGATGGCCAGAGCAACCGGTTGGAGAACTTTGTACTCTCGTCACTTCTGGGGGAACACCTTCCACCAAACGTGGTGAATTCTATGGGGGAGATATCCCTTGGTTACGAACCCAAGAAGTTACCTTTGAGCCGATTTGGGATACAAAGATCAAGATTACCGAGGCGGGCCTTAAGAGGTCGGCTGCCAGATGGATTCCTGAGAATTCTGTTATCGTCGCGATGTATGGAGCATCCGCTGGTCGTGTAGCAATCAATAAGATACCCCTCACGACGAATCAGGCTTGTTGCAACTTGATTGTTAATTCTAAGAAAGGTGACTACCGGTACGTATTTTATGCGTTGCGGAGTCTTTTTGGCTCATTAGAATCACTGGCAAAGGGAGCGGCACAAAGAAACTTGAATGCGGGGCAGGTTAAGCTGTTCCCTATTCCTTCTCCAATAATAGAAATACAACGCCGTATAGCTGACATCTTAGCCGCCTACGACGACCTGATCGAGAACAACCGGCGGCGGATTCAGTTGCTGGAGCAGGCGGCGCGGCTGCTCTACAAGGAATGGTTCGTCCACCTCCGCTTCTC
>CAYZZX010000168.1:0-2799 GCA_964483085.1 uncultured Synergistaceae bacterium
CGACAGGGATAGCCTGTGTGCCATAGCGGACCTTTTAGGAGCCACCAACTCCCGGCAGGTTTATCAAAAAGCGCTGCTTGAATCGAAGGCCACTCTGGAACGCCGGGTGAATGAGCGCACTCAGGAGCTGCAGGATCAGGTGCAGGCCAAGGAAAAAGCACTTCTAGATCTGGCGACGGCGCAAAGTTCCCTTCTGGAAATGTCCCGGTCCGCTGGCATGGCCGAAGTGGCCACCGGAGTACTGCATAATGTGGGCAATGTTTTAAACAGCGTGAATGTCTCCTGCACGCTGATCCGGGATCAGCTCAGAGAATCCCGATTAGGCAATGTATCCAAGGTGGCTGCTCTGCTGGCGGAACATGAAGGGGATCTGCCCCGATTTCTTTCGGATGCGCCACAGGGCCGGCACATTCCGGCTTACCTCCATTCCCTCGGAACCGCTCTTGAGGAAGAACACCAGGCTTTGTCCATTGAGGCTGAATCCCTGCACGAGCGAATGGACCATATCAAGGAAGTTGTGACCATGCAGCAGGGGTACGGCCGCGTTCTGGGTGTCAAGGAGACGATCGCCCCCGAGCAGCTTATGGAAGACGCCCTCATGCTCAACTCAGGAGCGCTGGCCCGGCATAATATCACAGTGCAGCGTCTCTATGAACCGACGCCTCCGCTTAGTATCGACAAGCACAAAGTCCTGCAGATTTTGCTGAACCTGATCAACAATGCCAAATACGCCTGCGACGCAAACGACGAGGATGAGAAAATTATCACCCTGCGGATATTCGTTTCCGGTCCTGACAGCCTGAGTATGCAGGTAAACGACAACGGTACGGGGATTGCCCCTGAGAATATGACCCGTATTTTTCAACACGGTTTCACCACACGCAAGACTGGATACGGTTTTGGCCTGCACAGCGGTGCCTTAGCCGCTAAAGATCTCGGAGGCACTCTGACCGCCCACAGCGACGGGGCGGGGCTCGGTGCATCCTTTACTCTCGAGCTGCCTGTAGAATCAAGGAGTGATAAGCAATGACTTCCAACAAGACAACTTCCTCTTTTCGAATTCTTGTTGTAGATGACAACACTGCAATTCACGAAGATTTTCGCAAAATATTGATCAAATCGAAGTCGCAGAGCGATGGTCTTCACGATATGGAGTCCCTACTCTTCGGTTCGGAAACTCAAACAACATCACCCCTTGCTCTCTTTGAACTGGATTGTGCCTCCCAGGGAAAAGAAGCGTTGGAGCTTGTCCGGAAGGCCTCAGCCGCGGGGCACCCCTATTCCCTTGCATTTGTCGACGTTCGAATGCCTCCGGGATGGGACGGCATAGAAACCGTCAGTCACATATGGAAAGAGTGCCCCGATTTGCAGATTGTCCTCTGTACGGCATATTCCGACTATTCCTGGAATGAAATTCAACAAGTGCTGGGTGAGAGCGACAGCCTTCTGATTCTCAAAAAGCCTTTCGACAATGTGGAAGTGCTCCAATTCACCCATGCATTAACACGTAAGTGGGAACTGAACCGTGAAATTCAAAGTCGCCTGAATAAACTGGCTTTCTACGATAATTTGACCGGCCTGCCCAACCGCACCCTCTTCCTCACCCTCTTCCTCGATCGCCTCGCTCAGTCTCTTGAACTCGCTCAACGCTACCAGCGCAGCGGGGCATTGCTCTTCATCGACCTGGACAACTTCAAGCGAATCAATGATACCCTGGGGCACAGCGTGGGTGATGAATTGCTGCGGATTTTGGCTGATCGCCTTGTCGAATGTCTTCGAACTTCTGACACAGTCGCCAGAGTATCATCGGATGAATTTGCGGCCCGTCTGGGCGGCGATGAATTCACGGTGATCCTGCCCGAACTGGAACGAAGTGAGGATGCCGCTCTCGTCGCTCAGCGCATTTCGAAAAACTTTACTAATATCGTACATCTCGGCAGTCAACAAGTCAGAGTGACCCCCAGTATAGGCATTGCGATCTTCCCTCAGGACGGAAAAGACACGGAAACATTGCTTAAAAATGCCGACCTGGCCATGTATTTCTCCAAGCGCCTCGGCCCGAACCTTATTCATTATTATGATGAATCCATGACTGCGAGAGCATTGAAGCGACTGACTATCGAAAACAATCTCAGGCTGGCCATTGAGCGCAATGAGTTCACCCTGCACTATCAGCCTCAGCTCGATTTGGCTACCGAGCAGGTCACCGGCGTGGAGGCGCTGCTGCGTTGGCAAAACTGCGAATTGGGCGATGTTCCTCCCCTTGAGTTCATCCCCATAGCCGAGGAGTGCTCCCTCATTATCAAAATTGGCAAATGGGTGCTGCAAACAGCCTGCCGTCAGGCAGTTAGCTGGCTGAGGAAAGGTTTTCCACTGCAACGTATTGCCGTCAACTTTTCAGCGAAGGAGTTAATTCACCCGAATTTCTTGAAGATGATCAGCAAGGTTCTTTCCGAGACCGGCCTTGAACCGCAATTTCTTGAGGTAGAAATTACCGAAAGCATTTTTGTTGAAAGCAACTGGATTGCTATATTGAAAGCACTCAATGAAATGGAAGTACAAATCGCCGTCGATGATTTTGGCACAGGCTATTCAAGTCTCAGCCGTCTGAGAGAGATGCCTATTGACTGTCTGAAAATTGATAGCGCCTTTATATGCGAATGCGGAAATGCTGAGAACATTCGGGATGAGGGCATCATCTGCGCTATTATCGCCATGGCTCACAGTATGGGCTTACGAGTGGTTGCCGAAGGGGTGGAAACGAAGTGCCATGTGGATTTTCTGACAGAAAAGCACTCT
>CAYZZX010000169.1:0-2772 GCA_964483085.1 uncultured Synergistaceae bacterium
CAACTTGGCGCCCGTCTGAGGGCGCATCTTGACGACCTTCCCGCTCTGCCGAAGGGGGAGTTTCAGGAGACCCAGGCAGGGCGATGGGTGAGCGGGCTCACGGAAAAACCCTTCTTCGAGAAAAAATCGACTCTTGAGAAGCGAAGAAAGGCCGACCCTTCGGCAGTCTACCTGATCTTCGGCACCGGCTGCGCCCCCTGGCTCTTCCATGTACTGCGGTCCCTGCCGAGAGAGGCCCTTTCTGTGGTCATCTTCGAACCCTCCCTCGATCTGCTCCTGGCGACATTGTCGGAGACCTCCGTCTTCGCCGCAGTGCCGGGGGGGTGCAGAATCAGCTTTCTGACAGAGGCGGATCGTCCGCTGATGGACGAAGCTTTCGCCTGGAATATCATCCCCATCGGCATCTTCCCTGTTCAGAAGGCGACTGTTATTGCCCATGAAGGGGAGGGGGAGTCGGGAAAATTCACCCCCCTGGAGTCAGCCTTTAAAAAAGAGGTCATCTATCGCCTGACTCTGCTGGGAAATTCCCCCGAGGACACCCTGCTCGGAGTGCGCCACGCCGCCCTGAACACCCCTCGGATTCTTCAGTCCCCCCGACTGAGCGATCTGGAGCCTTACTACGGGGGCAAACCCTTTGTCTGCGTCTCGGCCGGCCCATCCCTCGAGAAGAACGTCCATTTGCTGAAGGATATTCAGGACAAGTGCGTTATAGTAGCCTGCGACACGATCCTTTTTCATCTTCTGGAAAAGGGAATAGTTCCTCACATGGTCACCACCATTGAACGCCCCTATCTGACCTATGAGGCGTGGCTTCCCCGGGTTCTCGAAGAATACCCCGAAGAGTGCAAAGAAATCCTCCTTGTATCCCAATCCGTGAGTTACCCCCTCATCGCGGGGCGCTGGCCCGGTCCGAACGTAGTGGTGGGAAAACTCGATGTTCCTGTGGACAACTGGTTTACCGGGGCCGTGCTTGGGGAGCAGCTCATGTATTCTGGTCTCTCCGTTGCTCACATGGCGTTGTCTCTTGCTCAGGTATTCGGAGCACCTTCCGCAGCCCTTATCGGGCAGGATCTTGCCTACAGCGAAGAGGGGCTTTCCCACGCCTCCGATACTGTGCCCGATTCTGTTCTTGCCGCTGAACAAAAACTTAGGAAGGGAGGGCTGAGCGTTCCCGGAGCCCTCGGTGGAGATGTAAGAACAAGTACCATCTGGCTCACCTTCATCCAGATTTTCGAACGGATGATCGCGGCCTCAAAGGGTTCGACTGTGTATGACTGTACTGAGGGTGGAGCCCTCATCGAAGGAACCAGTATCCTTTCCTTTCAAGACTACATCCAGACGAACATACTTTCTCCCAACGTCACAATCTACCGATGGAAGGAAATAGACAGCGCGAAATCGATTTCCTGCGAAGATGTCCTCGGCCGTTTCGGCCAAGCCCTGGCCCAGCTCGACCGCCTCGACGCCCGCCTGGCGGACATGAGGTCGGGGATAACGCGGTGTTCGGCTCCCGCCCTTACACCGTCCAAGCGGCAGTCTCTTGCTTTTGCAGTGGCCGAAATACTGGACGAAATCCATGCCATGAATCCGCTCCTTTCCTTTATTGGTCAGAGCTATACATATCTTTCTGGATCAATCCTGGCAGAGAATCGTTTCCTTGAGACGGTGGAGCAGGTGGGGCGATGGAAGAAGCTCCATGAGGAGATCGTGGATTCCCACTCCTTCAACGCCTCCTTTCTGCGCCAGTGGGTCAATTATTCGAGGGATCTTGTTAATATTCTCCCGAGAGAGACTTTCGTGGACGCAAAAAAACTGTCGGGCAACGGAGAAGGGGAGTTTTTCAATCTTTTCACCCAATGGCAGGAAACCCCGCCTAACCTTCAAGAAGGACCTGATACGCCTCTGGTTTTGCTTACCGACTTGCTCTCATGCAAAGACCCGCTGCGGGAGGATTGGTCATCCGACGGGCTCTGGAAAGCCGCATTAGTGCTCCATGCCCTTGGAAGGCCGGAGGAGGGCCGCCGCTTCATGGCGAAGGCCTACGGACAGATGGAGGGGCAGGAAGTGCCAGAGGCTGTTCTGGGGCTCTTTTATAAAGACTGGGGGGAAATGGCAGCAGCGGATGACCTGTGCGCCTATCCGCTCACTGCAGATGCACTGACCTATCTGGCCAATGCCGAAGAATATCTTCCCGGGGATAAAGAGATTCCTCTTCTGAAGAAAAAAATCCTGGAGAGACAAAAAAGCCTCTTCATCGAAACCGGAAAAATGACCGAAGGGTATTCTGAAAAGGTCGAGCTCCTTTTACTGCGAAACAGGGCGGAAAACGCTTTCTACCAAAAAGATCTGCCCACTGCTCTCTCCTCAGTTGAAGAGCTCGTTTGGGCCAGCCTCGAGAGCTATCCGGGCACGGCCATACCTCACCTTCAGTGGCTTATGAAGACCACGGCAAACTGTCTCGATGCGGCGGATGCATCTCTAGCGAAGCAGTCCGCGGAAATCCTCGACCGAATTGTGAAGGGTCTTCCCACCCTTGCCGGTCTTCCTATCAATTTCCCTATGGAATTTCTAGCTCTTTTGGAGCAAAAGGGGATAAAGCTTTCGCTCCAGTCAGCCGATACCCACATGGAAGAAGAATAGATATTTTTTCGAGGAGGTGGTTTTTCCCACAGAATGTTATGACAGAGAAACTGGAAAAAAAGCGCAGCAGCAAGTTCATTTAACCCTGGGCAAGGAAGCCCGGAACAAAACAAGGAGGTTACATTCATGAGA
>CAYZZX010000170.1:0-2726 GCA_964483085.1 uncultured Synergistaceae bacterium
CGGAAGTGAGTCATGTACCGAACAAACTGGGGACGAAAAAACATGGGCCTGACTATCGATTTCTGGCAATTAGGGAACGATTGTATTTGTCAATCCAAAAGGGGACCACCAAGATCATCTAAAAGGGACCCACCCCCGTGTCTTTTACGCCCTTTTGCTTCTTTCCGAAAACCTATAGGACTCACCATTAAATAGCAGAACGTGCGAGTGATGAGTGAGTCGGTCAAGCAACGCCGCCGTCAGAGATACGTCCTGAAAAACCTCCGTCCAGCGACTGAATTCAAGGTTGGTAGTGACCAGAACACTCCCCCTTTCATAACGGTCGGAGAAGAACTGGAAGAGCATGGGACCTCCGGGACCAAGCCCTATGTATCCCAGTTCGTCCACGATGACAAGATCAAACTTATCGTAAGATTTCAGCGCTTTCGGCAGTTTATGCTCATCTTTCGCAGCCAGCAGTTCCTGCGCCAGATTTACCGCTGTGACGAAACGGACCGACATACCCTTGGAGACCAACGCCATTCCCAGTGCAATCCCTGTATGGCTTTTTCCTGTGCCGGCCTGTCCCAGGCATACAATATTTTCCTTTTTCTTTGCGAACTCGCCGCTCGCCAGTTCGAGTATCCTTTTCTTCGGAAGGTCAGGCATGCGAGTGAAGTCGAAGCTCTCCAGCGTCTTGACCGCAGGAAAGCGGGCGCGGCGAAGAGCAGCTTTCATGCGATTCTCAGTACGGACTTCCACTTCCTTCCTCAGGCAGGAGAGGAGATACTCCCCGCGACTTTCGTCCCGTGCAGACCCTTCTTCTGCCAAAGAGATGTGGTACCGCTCCACTGTCGGGAGGCGCAGCTCTCCGCAGCAAAGGCTGATCGAGGCGCGGATAATCTCCGGGACGTTCGTGCTCATGAGTACATTCCCAGTCGGTCGTAGATTCCCAGTTCAGGGGCGGAGATGCGGTATTCCCTCAGGATCTCCGGGGGCTCCGTCACACAGGGGATCTGCCTTCCCTTGCGGTTGAGCAGTATCTGACGGACAGTGGACGCTTCCGGAGAGCGCAGCCGCAGCGCTTCCTGGAGAGCGAGAGCGACTTCATCCAGAGGGTGTTCTTTCAGCAGCAGAATAATGGCCGCGAGTTCCCGGTAGCCTTCTGGACGTTCATCGAGGAGAAGACGTGCCTCTTCCCATGGTCCTCCGAGTTCCCTTACCACCGTCGCGTTCCGCACGGCGCGGCTCTTGTGGGTGAACATCGGGACATAGTGCAGAATGTCCATCACTGTCCGCCCCTTTTCACGACTGCGGATGTGCTCCGCCAGAAGCTCGCCGTCCCGCGATATTCGTATGCGGTCCCATGTCGCGCATATCACGACCATTGCTCCTCTATGGCCGTCGGGAACGGAGTATGCGTTGCTGTCGTAGCGCACGAGGTTTTTCGAATCGACTTTCGCGACCGTGGCGCGGGAGCAGTCGAAGGGGATCTCCGGCAGCAGACGCAATTCCGCCCGCTCTTTCTCCCACTTCTCTGCCTTTCTCTCCCGCTCTCCGTCGCACCAGGAGACCAGATGATTGTTCAGCGTCTCGAGGTCGCCATACTCTTCCACGGGGACCAGTGCGTTCCGTCTTACGTACCCGACGAGATTCTCCACCGATCCTTTCTCGTTTCCCTTTCCAGCTCCGCAGAAGCGGGCGTAGAAGAGATAGTGGGTCTTCAACGCGGAGAACTGTTCGTGCTCGATTCGCCGGGGACCGGCGAGTATCTTCGTTACGGCGGTCTTGAGGTTGTCGTACCAGCACTCTCCGGGGATACCTCCGAAATACTCAAAGGCCATTCTATGGCCGTCCAGAAACTCCTCCAGCTTCTCCCCATCGTAGGCCCGAACGAAGCAGACTCCGCTCGCACGAAGACGCATGCAGAAAAGATGAACCGTCTTCTCCTCTCCCTTCATGCGTACCACGGCCTGTCCCCAGTCCACCTGCGCCTGTTCGCCCCACGACGCGCTCAAGGGGACGTACGACTTCGGCGCGGGGCCGATCTTTCTGCGAAATCGCGCCACCACTTTGCGGATCGTCGATTCCGCTCCCTTGAATCCGTATTCATCCAGGAGGCGTTGATAAATACGCTTCGCCGTATGACGCTGTTTCGGCGGCGCATCCAGATCTCCTTGCAGCCATGTCTCTATGATCTTCAAGTAAGGCCCCGTCACCGGAGAGGGGCGCTCCTTCTTCCGGGTGTACGCGGGAACGACTCCGCCCTCGGCGAGGATCTTCCTGATGGTCTTTCTGCTCATGCAGTGTTCCCTGGCCAAAAAACGTATGGAACATCCTTCCACTTTGTGCCGCATTGTGATAGTCTCTCGTATATCCATCCCGTGCATCTCCTTCTCCTCCTATGCCAAGATCGCATTCTCGTCATAGGGGTAAGTATAGGGTAAAGAGGCACGGGGTGGTCCCGTTTTAGAGGAGCGTTTTCATCCAAAGTGGTACCCTTTTATGTTATCAAACACACTTTGACCTTCCCCGGAGGGGAAGGTCCTGGGTTGAAGTCCTTCAGAATCAATACCAGATCCTTCGGACGTGAATCTGCCCTCAGGATGACAGGGCATGGTGGCCGCGCGAAGGACCGGGTTTCGTCATCCTGAACGAAGGATCTGGTCTTAGAATCCCGTGTTTCCTCTTTCTTCAGCCACTCGAAGGTTCTTTCGAGAAGACGGACAGGGCTATTTTCATGATGT
>CAYZZX010000171.1:0-2719 GCA_964483085.1 uncultured Synergistaceae bacterium
CGTAGATTTTCCTTGCCTGAATGGTTCTCAATAGGTAGAATGTGATGGTTCAATGATTATTTCGACCGGTATCGCCGGTATTGTCAGAATATCAGCAGAGGAGAGAGGCTTTTTGACCGCAAAATTACCTGTTCTACAGCTGGGGAAGCACCGGCCGCGCTATCCTTTGATCCAGGGGGGAATGGGGGTAGCCATTTCGGGCCCTCGCCTGGCGGGCCACGTTGCAAAAAATGGAGGAGTAGGCACGATCGCCAGCGTCGGGTTGGCGTGCAACTTCTCCTTCTACAACGGGCGGAATTATTTCGAGGCCAACGTCAGGGCGATAAAGGAGTCCATAAGCCAGGCCCGGGAGATTTCCGGACCGGAAGGGGTCATTGCCCTGAACTGCATGGTGGCTCTGACCGATTACGACCGCCACATCAAGGCTGCATGCGAGGGGGGGGTGGATGTCATCATCTCCGGAGCGGGTCTTCCTCTCCGGCTTCCCGAATATGCCAAAGACTTTCCCGACGTCGCCCTTGTGCCCATCGTCAGCTCTGTGAAGGCCGCCTCCCTGATCTCCCGCAGATGGGAGAAGACCTATGGCCGCATACCCGACGGCTTCGTCATGGAGACGCCGAAATACGCCGGAGGCCACCTCGGTGTCACGAAGATGGACCAGATCGACGACGACGCCTTTTCCCTCGAAAGCGTCGTTCCCGAACTTGTAGCCTTCGTTGAGAAGGAATTGGGGCCGGATATTCCCGTCATCGCCGCAGGGGGGATATGGAACCGCGAGGACGTTGAACATGTCTTCAGCCTGGGTGCCAGGGGCGCTCAGATGGGGACCCGTTTTGCCTGTACTTTCGAAGGGGATGCCTCTGACCGGTTCAAACAGGCCTATATCGATGCCACTGAAGAGGACGTTGTCATTATCCAGAGTCCCGCGGGACTTCCCGGAAGAGCTCTCAAGTCACCCTTCATTGCCCAGTATCTCGATGGAAACGTGGACAGCAAGCCCTGTATAGCCAACTGCCTGACCCACTGCCGCTACCGTACGGAAAAGAAGACCTTCTGCATCGCCCAGGCCCTGATAGACGCTTACCGGGGCAACTGGGAGGATGGGCTTTTTTTCTGCGGTTCGAACGTGACGAGGGTCACCGAACTACAGCACGTGGAGGACATCATTCGGGAACTTTTCCCCGAATAATCCGTTTATACTCAAGGCATCAGCTGACCAGGCGGGCGGGAGTACTCTTTTCCGCCCGTTTGGCGTGGCCTTTTTCGGCCGGAAAAGGAGGAATGCCCGGTGAATAAAATCTACAATCAAACGGGACGGAGGATAACGGGAATACCCCTGGCACTTGCGCTTCTCTTGCTGTGTCTTCTTCTCGCCGTATCGGCAGGAGCGCAAACTGAGGAAAACGGAGAAAAAAAAGCCTGGGTCCCCCCTGCCGATCAGGAGGCGATCGACCTCAGAGTGCAAGAGATCCGGCAGGAAAAGGAGATTCTCCTCAGCAGAAAGGCTGAAGGATTGTACGATGAGGAAGCGGAGCCCGAGTTGCAGTCCCTTCTTCTCTCCCTTGGAACTCTCGAGAACGCATACACCCGCTATTCCACTGTTTTAGGCAGTACGACCGCCGTCTCCGACGGAGCGGGAGAGGGAGATGTTAAAGAGAAGGAGCTTCTTCAGAGGAAGCCGCCCTACTCTCTTTCCACCTATGATGCAATACTAAACCGCTACGAAATAGCTGATCAGCGGCTGAAAACGGTCACCTCTACGCTCAATGCCCTGGAAGGAACGAAGGGGAAGCTGCAGGATGGAGTTGCTGTGGCGGAGGAGCGCGTAAACCGCCTTGCCAGAAGCCGGGAAGCAAGTCCTCTCGAGTTTCGGAGACTGGAGGTTGAGCTGGAGATTGCCCGAATCAATCAGGCTATCCAGAAACTAAACTTTGACGACTCGACGAAGAAAAAGAAGATCTATGAAGAGAAGAAGAAGAACCTCGACGATGCAGTGGAAAAAGTGCGGAGTAATCTTGAGTACGATGAGGCGGATAGAAAAGAGCATAACGACCGTCTTGATGAGCAAACCACTCTTGTCCGGAAGAACATTGAAGAGCTGCAGAAGAAGAGGGAGAAAATCAGGGCCGATCTTCTCCGCAGCCAGGGAGTTCAGAGTTCAGTTCGTACTGAAAAAGACCGGCTGATCGCTGAGGCGAAAACAGCCGAATTCGAAGCCCAGCTTCGCCAGAACCAGGCCACCATCGAACTGAATGAACAGAAGCTTCTCTTCCTCGATGAGACCCGGTTGATATGGAATATCCGGTACGACCTGATCAAGGGTGCTCTCAGCTCCGAGAAGCTCTGGGAGATTCGCTCAACAGTCACGGAGAGGCTGAAAGAGCTCGAAAGCTCCTTCCAGGTGAAGCAGAACGCCTTTGTCGCGAGCCAGGCGGATCTCCTTGCGGCTCAGAAGGAACTGGAAAAAGCCGAACTTCCCCAGGTCTCGGCAAGCCTTATCAACAGAATCACCTCCCTGAGTAAAATGACGGAGATTATCACAGAGTCGGTGTCCGGCATGTTCAATCTTCTCAGACAGTATAACCGCCTTCAGGAGGAGATGAACAGTGAGTTCAATACCCTCCGTATCGCCGAGAAGGTGACGAGCTACGGAAAGGACCGTTTTCTTTCCGTCTGGAACACTACCCTCTGGTCCGGAGAGGGCTTTAACGTCACTGTG
>CAYZZX010000172.1:0-2709 GCA_964483085.1 uncultured Synergistaceae bacterium
AGGGGTCGCCCTCGGCGAGACCGAGTTCGGCGAGGACAGCGGGGTCCGGGGTGAACCGGTTAGGGTGAAGATAGGCGAGTTCGTGGTAGCCGTTGTAGCGGACCTGCTTTTCACCGAGATCTCTCGTATAGCAGGAGGGGGTACAAATTGTTGTTGTGAAAGGATACGACAATTGATCTTGCAATTTACCGTGCTCCGTATCGTTGAATAAAATTGAGGGCCTGCGTAGTAGCCATGAAACGTGTGCAATATACACATTTCCCACCCCGCCGATCAAAATATCCGGTTGAAACTTACTTGTCACAGAATACAGTTCTGCATCGATTTTAAACATGTTTATTGCTTTTTTAATATTGTTGTTTGCGTAATCTCCCACTTTCACATATGGTATTGAGTATTTATCGAGCAATGCAAATGTTACCTCTTTATTTCGAGAGGTGACCAGCACATCATGGCCTCGTGCTTCTAATAGATGAATCGCATTTCTAAATTGATGAACGTGGGCTGGGTGCCCTATATCTATTAAAATTCTCATATTAGTCCATTCCCTAGGTGAGAGTGGATTAGATTAATTGTCTCACGAGCATGCTCTTTAGTGGACACACCTACGACGACAGACTTGATGTTTGGCAACGAGAACAGGTACTCATACGCTTCTTTCGGCGGTATGTAACCTGAAGCAAGCGTACTCATTGCTAATACATCAACTTTATAATTTTTTAGGCACTCTTCGCACGCTGCCTTTGAGGGATTCATTTGGAAGCCTATTTTGTTAAAAGATGACATAACTAAAGGTTTTGGCAGCCCCCATTCCTCAAAAGCCTCAACTAACTTTACAAAATTCACAGTTCCAAATGCAGGGGTGGCATTATAGTTTTCTTTAATGTAATCAATATAAAATTCAAATATATTCTGGGCCTTAAATGCTAAAGCTAGATCCGTTAGAATGTTATGGAGAAATATCGATCTCGTATTAAATTTATTAAACGGCAGCAGTTCTAAATCAATCATTGTCGAGAGAATATCAGTGTGATCTTTTTTCAGATATCCCATTCCACCTTTAAATAGTATTTTGAATTTCTTTGATGTATTTGCAGAACTCAGGGAATCTGTAATCATTGTAACAAGCCCTTGCTCATTGGCTTTTCTGATATACCCTTGTGCATAGGGGATAAGGGGGTAGATATTAATGTTATTCGACAATTCAGGTTTTGTACTGATTGCTGCCAGAATTTCTCTTGATTTGGGGTGAGTAGAGAGCATCATCCCCCTTTCACCTTGCTCAAGGAAAGTATCTAGAATATCAAGGATTCTTTGATTGTCTTTAAAGAGAGATGCCTTATTTCTTGCTCTCTCTTGAGAAAAATGGTCCACTCCGATAAACTGATTATGTCCCAGTAAAATCCTATCAATAGTCATGAGTATTCACCCCCATTTCGGCTTTATTGCTTGCAGTTTTATAAATCTCCTCAATAACTTTTTGAACTGCAAAACCTTCGAAAACATCAAGATCTGTTTTCACGTTTTTCTTTACACACTCGACCATGTGCTTATCTTCCATCGTGTACTCTGGCCCCCCAAGGTCAAAATCCACTCCACTGACAAAATCTTGTTTATAATACTCTTTCCAAGCATTATCGGCATCAGTGAATATTTTTATGTAGTCATCAGTGACAACAAACATGCCTCTGGAACAATGTACTTCAATTTTAATTTCTGGTAGTCGATAATTCCGAACGCTCCATGAAGTATCGATTGTCCCTTCGATACCGCTATTAAATGCGATATATGCATGTGCAAAATCTTCTACATCTGAAGAATAGTAACGCTTTGTTCCCCCCTGGACATACGAATAATCGCCAAAGAACCACAGAAGCAGATCTATCAAATGCGTCCCTAAGGTATTTAAGACGCCTCCTCCACTTATCCCTTTATCATATCTCCACCCTCTGCCCCTTGAAAATAGCTGGGATACATACATTGTTGAGTTAAAATAGATCATTTCTCCCAGTTCTTTATTGTCAATAATCTGTTTTGCCATTTTAAATGTGCTAACAAAACGTTTTGAGTAACCTATCATATTTGTAACATATGTCTCCTGGAGCAACTCTAACAGCGGGGCACAACTTTCCGTATTAATGCCCAGGGGTTTTTCAACAAAAAACGGAATGCCATTGTTAACGCAATTCACTGCGACTCTTGGGTGCAATGACGTTGGCGTAGTTATGTATACGACATCTAAATCTTCTTTTGAGAGCATCTCCTCGTAGTTATCATAGACATTGATTCCTGTGAGCTGATTCTCAATAAAGTGGGTGATTAACTTTTGCGTATCTGCTACTGCCTTAACTGATACACCGTTTAGGTTATTGAGGATCCCGGCATGCATAATGCCCATTTTCCCCATCCCAACAACGCCAACGCTTATTTCTTCGTTCATTTTAATCCTCCATGATCTCTATAATGCCAATTGCATAACTGTCATAGTTCATCAACAACACAACCCCTCATCTTGGCTGTTACGAGGTGTTTTATGAACGCCACATCCCTTTCCCGGGTGCAACTTTTTGAGATAGTGTACCCGGGCAGGGTGGCTAATACTGACTAGTATTTTCATCCTCAGTACCACCCGTAACCCTGTCTCTCTGCGACCGTATCAAAGAGCATCGCAAACGAGAGGAACATAACCCCCATCATAAACGCCAGCAT
>CAYZZX010000173.1:0-2681 GCA_964483085.1 uncultured Synergistaceae bacterium
AGCTCCTCCTGAATCAGATCGTTGTACTTTCCCCGGCGCAGGTCGAGAACCATTCTGTTTTTTCCTTCGGGGTCCTGCTCCATCTGCCGCTTCAGCGCCGCAGGGTGTTCCACATAACTGCCGAGAAGCGTACAGTCCGGGCCGAAGAAGAGCAGCGTGGGGATCCGTACCGTGCCAGTATATTCCTGAAGGATATCTTCATAGGGCGTCCGCTCGAAGATGAAAAGTTCGATCCGGGGGTTCAGCTCGTTCATCCTGCGGACGAAGGGCATGGCAACCACCGTGTCGGGGCAGTAGATCTCCGCGAAGGCAGCGACCCTGACAGGCCTGTTCACCCTGCGGACCGCATCTTCGAACTCCGGAGAATAGGCGGTAAGCTCGAGGGCCTTGAGCTGCCTCTCCCGCTCCTCCTCGTACCCCCCGAGCAGATACTGATCGTAGGAACTTCCCTGCGAAAAGTCGATCATGTCTGTTCGTCTCCCCTCTCTTATGGAACTATCAGTTTTCTATAGTATACCAAAAGAGAATTATAATCAAAAAAATCCGGCGGTTTCAGATCCCTTCCGGCGTCTCCTTTCTTTCATGAAGGCTTCCCCGGAACCATGAGAAAAAGACTCCGATGAAACAGACTGCCGCGGAGATGGAAAAACAGATCCGCACTGCCGTGAGAAAAACGGCGTAAACCTCGGGTGTCACGGACTCCTTCCCCAGGAGGGAGGCGAAGATGATGGTGATCACCGCCATGCTCGACATCTGCCCCAGCACACGCATGGTCCCCACTGAGCCGGAGGCAACGCCGTAAAATCGTGCCGGCACGGACCCCATGATGGCGTTGATGTTCGGCGATGAGAAAAAGGCGAACCCCACTCCAAGAAGCACGAGAGCCGAGACAATCAGCCCCATGGGTGTCTTCCATCCCAGGAAGGCGAAGAGGGCGAGACCCAGGCCTGTTGAGAACATCCCCGCCGAGGCCAGAATTCCCGGCTCAATCCGGTCGGAGAGACGCCCGGCGAAGGGGGAAAGAGAAGCCTGAAGGAGGGGCTGGATCATCATAATCATTCCCGCCTCCGAGGGGGTCATCCCCTTGATGTACTGAAGATAGAGGCTGAGCAGAAAGGCAACGGAATAGGTGGCGGCATAGTTGATCATGGCAGCAATATTTGAAAAAGCGAAGACCCGGTTTCCCGTGAAGAGACGCACATCGAAGAGGGGGTCTTCGGCCTGCAGCATTCTGCGGAGAAAGAGAAGAAAGACTCCTCCGCCAACTATCAGAAGGGTTCCTCCCTGAAGGGAGGGGAGAATAGAGGCTCCGTACATGACCGATATGAGGGAGGCGCCGTAGAGCAGGCTTCCCGGGATATCGATGCTTTTGCTCCTCCCCTCTTTCCATTCAAAGGGGACGAATTTCATCAGCAAGCCGATGGCCAGGCCGGCAAGGAGGGCGTTGAGGTAAAAGATGGAGGTCCACCCGAAGGCCGAGATGAAAAAACCTCCGATGAAAGGGCCTGCCGAGGAGCCCATGTAGACTGCGGCGACATTCACTCCAAGAGCTTTCCCCCTTTGGTCGGAAGGAAATACCGAGGTGAGGATGGCCATCCCCATGGTGAGCATGAGAGCGCCGCCGACCCCCTGAACACTTCGCAGTAGAAGGAAGAGGGGCATGTTCGGGGCGAGGGGGCAGAGAAGGGAAGAAAGAAAGAATATCCAGGTCCCCACAAGGAGGATCCATTTTCGTCCCCAGATATCCCCCATCTTCCCCGCCGGAACCAGAAAGACGGCCGAGGAGAGGAGGTAGGAGATGGCAACCCAGCTCAGCAGCACGGCGCTTGCGGTGTAGGTCCGGGAAATGGCGGGCAGCGCGAGGTTCACCGCCGACAGCATGAAGGGCGAAAGAAACGTCGTAAGGGCTGTCACCGCCAGGACAATATTCTTCGAGAATTCCGGCGAGCCTGATTTTTCTGAGGGCACTCTTCCTCACCTCTTCGTCAAAATTTACAGGCTCACAGTATATCCTATGTTATGCATTTACGCCTTCAAAGACGCAACACCCCGGGCGAAGGCCTCCTGATTCTTTTCAGCACCCCTTGCGGGAAGCCACTTTGCAAGAATACTCTCCCATTCCCGTTCATCCAGCCCCAGAATGCCGACCGCTGCACCGAGTAAGACCATGTTGGCTGAGCGAGGTTCACCGATCTCCCTTGCGATCTTCGATGCCTCCAGGACTTTCACGGAAGAAACGAGGGAGGGCAAAACCTCTTCGAGACGGTCCGGATAGACCTGCCGACCCAGAATAACGGGCATGGAATAGATCTCTTCGCTGTTCACGAGAAGGGTGCCTTCGGGAGAAAGCCAGGGAAGCCACCGAAGGGCCTCGACCTTTTCGAAGGCCACGATAAGATCTGCCCTCCCCCGGTCGATGACGGGAGAGAAAACCTTTTCGCCGAAACGGATGTGGCTTGAAACGCTTCCTCCCCGCTGGGCCATGCCGTGGATCTCCGACATTTTCACGTCGTATCCGAAAGTAAGCAGCCCCTCGGAGAGGATTTTCCCGGCGAGGAGAATACCCTGCCCTCCCACTCCGACGATCAGGACGCTGGTATTTTTCTTATTCATGGCCGGCCGCCCCCTTCGAGATCGCTCCGGTCGGGCAGAGCTGCAGACACAGACCGCAGGCGTTGCAG
>CAYZZX010000174.1:0-2678 GCA_964483085.1 uncultured Synergistaceae bacterium
TGAGCGCCCTCTTCTTCTCAAGGTATTCCTGCTCGAGGCTCTGGCGGTTCTCCATACTCAAGTTTTTCTCGCTGAACTTCTGGGAGTACTCGTACTCGAGCATCCTGAGCCTGTCGTTCACCTGGAAGATAGACAGCCCGGCCTTGAAGTCGGAGAACTTCATGTACCTCTTCAGGTCGTTCTGCCGGTAGATTTTGTCGATGAGTTCGGTGGTCAGCATGTCCGCCGTGCTGAACTTCATCCCGTTGGGATACTGGTTCTGGTCGGCTCCCGTAAACTCGAGCCTGAACTCCTGCTTCGCCACGTACTCCTTCTCCTGAAAAAAGTACACTCCCAGTATAAGGGCCAGTATGACGAGTCCTGCGGCAAGGGAGTAGATCATGATCTTGCCCCGTGCCCTCCAGATTGTAGAGAAAAGATCCCCCAGGGAGATCTCGTCCTCATCGTACTCCTGCCACGCGGCGTCTGATTGTTCAGGCTTTCGCTGCTCTACTTCCTGCTGATTTTTCCTTTTGTCCGTCATGATGCACCCCTTAGGATTGTTTTGGCGGCATCCATCTCCCGAATTTTTACAAATCGTTCAATAAATCGGCAAGGGATGAAAAAAGCCAGAATTCATACAGAACATAGTATAGAAGATACAGTGAGGAGGGTCAAGAAATAAGCCGGTTCAAACCATTAATTAAACGGGGTCAGGGCTACACATTTGACAAGCTTATCAAACGTGTAGCCCTGACCCCGTTTCGGACTCGCTATTTCTTGAGGAGCATCAGCGGCAGTATCAAGAGAATTGCCGCCGGAGCAAATATTCCCAGGGAACATCCTCCGTTTCGAGGAATCTCTTCGCCTCTGTTGATAGCATTCACAACGTTTTGGATGTCTTCCTTCGTTGGAGCGATCAGCTTGTCTATCTCGCTTTTATATTCATCCCAGTTGTTTTCATCGTGATTCTGTATGCTCAGGTTGACGAGATCCTGATAGGCATAGTCCTTTGCGTTTATTTTATCAAAAATCTTTTTTTCCATTGATTCTACCGTCTCCACCCCAAATAAAGATCCGGATAAATCTTCGAAGGTTAAGCCAACCTCCGGGTCGTTGGAAAAGGTGATCACTAAAAAGTAGAACCCTTCCTCTTCCTCTATTGAGGCAAGTTTTTCTGCTACCAGATTCCTGCCGTTGAACATGACGACGCTTTCTTTTGTGGTCACTCTAAAGCGGAACGTCAAGGTTGTTTCTGACGTACCAGCCATAAGTAAGTCGATCTGTTCAGAAGGAAGAGAGAGGTCAAACTGCTCTATGCTATCTGATGATCCTTCACTCTTTATCTGAGCTATAACGGGGGTTATTGTCACAGACCCTTCATATTCGACCGCAACAACGATTACGTTCTTAGGTTGCTCTCCTTTGACAAGGAATTTTATATCCTTAACATCTTCGTCAAGTTTTACTGCTATGATCGCTGCCACTTTATCTTCGCTGAATAGCTTTAGAAGATCTTCATTATCGTTTATTAGATCTGCTGTCTCCTGATCTGACATGGATTTCGCACCACTATCTGAACTCACATCGTCATCTTTCAGCCTGATAGGACGAACATCTTCTGGCGGAACAGGCGGAAGAGGTGGAACCGGAGGAACTGGTGGAGCGGCTGCGAGAATGACTGTGACAACCCAGTTCTGAGTGGTTTCATCTTCAGCCTTTACGGTGTAGATCACAGGGGTGGTAAAGTTATTTGCTGTCGTTCCACTGATCTGAGGAGCGGAGCCCACCACCGCAGAGGCACCATCGGAGAGTGTGAAGTGAGCCACGAGAGAGGATCTATCGGTGTCATGGGGCATCGTGACGGTCACTGTATGAGCAGCGCTATCGATCTTGGAACTCACCTGATTGGCGATCTTGTATCCTGTGATGTCTCTGCCTGCCTTTGGTGGAGCTGTGAGGAGTACCGTGACAACCCATTCCTGAGTGGTTTCATCTTCAGCCTTTACGGTGTAGATCACAGGGGTGGTAAAGTTGTTTGCAGTAGTTCCACTGATTTGAGGAACAGTTCCCACCGTCACAGAGGCTCCGTCGGAGAGAGTGAAGTTAGCCACAAGAGAGGCTCTGTCGGTACCGTAGGGCATCGTGACGGTCACCGTATGGGCGGAGTTGTCGATCATGCTGGAACCCACCTGATCGGCGATTTTGTAGGCTGTTATGTCCTTGCCTGATTTTGGGGCCGCCGCAAGGGTGACCGTAACAACCCATTCCTGAGTTGTTTCATCTTCAGCCTTGACGACGTAGGTTACAGGATTGGTAAAGTCGTTTGCTGTAGCTCCACTGACCTGGGTAACGGACTCCACCTCTGCGGAGGCTCCATCGGAGAGAGTGAAGACAGCCACGAGAGAGGTTCTGTCGGTGTTATGAGGCATCGTGACGGCGACTGTATGAGCTGTGCTATCGATCTCGGAACTCACCTGATCGGCGATTTCGTAGGCTGTTATGTCCCTATCTGTCTTTGGAGCCGCTGCGTTCGTGACCGTGACAACCCATGCTTGAAGGGTTTCATCTTCAGCCTTGACGGTGTAGATCACAGGGTTGGTAAAGTTATTTTCAGTACTACCACTGATTTGAGGAACAGATTCCACCTCTGCGGAGGCTCCATCGGAGAGAGTGAAGATAGCCACGAGAGAGGTTCT
>CAYZZX010000175.1:0-2676 GCA_964483085.1 uncultured Synergistaceae bacterium
GGCTTTCCCTTTTCGTTCTCTGCCTGCTCCTTCTCGCCGCCGGAAGCGCCTTTGCCGCCGATAAGATTGTCGTCCGTGTCGCCCACACCATCGCGCCCGATTCCCACTACAACAAGGGGCTTGAGCATCTTGGACAGCTTCTGAACGAAGCCACGAAAGGCGAGATCGAGCTGCAGATATTCCACTCTTCTCAGCTCGGTTCCGAACGGGACGCCATCGAAGGGGTCTCCATGGGAACCCTGGAGATGACCCTGATCTCCTCCGCTCCCCTTGCGAATTTCACGAACGCTTTTCTCGTCTTCGACCTCCCCTTCATCATCCAGGACCGGCAGAAGGCCTATGCCTGGATGGACGGCCCCGAGGGAAAGAAGATCCTCGACTCCGTCCTTTCAAAGGGGATGGTCGCCCTCGGCATCTGGGAGAACGGCTTCCGGATGCTCACGAACTCTAAGAAGGCCGTTGCCGTGCCCGAAGACCTCGACGGACTGAAGATTCGCCTCATGGAGAACCCCATCCACGTGGGGACCTTCAAGACCCTGGGAGCCTACCCGGTGCCTATGCCCTTCGGAGAGCTCTTCACCGCCCTTCAGCAGGGGACAGTGGATGGACAGGAGAATCCCCTGATCATCATCTCCACGTCAAAATTTGCCGAAGTTCAAAAGTACCTTTCTCTCACGGGGCACTTCTATGCCCCCGCAATTCTCCTGATCAACAAGGATTTCTGGGAGAAGAAGCTGACGGATGAACAGCGGAAGATCTTCACCGAGGCGGAACTGAAGGCCCGGAAATGGGAGCGGGAATACAGCATGGAAAATGAACAGAAGCTCGTGGACAGTCTGAAAGAACAGGGAATGGAAGTGACCGTGCCCGATAAGGCGAAATTCTTCGAGGCGGTCCAGCCCGTCTACAAGGAATTCGAAGAAAAAGTGGGTAAAGAGGCCATTCAGAAGCTCATCGACGCCCAGAAATAAGAGCATCGGCAATGAACTCCGGAACGTCTCTGACATTCCGGAGTTCTTTTTTTAAGAACATTTTCGGGGGTGTCTTTATGCGAAACTTTTTGAATCACTTCGAGGAGTACGTGCTGCTGATTCTCTTTCCCCTTATGGTGCTTGTTGTCTTCACCGCTACCCTGGCCCGGTATTTCAACCTTTTCCCCATGTTCTGGGGGGAGGAGGTGGCTCGGTACATCATGGTCTTCATGGCCTACATAGGGGCCGGCCTCGCCATGAAAAAGGGGGCCCATGTGGGGGTCAATTTTTTCACAGGCCTTATCAAAAACCTTCGGGTCCAGATTTTCCTTGAAACCTTCCGGGTTGCCGTCATCGTGAGCTTCGCCCTCATGATCATGTATTATTACCGCCAGCTCATCCTCCACCAGATGTCCATGGGGCAGACCACTCCGGCCCTCTTCATCCCCATGTGGATCCCCTATTCCGCCGTCCCCCTGGGGATGTTCCTCGTGGGCCTCCGGGCCTTCCAGGGGTACAGAGGGACCATCGCGGAACTCCGGGCTGAGGCTTCTTCCCCTTCGGAGGTGCAATAGCATGGCAATCATCATGTTCTCCCTTCTCATCATCCTTATTTTTCTCAATATCCCCGTGGGAGTGAGCATCGGGCTCGCCTCCATCGCGGGGATCACCCTAAGCAACCTCCCCCTGAACCCCGTAGTGGTTGCCCAGAGGATGTTCACCTCCGCCGACTCCTTCCCCTTCATGGCCATCCCCTTCTTCATGCTGGCCGGAGGGCTGATGGAACACGGAGGCATCTCCCGTCGGCTCGTCCGCCTCGCCTCGGTGATGGTGGGGGGCTTCCGGGGAGGGCTCGGACTGATCACCGTCCTCGCAAGCGCCTTCTTCGGCGCCATCAGCGGCTCAAACCCCGCCACGGTGGCGGCCATCGGAGGGATCATGGTCCCCTCCATGATCAAGAAGGGGTATCCTCCCGCCTTCGCAGCGGCCATCGCCGCAGCGGGGGGCACCCTCGGGGTGGTCATCCCCCCCTCCATCCCCATGATCACCTTCGGCGTCGTGGCGGGGGTCTCCATAGGGGACCTCTTCCTCGCGGGGTTCATCCCCGGTCTGATCATCGCCCTCGTCCTCAGCTTCGTGGTGATCTTCCAGTCCATCCGTATGGATATACCCAAGGAACCCGCCCGGACGGGGTCCGAATTCTTCACGGCCCTCCGGGAGTCGATCCTCGCCATCATCATGCCGGTGATCATCCTCGGGGGGATCTACGGGGGGGTCTTCACACCCACTGAGGCGGGAGCCGTAGCGGTGGTCTACAGCTTTCTCGTGAGCGTGCTGATTTTCAGGGAGCTCGATCTGAAGACCATGAAGACCGTCATCATCAACGCCGGAATCAGCACCTCCGTGGTCTTCTTCGTCATCGCCACCTCCCAGTCCATGTCGTGGCTCATCACGGTGAGCCAGGTTTCGTCGAAGATCGCCGCCTGGATCGTCTCCGTCTCCTCCACGCCCTTCATCCTCATCACCATGATCAACCTGATCCTGCTCTTCCTGGGGGTCTTCCTCGAGACCCAGGCCATTATCCTGCTCATGGCGCCCCTTCTTCTGCCCATCACCGCCGCCATCGGCATGGACCCCCTCATGCTGGGGATCATCATGGTGGTGAATACCTCCGTGGGGATGATCACTCCCCCCATGGCGGTCA
>CAYZZX010000176.1:0-2623 GCA_964483085.1 uncultured Synergistaceae bacterium
TGTGTATTCTGTTAATGCAGGACCACGCTACTGGATGATGCTGGGCCAGTCACAGTTTCTTACTTCGATGGCAAATTTGCATAAAATTTTATAATATTAAGACTCTTCTCTGAGTGATTTTTTAACTTTTAATTCTAATCTGAAAGCTCCACTAACAAGTCTATCGAGTATTGCATCGGCAACGGAACTTTCTCCTATTATGTCATACCACACTTTTACAGGCAGTTGCGAACTAACTAGAGTAGATTTTAATCCATATCTATCTTCCATTATTTCTAATAGAGCCAGACGATCCATATCATCTAATACTTGTAACCCAAAGTCATCAATGATCAAAAGATCTCGTTTAGCTATTTTATTAAGTAACTTATAATAAGTGCCATCTGCTTTTGAGTTTTTTAAGATGGCAAATAATTTTTGAGCATTGTAGTAAGCTACCTTGTACCCTCTATAACACGCCTGGTGTCCTAAAGCACAAGAGAGATAGCTCTTACCAGAACCCGTTAAACCCGTTATTAGTATACTTTTGGCCTGCTTTATATAACTACATTCCGACAGTCTTATTATTAACGATTTGTCTAATTTTCTCTCATCGTCATATCTAATGTTTTCTATATTTGCTTGGTACCTAAATTTAGCCTCTTTAAGAGCTCTGTCTATCTTATTGTTTTCTTTGTAATCCCATTCTGCATTGATTAGCAGAGTAAGTAGCTCTTCATTTGTAACTGATTCTGTTTGATTTGATTCCGACATGCTCTTATAGAGGCTATGCATGCCTTCTAATCTTAAAAAGCTCATTTTATCTAGTATATTATTGCTGTCCATAATTCAATTTTATTTGTAATAATTAGCTCCTCTGATATTGGCGTGTAAAGGTATTTTTTTCTTTGGTAGCCTTTTTTCGCAGTCCAATAAATCTAGGTTATTTGCAATTATGTTTTTAAGATTAGTATAGTCATAGGTTTTATAGAATAAAGCTCTTTTACATGCATTTATAAGTCTTGTGTTGCCATGTTTCCTACTGATACTTACAACCCCATCATACATCTTTCTCGCTTTATGATAGTAAGTATTGCCTGATAGCATTTTCGAAACAAACTCTTCTACATTAGGGTCTATTTTTCTTGCCCATTCGTATGCCACAGCCGGCTCCCACTCTTTAACATATCTATGGTGTGGTGGCATATGCTCATTTTTGGTAGTGAATTTATTCTCATTACTGCTCCTTAGATGTGTTGCTATTTGGGAATAATTATAATAAAAAGAGATGGTGTTCTTGGTTACTACAGCTTTAACTCGCTTACCAACATATATGTAAGGAACACTATAACTGTGTTTGTCTTTATTAAAGTATACATGATATTGGATATTTACCTTTAATTTATAAGATTTTGTTGGCTCATAGAGGCCCATAGTAATAGGCTTAAGAGTTTGTTTTTCATGCTTTTCAAATAAATCCTTACGACTATAATCTCTATTTTGAAAATTAATTGAATTTGCCTTAACTACTAGTTCTTTTATGGACTCGTTTAGCCTTGTAATGCTGTCAAATGATGCGTTACGTAAAGGAGAAAAGACGCGATTATAAGTGAGATTTACTGCACCTTCTACCAGTGATTTGTCTGTAGGAGCGTATGGTCTGGTGGGATCTACAATAGCGCCATAGTGATTTGCCATAGAAAGAAAAGAGTCATTGATGGTTGCTTGATGTTTGCTCGCTAAGATTACGCCCGATTTTAGATTGTCCAAAATAAGGGTTCTTGGAACGCCTCCAAAAAAATGGATAGCATTAGCTACTCCACTAATATAATCTTCCATCTTTTGGCTATGCATGGCTTCTACATAAAAATAATTGCTCCCTCCAAGTAAACAAATTAGAACCTCTTCCTTCACTTGTCTCTTTAACACAGTGTTGTAATAAGAGATCTTACGCCCAGTATAATCTATATACAACTCTTCTCCATAGGCATGCTCCATGTGCATAGATACATTGTCTCTTTTAAGCCATTGGCGATAGTGATAACACATTTGAGAGTAACTGTAGCCATTGGGTGATTTATTACGGTATTCCTGCCACAAGGTGAATTTGGTAACTCGATGTTTTTTTATCTCTTTTTTAAAATAAAGGAAAAGAGATTCTAAGTACTGGTATTCCTCTTTATCATCTACAACAGGAATATCTGCTTTAAATAAAGCCTCTGCTTCAACATCGGGGAGCGAGAGTATCTCCTGTGTGGTTAAAGAAATTAACTTTCTCTTTTTAAGATAAAGGGCGACAGTTTTTCTGTCGACACATAACCGTCTGGATATCTCTCTTTGAGTGAGACCATGGTCGATTTGTTGTAAAATTTGTTTTACTTTGCTCATAGTTATCAGTTTTCCTGCCATAGTAAGTTATTTATGTGTTGCAATTACAAAAATAACATTACTGCATTAAAAACTGTAACTGGAGGAGAGTTAGAGTAATTTAACTCTCCTTCTTTCTATTTAAAGAAAATGGCCCAGCATGGTCCAGAATGGTGGACCATCATCATCCAGCGGACTGGCCCAGCATGCTCAAGAATATACATATGCCTTTTTCATCAACTACAAAAAGCCCACATCTTAAATATATTACCACCCC
>CAYZZX010000177.1:0-2620 GCA_964483085.1 uncultured Synergistaceae bacterium
GGACCAGTATTTCACCGGCCAGAGTCTCGTTCCGAAGCCCCATGGGGTAGGCCATATTTCCGGCGGCCTTGAGAACGAAACGCCCCTCCGCGCGCTGCCCCCTGGCGAGAAGTTCCTCGTCGAGGACCATCTCCTTCCGAAGGGCCTCCAGCTGCTCCTCGTCGAGCTGGGTGAATTCGAAGACATCGCCGCGGGGCATGAAGCGCTCTTCGAAGCCCAGAGCAGAGGCGCTGCACATCTTGACGAGGTCGAGGGCGCCGCCCATCTCGTGTCCGATGACCGCGGAGCTGGTGGTGACGCCGTCGATGATCCCCTTCTCCATCAGTTCGGCAATGAGAGTGGTGACCCCTTCATGAATATTGGGGCCGCTCCCCGTGGCGACGACGACTCTTCCGCCGCGCCTCTTGGCCTCGACGATCTTCTCTGCGGAGGCGTCGAGGCTCTCGCGGGAGCGCTCATCGAGATTTTCATAAAATTCGTTAAGAAGCTGTTCGTTGATCTTCATAAAGACATTACACTCCCTTTGTTTTGACTGAAAAGAGTCCCTGCGGATTTACCGCGATATCCAGAGGGATATCTTCCGCGGCCCGGGCCACATGGTCGGCTCCGCCCGGAATTGTATCATTTTCTCTCCCGAGGAGTGTTGAATTTTTCCAATTAACCCCGTTAAAAAAGAAGCCCCCATCTCAATTACGTAAATTTCAGTTCGGTGAACTTGCCTCATGCGGGATTCTCTGAGATGACCGCCTGCTTTTCTGTTTTCTGCTTAAGGAAGGAGGGACAGGATCTTCCGGGCAATATCGGTGTTGTCGTACTCCCCTGCAAAGAGTTCCGCGCCGGCCCCCCATGCGAAGACGGGGACAGGAGCTCCGGTGTGGCCGAAGGTCGACCAGTCGATTCCGGCCCGCCTGCCAAGGATGCGGACGGCGGCGGTGGAGAGGGGCTCGTAAGGACCGTAGCGGCGAAGGTACTCTCTGTCCTTCTTGCGCTGCTCTTTGGGGAGCATGCTCTGGACGAAGGCCTCCCGGAGCTCGTCCAGTTCGGCGGCCGAGAGGACGAGGGCGGAATTTCCCTTCCCGCCTGACGTGGCATGGAGGCCGAAGGATTCCGCTATGAGGGGCAGCATTCTCTCGAAGATCCTCCCTGCTCCCTTGCGGAATTCTGCGACCCCCCGGCCAAAGGCCTCGGAGGACTTTCTCTGGGCGGAGAGGACCGCGAAAATATCCTTCGCCGCCTTTTCTCCGTCGACGGTCATACCGCCGGTCTCGTGATCTGCCAGTACGACGATAAGGGCCTCTCCGGAGCGCCCCTCGGCGAAGAGAAGGGCTTCCTTCACTGCGGCGTCGAAGGCTGCCAGATCATGAACGGTGGCTGCGGCGTCGTTCCGGTGGCAGGCCCAGTCGATGATTCCTCCCTCAACCATCATAAAGAAACCCTTCGGATTGTCGAGCAAGGCTATCCCCTGCCTGGTATATGCCGCAAGGGAGAGGCTTTTCGCCGGGCGGTCCATTTCGTAGGGCAGGGCTCCCGGCGACCCGGGGGCGATGACCCTGGCTCCCGGCGCCGCCGAGAAAAGCTCGCCCGGGGTGCGGAGTACCCTGTACCCCTTCTCCCCGGCGAGGTCGTAAAGGTCTCTGAGATTTCCCTTGCGCCCCTTCCGCCGGGTGATGCCCCCTCCGGCGAAATAGTCGAATCCGCTGCGGACGAGCTCTTCGCCGATTTCGTAATAGTCGGTCCGGGAGGGGCTGCAGGCGTAGAAGGCGGCCGGTGTGGCGTCATTCAGGAAGGAGGATGTGACGATGCCGACCTTCATACCCCTGTTCCGGGCCGTCACGGAGAGGGGTATATACCGTTCTGTCATGGACGAGTCCATGTTGAGAACGCCGTTCTTCGTCTTGTACCCTGAGGCAAGGGCGGTCCCGGCCGCTGCCGAATCGGTCACGGCGGCGTTTGCCGAGGCCGTGGTGATACTCCCCCGGACGGGGAAGGCGCTGAAGGCGAGTTTTCCCTCACCGGCGGCAGAGGAGTACAGCTCCGCGGCCCTGACCTGGGCCTCCCCCATGCCGTCGCCGATGAAGAGAAAGATGTACTTCGCAGTCTCCCTGCCCTCGGCCCCCAGAGCAAGGGAGGCCAGAACCAGCAGAGCACAGAGGGTTTTCAGTATGAAGTTTTTCAGGAAACGCGGCAATGGTCGCATAGTGTCCGTCAAATCCGGGGAAGGTCACCCAGTTTCTCCCGGATGGCCTCTTTCAGCAGGTCGGAATAGTTCAGCTTTCGATGATCCGCCTCTGTTTTCATCCACAGGGGGATCGTGGTGGTGACCTTCGTCGCCTTGTTTTCTCTGGCGTAGCGGTAGGCGGGCATGAAGACGTCCACAACGACGATGTATTCCTCAGCGTCCAGGCGCTCAGCGAGGGTCTTGACCGGTGTCGGTTCGGGAATCGACTCGCCGCTCCTTTCTCTGTCCCAAAGATGCCATGATAAAACCTCCCGGGCGCTTTTCAGTGCCTCTTCTTCTGTGTCGGCACAGGTTGCGCATCCGGGAAGATCAGGGAACTCAACTGCGTATCCATCGGCATCCGCCGTAAAAATAGCAGGATACATGTACGTGTCTTTCATT
>CAYZZX010000178.1:0-2562 GCA_964483085.1 uncultured Synergistaceae bacterium
TCATTGATACTTCAAGGAGGTGTAAGGTATGTCAACAGAAAACGCGCAGAATGTCTCAGTGAGAATAGTGAATCCTGTGGCTAAGGTTGAATCAAAGAATATAACGCCAGCGGCTAGTTTGACTAGCCTTGAAGGAAAGAAGATCGCGTTATGGTGGAATGGCAAGGCGAAAGGCGACATAGCATTAAAAGCAATAGCGGCTCGCTTGAAAAAAGAGTATAACGTTGAGTCCGAATTATTTACTCAGGGCTGGCCTCATGGTGATGAGGTATATGACAGAGTAATTGCGGCGGGGTGCGAAGCGGCCATCGCTACCACAGGAGACTGAGGATCCTGCACAGCATGGCTTACGCGTGACGTAAGCTCCCTAGAAAGAATGGGTCTTCCGACCGTAGGAATTGTAGCCAAAGGATTTGTTCCGATTAATGCATCAGAATTCAAAACCAGAGGACTGGCGAAAGCACGCAGAGTGATAATGCCTCATCCCTTCACCGAGATGCCTGAGGAAGAAGTTGCTCAGACCGGAGAGGCGCTCTATGACAGCGTAGTTTACGCTTTGACTCACGAAGGCGAGCTTCTTTTCCCCCCGAAGAAAAAAAACGTAGAGGTTGCTTCATCAGACAAGCCGGTAAAAGAAGTTCCTCTGGAACATTCAGTCGAACCGGAGCGTATAATCATTGAGGGAGAAGATTATTTTGATTGGGGCTACAACCTCAACCGTTATTTCATTAACCACGGCTGGGGAGACGGATTCCCGATAGTTCCGCCCACCGAGGAAGCTGTTAACCGCATGCTGACTGGCACGAAACGCGGTCGTCATGAAGTTATCCTTAAAATGCAGCCCGGCATGGGGCTGGCTACAGTAGAAAAAATTGCAGCCAACTGCGTTATGGCCGGCTGCGAGCCCGCGCATCTACCTATATTGATATCTATAATTGAAGCTATGGATGTAGAGGAGTTTGTTTTGACCATCCTAGCTCAGTCCACCGGCGCTCACGCCCCGATACTGCTTGTAAACGGACCTATTGCCAAACAAATAGGGATGAACGCCGAGGCATGCTGTTTTGGCCCCGGCAGAAATTCGGCGGCAAATACGGCAATCGGAAGAGCAGTGCGCCTCTGCATGATGAATATCGGCTTTACATATGCCCGTATACGCGATATGGATACGATCGGCTCTCCAATCAAATACAGCTTCTGCGCAGCTGAAAATGAAGCTGAAAACCCATGGGAGCCCTTCAGCGTCGAAAAGGGATTCAAGCCGGGCTCGAATTGCGTTACGGCAATTCCGTGCCAGTCGCTCATGGAAATAGAGGATATGGAGAGCGACACGCCGGAAACTCTTCTTCGTACCTTCGCTTCCTCAATAGACTCAATGGGCTGGCTCGGTGCGCGTTCATGGCTGGGCTACATAACACCACCGCGCATGAAGGTAGCATTGCTTCTTGCTCCTGACCACGCCAGAATGATTGCCAACGCAGGCTGGTCAAAGTTCGACGTCAAGCAGTATCTCTACGCCCACTGCCGCCGTAAGTGGGGACAGTTCAAACATCTGGTTATCCCGCGCATTGAAAGCAAGATCGTACTTCCTGGATACAGATGGCTGCTCAATGCATCTGATGATACGATGGTTCCGATGGTAAGAGACTTCGGCTATTTTGATATCGCGGTAGTCGGCGGAGCTGCCGGAAAGTCAGCTGTGAGCCTTGGCCTCGGTTGGCCCATAACGAAGGAAATTAAGGATTAACAGGCACTGAAGATGAACTTGAATTTAGCTGGTAAAGTTGCTGTGGTTTCAGGCGCAGGAGCGGGCATAGGAAAAGCAGCCGCCTGCCTTTATGCTAAGAACGGCGCAAAGGTTGTAGTGGCAGTAAGGACACTTAGCAAAGGCGAAGAGACGGTAAGGCTGATTAAAGAAGCGGGTGGAGAAGCAATTTTGGTCCATGCAGATGTTTCTAAGCTCGCGGATTTGCAGAATATGATAAAGACAGCGGTGGAAAGCTACGGAAGGCTGGATATACTCTTCAGCAATGCCGGCATGCCGGGTCCCGGAGGTCTGGATGAAGTTGCTGAAGAGGAATGGGATGAGGCAGTTGCCGTGAACCTGAAGAGCTGCTTCTTCAGCGCTAAGTACGCTGTCGAGGAAATGAGAAAGACAGGCGGCGGCGCGATTGTTTTCGATTCCTCAATTTCCGGAAAAGTCGGCTCCCCCATGAGCCCCGTATATTCTGCAACGAAGGGCGGCATAGTTACCCTGACAAAATCTCTGGCTCTCTTGCTGGCGGCGGATGATATCAGAGTTAATTGCGTCTGCCCCGGTCCTATTGATACGGAATTTGCTCGTCAGGCATGGGATCGCGCACCGGATCCGGATGCCGCTCGTCTCGCCAATATCAGCGGCGTTGCTCTCGGGCGTATGGGCTCTCCTGAGGAAGTGGCTAATGCTGTCCTCTTCCTATCTTCAGATGAGTCTTCTTATGTAACAGGCACAGCTATGGCTGTAGACGGCGGGTATCTTGCTCGTTAGCGTTAACACTATGATAGTCATAATGAATTGACTAA
>CAYZZX010000179.1:0-2536 GCA_964483085.1 uncultured Synergistaceae bacterium
CTCCCTGTCGAGGGTCTTGTGGCCGTAGAGGGTCATGATCCCCCTGCGGATGGCCAGGTCGCCATAGCTGAGCACGTCGGGGCGTTTCATGGAGAAGATAAGCAGCATCTCGGCGGTCCACCGGCCGACCCCCCGGAGGGACGAGAGGCGTTCGATCACCTCTTCGTCGGGGAGGTCCTGAAGAGCCCCGAGGTCGAGGGTTCCCTCCGCTGCCGCGCGGCTCACGCCGCAGATGTACTCCGCCTTTCGCATGGACATGCCGCAGGATTGAATTTCCTCGGGGGGAAGGGGGCCGAACCTGGCGGGAGTGATGTCTCCGAACCGCTCCTTCATCCGCCCCCAGATGGTGACCATGGCCTCCTTCGAAATCTGCTGGGCCACTATGTTGCGGATCAGGGCGGTGAAGAGGTCCGGAATGATCTCCCGCTCAAGAGGGCCGATGCGGTCGATGGCAAGGCCGAGCTTTTTGTCCTTTTTCCGCAGATAGTCCAGTTCTTTCCTGCCGCAGCGGAAGAGGGGGAAGGAACTTTCCCTGCTACCCGGCATTCCGTGCCTCGAGCTCGAGCAGACGGGTCTTCAGATCAAGCCCTCCGCCGTACCCGACGAGCTTTCCGCTCGCGCCGATGATCCGGTGGCAGGGGATGATGATTGATATGGGGTTCCGGGCATTGGCCATCCCTACGGCCCGGACGGCCTTGGGGCTTCCCGCGGCTATGGCGATATCCCTGTAGCTCGCCGTCTTTCCGTAGGGGACTTCGAGCAGCTTCTCCCAGACCCGTCTCATGAAGGGCGTTCCCTCCGGACGGAGGGGGAGGTTGAATATCCGCAGTCTTCCGTCGAGGTAGAGCTCAAGCTGCCGGAAGGCCTCCCTCGCAAGGTCCGTCTCCCCTTCGTCGAAGCCGGTCAGTTCCGCCGTGGTGCGGGGAAGATGGAGGTGGGTGACATGGGTATCGTCCACGGCGATGGCTATGGGGCCTATGGATGTTTCCCGAACGAAGAGCATGATTCGTCCTCCTTTTTGCAGGGCGGCGCTCAAGCCCCGCTCATCTCTAATCATCATATTGTCACTCATAGAGAAAGAAAAATCATCCTGAATTTCACCGGAGATTGTCCCTCTTCTGGACGGAATGCCCGTATTGAGGTACAACAGGGGGAGTATTCCAGAAAATTTTGTAAGGAGAAGAATTCATGAAACCACTCTTTGATCTGCACGTCCATACCATATCCAGCGGGCACGCCTACAGCTCGCTGAAGGAAAATATAGAGGCTGCCCGGGAGAGGGGCCTTTCGGCCCTGGGAATTTCCGACCACGCTCCGCAAATGCCCGGCGCTTCCCATATTTTTCATTTCACCAACCTCAAGGTAGTCCGGGAGACCCTCCTCGGAGTTCGAATCTGCAGGGGAATCGAAGCGAACATCCTTGATTTTTACGGAACCATCGATGTGGAGAACAGGATCGCCCGGAAACTTCATTTTCTCATAGCGAGTCTTCATACCCCCTGCATCGCACCGGGAACTGCCGAGGAGAACACCCGTGCCCTTCTGGGTGCCATGAAAAACCCCTGGGTGAAGATCATCGGACACCCCGACGACGATCGCTACCCCCTCGACTACGAAGAACTTGTCTCCGGAGCGAAAAGGGAGAAGGTCGCCCTCGAGATCAACAACTCCAGCTTCCGCGCCAGTTCCGCCAGGCAGAACGGCCGGAAGAACGCCGCCCTTATGCTGAATATCTGCCGCCGGGAAGGGGTTCCCGTTATTCTCGGAAGCGACGCCCACATCTGGTATGACGTGGGGGAATTCTCCCTCTGCAGAGAGCTCCTCGACGAGCTGGATTTTCCCCCTGAGCTGGTCCTCAATTACACTCTGGAAGGGCTCGACTTTGTGCTGAATCCCGGAGCATTTTCCGAAGGGGAAGACGGCCCCCTGGCACCCCCCTCTCCGGAATAACCGGGGAGCCGTCCCCTGCTCCCGAAAGGGAAAAAAGGATGTATCATAAGGGAAGAAGGCATGTATCTCCATAAAAACCGGAGGGCCGACCATGGACCGTCAGCTGAGCCTCGCCCAGGCCGAATCCTTTGAGAAGTACCGCAAATCCACCCGGCGGAGCGCTTTTCTGCAGGAGATGGAACGTATTGTCCCCTGGAGAAAGCTCTGCGAAAGAGTCGCTCCCTTCTACCCCTCGGGGGAAAGGGGACGGCCCCCCCGGGATCTCGAACAGATGATCCGCATCTACCTTCTTCAGGACTGGTTCGGCCTGAACAGCCGGGAAGCTGAGGAAATTCTCTACGAAAACCGGGCCATGCGGGAGTTCGCCCGGATCGACCTCTGGAAAGAGCCCGTCCCCGAGGAGTCTACCCTGCGCAACTTCTCCCGCCTGCTGAGAAAAGAGAAGATCGACGGGGAGATCATCGCCGCGGTGACCCTCTCCCTCGAGGACCGGGGGGTGAGGCTGAGAAGGGGCGCCATAGAGGAGCCTCTCCTCGCAAAGATCCCCTCCGGGCCGAAAAAAATAAAGGAACGGTCCGTGTGGGAC
>CAYZZX010000180.1:0-2523 GCA_964483085.1 uncultured Synergistaceae bacterium
TTCTCGGCTGGAGGAAGGGTCTCTGGGCGACTGCCACGATTCAGCAGTGTCTGACGTACTGCCTGGTTGTTGGTAATGTGTTCATTGGAAATAGCCTGCTCCGAGTCCATAGCGTATTCGCGAGCGTTGTGAATTGTGATCTCGGTGGAAAAATCCTTGGCCTTGAGGATGATGGTCGGGGCAAAATCCGCCAGCGGCCGAGTGTCCGGTACTTTCCAGACAGACTTCATCTGCAGGGTACTTTTTCCAAACAGCGCCTGATCACCCTTGCTGCGGATCAGCCCAAAATTCTGGTTGCCTCCAGTCTGTTCGTAAATAACAACAGACAGCTCTTTTTCGGTCTGAGTCAGTTTCTGTCGGGCGGATATCCGCTCCGACTCCAGCATACGTTGTTCGATCAGTTCGGCCTTGCGGGTCTGCATTGCAAAATAGGTCTGGGCAAAGGCGATTTGTTCTTTGCGCGAATCGCCATTCTGGGCAATCAAATAGCAAGCATAGCGGGTCAGCATAACATCATCGATCTCACGCTGACTGCCGGAACCCAAATCCACCATTTTGGTGACGTCAACAAAATGGTCCGCGATGGTATGCCCGCTCACCTCGCACGCAGTTTTTGCCTTGGAAATTACAGCGTTAAAATTGCGCCAGTCGCTATAACCTAACAAGTGCTGCAGATCCCTTGCAAGCCAATATTCCACCCCTGATTCACTCTGTTGGGCATGCAACTCAAATTTCCCCGTAAGCGAGACAATAGTGACGTTTTTCATCTGTGCCCTCCTAAAATCTGAATCCGCAGCTTGAAAAATGAAAAACCTCTCTGGACTGTTCAGATAACAGCGAAAGGGTTATGTCTACGACAACAAAAACCTTCACCAGAGAGGTAATTTTTATTATTACGCAAAAGACGAAGAAAATCCACATCAAAATTATGAAGGGGAGAAGGGGCATCTCATCCTTCGGAGGATTATGGTTGCAGTAGAACTCTTCAAAAAGACAAGCATCGGAGCTGGGTAGAACTAAAAAACCGTTCTTACAGGATGACATGCTATCCAGTGTTTGCAGGGCTTCTCGATTCAAACCCGGCGAAGTCGGGGGGGAGGGTACGATCAATCGGCCCCTCCCCCTTCCATCTTAACCCTTGCTTCCTATGCACGCTCTTGAACTCACTTCACCATTAC
Source organism: uncultured Synergistaceae bacterium (assembly GCA_964483085.1). Taxonomy (GTDB): domain Bacteria; phylum Synergistota; class Synergistia; order Synergistales; family Aminobacteriaceae; genus JALHFZ01. The sequence continues at coordinate 1,179 of CAYZZX010000180.1, forward strand.
TCTCAGCCTGGTAAACGACTTATCGATGTATCCGTCCCGGCCATCCGTCATGAACAGAAAATGCATTGCTGGCTATCCTCGAGATGGGTTCTTTCAGGCGATCGTCATCAAGGACGAATTCTTTGACAACATATTCCTTGAGCCGCTGGGTGCCCCAGATAGGGAATCGCGTGGTAATCAAGCTTTTCACCCGCTAGCCCACAGAGATGATCATGTCCTGATCGTAGTAGTCCAACGGACGCTTTACTTCGCGATCTCCCTCGGTTCGAACTGTCAAGTATTTCTTGACAGTTGTCTCCGGCATGAGTTCGCCTTCCTCGTAAATGTTTTTAATGTGAGGGCTTACGTCACCGGTTCCTCCCCCGTGTTTTTTCGAAAACTGCCCCGCCTATTTCCCCGCGTAGAGCTCCGTGATCTTCAGAATGACCTCCACGGCCTTCTCCATGGACTGAACGGAGATGAACTCATGCTTGCCGTGGGCGTTGTGACCGCCGGCGAAGATATTCGGCGTAATCAGCCCCCGGAATGAGAGCTGGGCGCCGTCGGTTCCTCCCCGGACGGGGATGATTTTGGGTTCGATGCCGACCTGCCTCATGGCCTCGAGGGCGGTCTCGACGATGTGCATCTGGGGCTTGATCTTATCGAGCATGTTGTAGTACTGGTCGCTCATCTCAAGCTCCGCCCTTCCCGTGCCGTACTTGTTGTTGATGGTCTCAACGGCCGACTCCATGGCTTTTTTGCGCTCAGCGAACTTTTCGGCGGAATGATCCCGGATGATGTAGTTCATCTCCGTGGTCTCCACGTTGCCGGAGAATCCGAGGATATGGAAGAACCCCTCGTACTTCTCCGTATGGGCAGGAGTCTCCTCCGGAGGGAACATACCGGCCAACTCCATCCCTAGCAGGATGGAATTGACCATCTTGTCCTTGGACTTGCCGGGGTGGACGCTCCGGCCGTGGATCACGATCTTCGCCTTGGCGGCGTTGAAATTCTCGTAGCTGATCTCCCCCACCGCTCCGCCGTCGATGTTGTAGGCAAGATCGGCGCCGAATTTCTCAAGGTCGAGAAGGCTCGCCCCGTGGCCGATCTCCTCGTCGGGGGTAAAGCCCACGAGGATATCCCCGTGGAGGAATTCCGGGTTGGCCGTCATGTACTCCAGGGCCGTCATGATCTCGGCGATCCCCGCCTTATCGTCGGCCCCGAGGAGGGTCGTTCCATCCGTAACCACCAGGGTCTCCCCCCGGTACTTCAGAAGGTCGGGAAAGACCGAAGGGGAGAGGACGACCCCGTCTTTTTCGTTGAGCACGATGTCGCCGCCGTCGTAGTTCTCCACGAGGCGGGGGCG